>PANG01000053.1 GCA_002708345.1 Planctomycetaceae bacterium | reverse complement strand
CAGATTTTCTGACCAGCAGACTTGCGGCCCATGAATTCTGTTACCGTGATCAGGCCATTCATAAATTGGTCTTTCCTGCCACGCGATTCGTCCTTTGGGGCAACAAAAAACAGAGGCTAAGAGCGCTCTCAAACCACCTGTCCGGAAGAGTTTACCTGTTGCCGTCTCTTCCTGACCGCGTAAGATTTGACTGGCGTCAGTCCAAAACGCGGGGTAATCTTGTAGGCTAGTGTGCCGGTTGGAAGACCGTTTCACCAGCCCCCAACAGACCCTGGCCCCTTATGAACAGGGAGTCCCTCCATGCCCTCACTTCATTACCCCAAGTGCCGCAGGAGCCTGCCACTGCTACTGGTATTGCTCTGGACCACCGGTGCCTTCGCACAGAATGCTAACCAGATACCCAAGAGCAAACTCTCGGGCAAAGCGACCATCCTGGCGATCAATCCGCAAGGACTCATCCAGGTCAAAATGGAAGATGGTGCAAAGTGGATCGTCGCTGTTCCGGTAAAGCAGGAAAAGAACGGTAATTACTACATCGATCATCTCAAGATTGTTGTTACCGGTTCCGCGAAACCCAGCTGGCTCAAACCCGGGATGTTTGTCAAGTTTACAGCCACCTTTGATGAAAAGGGGATTGGACAGCAGGCAATCAACCAGATGCAGATTTTCATTCCTTCCAAGGAAGATCCGCTGGGTGCTTACCGGGCAGCTGGCGGCAACGCGGGAAATCTCTTTGACGATGAGAAGCCCGCCGGGGCGAAGCCCAAACCCCAGAAAGCAACAGCGCGTTTTGACGTTGCTGGCCAACTGAGAGGCATCCGCGATGGTGTCCTTTACGTCAACGCGGGAGGCGCGGCGCTGCGTGTACCGGTGTCCGAGAAGTGTACCATCAGTGTGGCGATCAACGGATTCCAGTTGTGCCGTGTCGGAGACTCGGTCACGCTTGACGCCTGGTATCCCACCCCACAAAAAGCACTGGGAAGAGCACAAGCCAACCGGCTGGATATTGCAGCAGCCGAGCCTTTCGAGGACAAGAGTGAAAGCAAACGCCCCGTGGGTAAAGACAAGGATAAGCCGGAAGAAGACCCTGGCGAAAAGAAACCTGACGAAGAAAAGCCGGCCGAAAAGAAACCTGCAGGCTAGTCCGAGGCTGCCGCACGTCGAGCGACAGCAAGCCAGCCTATCGCCCTGAGGCCTGGCATCAACCAAGGCATCCCGAGCGGTTTTTCTCCCCGTGGCGAGAGCGGAATAAGCCGCTCTATCGTAAATCCTGCCTTGAGCAGGTCACTTCGCAACTCGCTTTTCCGATAAGAATGCAGGAACATCCGTGGCACCCCGCGGTAGAAAAACTCCCGGTCCCCTCGCTCCACATTCTGTCGGCAGCAACTGGCCAGCGCATTCGACAGCATCCAGCGAGGCCCTCCCGGATCGTACAGGTGGTACCAGTAATTGTGTACATGCAGGAGCAGGCATCCTCCCGGCTGCAAGATTCGATGGGCATGGGACAGGAACTGCCGGCGATAACGTTGCCCCCGGATCATGCCCAGCGTACTGAACATGCAGAGGGCATATTTCGCCACCTGGTCTGCCAGCGCATCCAACTCCACCAGGTTGCATCGCAGGCAACCCACTTTCGTCTCCTGCTGACGAGCCTTGTCTCGAAGCACTCCCAGCATGTGCCAGGAAAGATCAACGCCCACCGCCTTGATTCCTCTCGCCGCCAGGGGCAACAGGTGCCTGCCAGTACCGCAACCCAGGTCAATCACGACATCTTCCGGGGATCCACTGCAGACTTCATCGACCAGCTGTTGATCAATTTCAAAGAGCGCACTCTGGGAAAAGTAATCGTCATAATCCCCGGCAACCAGTTCCGATTGGAGGTAATCCCAGGTGCCCCGGGAGATACCGGGAGGTAATTGCCAGGCGGGACGATGCTCCATAACTGGTTCCCCTCGCGGTTGCCGCTCCAGAAAACCAACATTATAATCGTTTCCCTTGCACATCACTGCTGCCTGGTTGGTGAGCATCGTCCGGTTGAAGGCACCTGGAGGATCACTTTTCCCTCGACGCTGACAGCAGAAGCCTGTGATCCGTATCCAGCACGCGGGAAAAAACTAAATTTCTTTTCAAGGAGAATAACTGTGGCGATTCGAGTTGCCATTAACGGTTTCGGCCGCATTGGTCGTCTGACATTTCGCAACTTGATCCAGCGCGGGGACGAGTTTGAAGTGGTTGCGGTCAACGATTTAACCGACAACCGCACCCTCGCCACGCTGCTCAAGTACGACAGCATCCATGGGCGATTTGACGGCCAGGTCGATTACGACGACGACAACCTGGTTGTCAACGGAACCTCCATTCGCGCGCTCTCGGAACGCAATCCGGCAGATCTGCCCTGGGGCGAGATGAACGTGGACGTGGTGATTGAGAGCACTGGCATTTTCACGTCCCGCTCAACCGATGAGCGAGCGGGCTATGACACGCACCTGCAGGCGGGAGCTGGCCGGGTCATCCTGAGTGCCCCGGCAAAGGACGGCGCCGACCTGACCTGCGTGCTTGGCGTCAATGATGACAAGCTCAGCAGCGAGATGAAATGTGTCTCCAATGCCAGTTGCACCACCAACTGCCTGGCACCGGTCGCCAAGGTCCTGCACGAATCGTTTGGCATTGAATCGGGCTTGATGACCACCGTGCATGCCTACACCAACGACCAGCGAATGCAGGACATGCCCCACCCGGACCTGTACCGTGCCCGGGGTGGTGCACAGAACATCATTCCAACATCCACCGGTGCGGCAAAGGCAGTCGGCCTGGTGATCCCGGAACTGGACGGGAAACTGACCGGCATCGCCATGCGTGTTCCGGTCGCCACCGGGAGCGTGGTCGACCTCACAGTAAACCTCGCAACGGATGTCACGGTCGAGCAGATCAACGAGGCAATCCGGATTGCTGCCGAGGGCCCGCTCAAGGGAATCCTCTTTTTTGCGACCGACCCCCTGGTCTCGAGCGATATCATCGACGACCCTCACAGCTCGATCTTTGCCGCCGACTTCACACAGGTACTCGGTGACAGGGGCCGACTGGCCAAGGTCGTCAGCTGGTACGACAACGAGTGGGGATACAGCTGCCGGACGGCAGACCTGGTTGCAAGGATCGGTGCCCTCTAACCCTGCCCGGAAAACTCTGCCATGGGCTCTATCCAGTTCAGCGAAATCGAACAGGCTGCTCCTGAAATGGACCAGCTGCGTGACCGGTATTCCCAGTTCCGCGAGGAACTTCAGGCAGCACAAGACGAAGCAACCGCGGTCGAGGTAATGAATCGCTGGGATGCCTTGCGGCGAGAACATGGCTGCTGGATCTCACTGACCCACCTGCGATTTCACCAGGACACCGCTAACGCCGAGTACAAGCAGGCCCGGGAGCACTGTGATCAACTCACACCCCAGCTGACAGAGCTCGATATCAGTATCAAGCGACTGCTCGTCAATCATCCCCTCCGCGACAAGATCGAATCGCGGATTGGGGCCCAGGCTTTCGCCCTCTGGGAAGCCGAGATTCCCACCTATGAGCCGATCATCGAAGAGGACATGGTCACGCAGAGTACCCTTTCCGCTCGCTACATTGAGCTCCTTGCGGCGGCCTCGCTGGAATTACGGGGAGAAACACTGAACCTCTCAGGAATCGCCAAGTACGCCGAAAGCCCGGACCGGGAATTGCGGCACGAGGCACAGCTTGTTCGCTGCAGCTGGTTCGAGGAAAACCAGGACCAGCTGGACGAGATCTTCGATAACCTTGTCTCCCTGCGTCACGGGATGGCCCGGAAACTGGGCTTTGACAACTATGTCGAACTTGGTTACCTGCTGATGCAGCGTGTTGACTACGGCCAGGACGATGTCGCTCGTTACCGACAGTCCGTCAAGGAGCTGGTAACCCCACTGGGAGTCGAATTGCGGAAGTGGCAGGCCGCCGAACTGGGAATCGACAAGGTGATGGCCTGGGACCTGGCAGTCTTCTTCCCCGAGGGGAACCCATTGCCGGAGGGTGATCATGACTGGATGATCGGGCAGGCGAAAGAGATGTTCGATGAGATGGGAGGTGGCCTCGACAGCTTTTTCCACCTCCTCTCCGATGGCGGTTTCATGGACCTCAAGACCCGGGAAGGAAAGGCAGGCGGTGGCTTCTGTACTTCCTTTGAAACAGTCGGCATGCCCTTTATCTATGCAAACTTTAATGGCACCCGGGGTGACGTCGAAGTCTTCACACACGAGATGGGACATGCCTTCCAGTGTTACATGAGCCGCAAGCAGCCCTGGGTGGATTACCTCTGGCCAACCTACGAGTCCTGCGAGATCCACTCGATGGGCCTGGAATTCCTTACCTGGCCTCACATGGAGAAGTTCTTCGGGGAACGTGCCGAGCAATTTCGGCAGATTCACCTTGCTGGTGCCCTGTTGTTCCTTCCCTATGGGGTGGCGGTGGATCATTTCCAGCACCTGGTTTACGCCCAGCCGAACGCCTCGGCAGCAGAACGCCATGCCATCTGGCAGGAACTCGAAAGGGAGTACCTCCCGTGGATGGACTGGGGAGACCTGCCACATGGATCCAACGGAGGCCGCTGGCAGTCGCAGAGACACATTTACCTGTCCCCCTTCTACTACATCGATTACACGCTGGCCCAGACCTGTGCCCTGCAGTTCTGGCTCCGGGCCCGCCAGGACAGCCAGCAGGCAATGGATGATTACGTGGCCCTCTGCCGACGTGGTGGCGAGGCCCCCTTTGGAGAGCTCGCCAGCTCAGCAGGCCTGGTAAGTCCCTTCCAGGAGGGTTGCCTGAGGGACGTTATCCAGCAGGCTCGCCAGGCACTCCCTGTCAGTGTCTGATCAGCAGGAATCGTCCTGGGGTTCGTCCGCCATCGACTCGTCCTCCACCACGACCCCCTCAAAAATATCCGGATCCACGACTTCCGCTGGCGGGGGGACCTGTGTCATCACGACGGTCTGCAGCCGCTGTGAAAAGTAGCGGATTAACTGGCGGCGGAAAATAACCCGGCTAAGAGGGATCAACAGCAGGAATCCCACCAGGTCGGTGATCATGCCAGGCGTCATCAGGAGCACGCCGGCAACCAGGATCAAGAGGCCATCGACCACCGGATCGGCGGGGTTCTCCTGGGCCTCAACACTTACCCTGATTCGCTGGTATGCCTGCCATCCCTGCGCCCTGGCAAGCCAGTAACCGACAACTCCCGTGACCACAACACTGAGGATTGCCACCAGGGGGCTGGTCAGGGCGGCCAGTTTAAAGAGCAACCAGAGCTCAACAAAAGGGACCGCAACGAAAAGAAAAAACAGGATTTTCAGCACGACGGTAAATCACCAAAGGATCCCGAGCCTGGATCTTCCATCGGATCCATGCCTGACAGTCTAGCGTCGCTGGAAGCCAGAGTCATCCGATCCCCGCAGGCTCGCAGCACGGACAGCGATCTCACGGGCCTGTTGTTCCTGGCCCAGTGCCTGGTACATGATGCCGATATTCGCATAAGGAACGGCCAGGTGGCGACGGGGAAAGCTATCCTCCTTCACCGCCTTTTCAACCCATCCCAGCCCTTGCTCCGTCAACTCCAGGCCGCGGTCCCTGGCTCCAGTCTTCCAGAAGGAGAGCCCCATGCTGACAAAGCGTTCCCCGTGCCACCCGCGACTGGTCCAGTGCCGCTCCATGCCGGGCTGGTCCAGGTGCGGCAATGCTCGCTCATACCAGCGCACCGCCTGCTCATGGTCCTTGCGGGAAATTGCCTCTATGGTGCCAACAAGAAAGCTGTTCTCACCAACAATAGCATGTCCTTCTAGTCCTTCTTCACGTGGTGAGGCGGCATCATGGAGATGCCGATAAGCGGCAGTCCCATGCATGATCGCCTGATCGGGCGCGTCACGCTCCCTGGCAATCTGGGCAGCGACAAAGAGAGCCCGGCCGATCCGCCAGCGGACTTCCCCGCTGGTCAACTCATCGTGCAACTCGTCGATCAACGACTCACCCTGCTGGACAAGCTTCTCGATAACCCCGGTTTCATCAAACTTCTTCTGCAGGTCGAGTTGGATATCCAGCCTCATGGCGAGTCCTTCCAGATCCAGCAGCGGCGGAGCACTCTGACGCGACTTCAGTTGTTTTGCGAGCTCATCGGCTACTCCCAGCCAGCGATCGATCGCTTCCCCCTTCTCCTCTTGCTTCCAGTCACCACGAGCAATTTCCCGGGCCACCGCGCGGTGAGCGTTGATCAGCACCAGGATTGCTTCATCTCGATCCTTCCCAGCAGACTCCCTGGCAGTCTCGGTCGCCCGGGTAATGGCCTCCTTGAAGTATTCCAGGGCAGCATTGGCCTGGCCAACCTCCCCAACAAGGTCTGCCAGGAGCAGGGTGGCACGAGCCCGAACCAGCGAAGACACCTGGCTGTTATTGCGGATCTCCCGGGCCTGCTTGATCGCCAACGGTTTTCGTTGCGTCCAGGCCCAGAGCCTGGCTTGCAACAACCGGGACTGGTGGTCTCCAGGATCAAGGCGGTGAACCCGGGTCAGGGCATTGAGCGCCAGTGCCGTCTGCCCCACGCGCGAGGCAACTCGTGCCTCGATCGCAAATGCCTCGGCTAACTCCGGGTTGATCCTCTGACTGATTCGTGCCAGGTGCAGGGTACGAGCGTAGTGGGATTCTTCCAGTTGCCTTGCAGCACGCTGAAAGTCACGCTGGCGAATACTGTGAAAATCTACCTGCTGGACAATCGGGGCGTCATCCACCGTCCGGTACAGGAGGCTAACACCACGTTCCGGATAAATTCGCTCCTGGACCTTGATCACCGTGACCGGCAAATCGACCCCCTCTTCGGGCGGCAATTCCAACTGCTGGCAAAACTCTTCCAGCTCCACCGATACGGAAAACTGTAGGTGAATGGACTCCAGCAGGCCCTCCCGAACCACGACTCCCACACGGTCGTAAGGATCCACCCTGTAGGTCTGGACAAGCGTACCGGACTGGTCGAGCGAGGAGGTCGGCTCACCAAACTCCTGCCGGATTTCCTCGACAGTACTCTTGCCGGGAATCAAACCGGAGAAACTCGTTGGCTCAAGCGAGAGGCTCTCTCCGGGGACTTTCTTCGGCGACGGCTCTTGTTGCTGCTCGATTGGTTCCTCTGCAGCTGCAGGCTTCACCTGCCCGTCGAACTGCTCCGGCTGACCTTCACGAACCAGGACGGAAACGGTTGTTTTCTCCCTGGAAGCCGCTGGCAATTCCTCTCCCTGGAGAGTCTCTTCCTGCCAGGCGAAACCACTCTTTGTCCCCGGGCCGTGGAAAATCAGCAGGGACAACAGCACCAGCAATCCATGTTTCCTGAAGGCCATTGTTCAACTCCATTGGAGGTACAAGTAGCAGAGAGTGCACTCCTGCGGTCCAGCGCGGCTAAAGTATAGCAATCCGCCATTCTGCGTCCACACGAATCAGTCGCTGCCAGGATCAATCCCGGGCATNCCACGAGCTGAGCANNCGGAGTGCATCCTCAACTTCTCCACGANCCACGGCAGACGCCGCCTGGCTGACTGCATCGATCAGCTCGTCACCACATNGAACCGGCTGGCCAGGATCATCAGGCGCAATCACCAGTCGCCNAATGAGATCATCCAGTAACCGCTGGAGACCCCATTTTTCGGTGGCGGAGATCCTTATCCCGTCACGGCCTGGCAGCGGGTCAGGAGGTTCAGCCAGGTCGGAACCGGCAACTGCTGTCGCATCAACCAGGTCCCACTTGTTGAGTACCAGCAGTGGATCTTTAATCCCACCAGGCAGCACTGATTGCCCTGCTGCTGGCTGGCTGGCATCGATAACAAGAACAACGATGTCTGCCGATTCCATGCTCAAACGGGCCAACTCTATCCCTGCTTGCTCCAGAGGTTCATTGCTCTCTCGGATACCTGCCGTGTCCACCAGTTCCAGTGGCCATCCATCGACAGCGGTGAATGCCGTCAACCGGTCCCTCGTGGTCCCCGCCTGCTCATGAACAATCGCCCGCTGGTATCCCAGCAGGGCATTGAGCAGGCTGCTTTTTCCGGCGTTTGCCGCACCTGCCAGGCAAACNCTCCAGGGTTTGGCAAGGTGACGCCCCAGGTCTGCAAAGCGGAGCAACTGTTCCAGGGCACGCCGGGCAGNCGCCAGTTCCCCAGCTTCCAGGTTCTCCACGATTCGCCCAAGTGGAGCTGAAAGCCCACCACGGTACTGTTCAAGTAGCAGNCCAGCGGTACGGGAGGTGAGAGCCNTGGGTAACAGCCGGCTGGCAAGTCGAACAAGNGGGTCGGCCACGAGGAAGTCNAGAAGCTGNTCATCGTCGCATTGCTGGCAACCGGCGTCCGCCAGNGATTTGAGGATCCCCGAGACTGCCACCCTGCCACCGTGAGAGTGAACTTCAATCGAATTCTCATCCCGAACGCAGACGAGCAGTTCCTCCCCTCCCNGCCAGCNGCCGAAGAGGATCCGGCCCTGGTCTGTCGTCGTCAGAGGTTTTTTCCGCCGTGGCGAGAAACAATCATTCACTGCCTGGAAGGCTGCCGGGCCGAGTACCAGGCAGCTGGCAATTGCCCCGATCCCCCGGGGAGTCATGACCGTGACGTACGTTAGCCCCGGATCCAGCATCGTCAGGCATCTTCTCTTCTGGCCTGCCCAAGCAGGTGCACAGCCGTCAGGGCAATTCCTGAGAGAACCAGGTCAGGACAACAGCTTACCTCTCCCGGCAACTCGTCACGCCAGGCAATCCCCCCACCGGTAAGGAAAAGTTCTGCATCCATACCGTGTTGCGCCCGCATTCGACCAACAATCTCCCGTACGGCCCCCACCGTTCCCCAGTAAACCCCGCTGGCAATCGCCTTCTCGGTATTTTCTCCCAGGATCTCGGGAGAGGTCGAAATGCGCACCTCGGGAAGCAAGTCGGTTTGTCTCGCCAGGGAAGATGCTGCCATNCGATGCCCCGGGAAGATCGTCCCTCCACAAAAACAGCCCTCGGCATCGACAAGGTCAATGGTCACTGCCGATCCGGCGTCGATCACGATGGCCGGTCTGTCAACAGAACGAAGCTGGTTCACNGCGGCGGCGGCAGCCAGGCGGTCAATCCCCACTTTCTCCGGCTCGGCCAGTGATACCTGGATTCCAAGCTCGCGCCAGTCAAGAAGGTGAATTGTGTCAGCAGGTCGCGCCAGCCTGACCGTCTCAGTTAACCAGGCAGAGCGTGGTCGGTGCACACTGCCCACCAGCCAGGACGCGGGGGAATCGCCAAGCCGGGCAACGATTCCCTCCCACCAGTCCGGATTTTCCAGCTGGCCATGAAGAAACTGGTTCTGCCAGACCGGCTCGGGGNGNGAGCNGGCAGCCGCTTNCANCGGATAGCAGCCTATCGCCAGGGAGCTGTTACCCACGTCCACGGCAANGAATAAGGGATTCGCGGTCATTTCCCGGTTCTCTCTACTGGTNCACCTGCCAGCTGGTCAAGAAGTTGTACNATCCGGCCNGACAACACNTTCAGCCCCTCTCCCGTAACAGCAGAAATCAACAAGACCGGCGAATCAACNACCTCCTGCAGTTGTTGCTGAACTTCCTCCGCACCAGGCAATTCAGCCTTNCTTACCACCACAAGNTGNGGACGACTTGCCAGCACCTCATTATACTGCACAAGCTCCTGGTGAATNGCCNGGTAATTCGCCAGTGGATCTGTCGCATCCATCGGTGCCGGTTCGACCAGGTGAACAAGAATCCCCGCTCTCTCCACGTGCCGCAGGAACTCGTGACCGAGGCCTGCCCCCTCGTGCGCCCCCTCGATCAGCCCGGGAATATCAGCCANCACGAAAGAACGGTCGATGTTGATCTGAACACGACCGAGGTTGGGATATTTTGTAGTGAATGGATAGCTGGCGATTTCCGGCCGGGCACGTGAGAGTCGGCTCAGGAGCGTGCTTTTCCCGGCATTCGGCTTTCCCACCAGGCCAACATCCGCAATCACCTTCAGCTCCAGCATCAGAACCCGAGTCTCCCCCTCCTCGCCCCGTGTTGATTCACGGGGAGCCCGGTTGACTGCTGATTTGAAACGGCNGTTCCCTTTCCCTCCCTTGCCCCCCTNGGCCGCAACCAGCTGGTCACCGGGGAGGAGCAGGTCCTTGAGAACAAATCCATGCTCGGCATCTAACACCGTGGTCCCTGGGGGGACCTTGATGGTCACCGCTTCGCCGTCCTTTCCACGACGNTTCGCGCCGCTTCCATGCTTTCCTCGGCCCGCTTTCCATTTTTTGCGATGGGCCAGTGTGACAAGGCTATCGACGCCCGCCTCGGCAACAATGGTAATCTCTCCACCATGCCCCCCGTCGCCACCATCGGGTCCCCCCCTGGGGACAAAGCGTTCTCGCCGGAAGCTGACACAACCGTCACCTCCGTTNCCGGCAAAAATTTCAATGGATACTCGATCGACAAACACTGATCTCTCCCGNTGGAACTGGCACTCCACAAAAAAAGGGATATCCCTGCACACCCTGGTGAGGACATCCCTGTTGTACACCGCTCGAGGCTCTGCCTGCGTTGTCCCCGCAAGCTACTCGGACAATACCACGTTGATTCGACGGCCCTTGCGATCAAACTGAACGANACCATCAGTCAGGGCGTAAAGCGTNTAGTCGTTTCCCTGTCCCACGTTCTTACCNGGATGAAAACGATTGCCCACCTGCCGAACCAGGATATTACCAGCGATCACACTCTCGCCACCAAATTTCTTCACNCCCCGNNTCTGGGCGTTGGAGTCTCGACCATTACGAGTCGAACCACCGGCTTTCTTATGTGCCATCACATGCCTCGTGAAATAAAAACACCTTGAGCTACGGGCAACGACCTGGCGATTCGTAGGNTTTGAATAAAACGCGACTCGCCATGTAAACTTTTTACTGCGCCGCCGGTTCTTCTTCAAGCGTACCTGCCCGGTAGATCCAGAGGTAGGGCAGCTGCTCCTTGACTCCATACATGGAGAAGAGCTCGCGCTGGCGGACCGAATAGAGCTCGGAAGCGAGCTCAGATGAAGGCTCCAGGTCGTCAAAATCCACTGTCGGAAGCCTTATNAACTGGCCCACAGGCAACCGGTCGGCCTCAGCCAGTACATTACGATTACTGTCAAAAATATCGCCTGCCCTGGTTTCNTCTCCCAGGTAACGCTTTGCCAACGCCGAAAGCGAATCACCTTCCTCGATCACGTGAGTGATGCGTGTCTGGATCGGGTTATGCGGAATCCCGTAGCGAATCTCGCCCTCGTGCTCTTTTACCGTGTCACCTGGGCGGTGGAAGTTCAACTGCAGGGTCTTGAATTCAAGCTCCCTCTTCTGTTGAGGATCTTCCGTATCCGTAAAACGGTAAGCATTGGTCAGCCCCTGGATGTAAATCGAGAAGAAGTCCGTGCGCGGATCCACGTCCTGCCAGGTGACAACTCCCCAGACTCCCTTGCCCGATTTTGCATTCGAAACGGGAATCTGGACTCCAGGCATTTCCACCGTGTTATACAACACCNCCAGCTTCTCCCGACTCTGGATTTCATCAANCGCCGAGGGAATCACCTGGTCCAGGTAAGTTGCCCCGCTGCCATGGTTTTCAAGAACAAACTGGGGAACAAAGCGTCTCGCATCAACATCCCGTCGCTCAGACAGAAACTTGTTGAACGTTGAGGAACCAGACACCGTCTGGTCCAGCTTCGGATGAATCTCATAACCCAGGTAACGTACACGGTAGATCATGTACCATATTGGCTTCTTCTGCATCTTTCCGGTGGGCTGCGGAATGTCGACATCAACCTGCCGGAATGGCTTGAAGGTGAATTCCAGGCCCCAGACAGGTCGACGCAGCCTGGACTTGGATGCGCGGTCAATCAACTTGCGAGTGCTGGCCGAAAAAGTCGGTGACCANTCAGCAAAGGCCATTTCCCGACGGATCTGCGAAAAGGAAATNCGGCTGACTGTCTCTTCCTCTTCGAGNACCGGAGTAATCACGGTCAACACGCCAGGCCCCAGCTTGCTATCGCTTCGTGGAGCATCTGCCGGCTCCTGCCCNGACAGCAGGCTCGCGCTNGGAAATGCCACCAGCAAGCAAAGGANGCATGTGCGAAACAACTGAATGAGAATAGATGATTGCATGGTCGTGTTCCTGACCCTCGCCCGGTTACTCCAGGGAACGAGGAGAGTTGTCTTGTCTCCGGATAGCCCAGCGGGTCCCTCTCCTAACTATAGGAAGGGGGCTTGCTGAGGGTCAAACATATTCGCCGGAAGTCTGGGTACTGGTACATGACACCGGGAATAAACGCAGCATTAAGGACTGCACTAGTTCTATTCATCGGCTTTCCGACTACCCAATCCAACGATTTACCGGAATCAAACAGTCAGGGGATACGCGACTGTAACGNTTTTGACGAATTTGAGGATCCCGCCCGTACCGGCGTGCCCTCCTGCTGTCGCGTCCGCTCCGAATCGAAACCGAGGGTAGCCACCAGTGTCCGGTCCGCCTGACCAAAATCCTCACTTGTTATGGCAGGAACTGAGAAACTCATCGCTACCCGACGACCCTGTGAATCCTGGATATGGTAGTAAATCCACTGCACCGGGAGCTGGCCAGATACCCCTGTTGCCACAACACGCATGACCCGCATCCTGCTGGTGGTCGTCTCCTCTGATGCCTCTACCAGCCCCCGTAGAGAATCCCCCAGTGACCGCTGCACCTGTTGCTGAAACTGTTCCAGTGTGGNTGGTGGCTGGCTCTGGGTCGGAAGCCGAGCGATATTACACTGGGCCANCAACTTCCCCTGCTCAATGTAACGCATCAGGACAAGAGGGCGNTCCGTGGTGACATGCCAGCGGGGATCATGAAGCAATCGATAATCTGCATGGCGAGACTGGAACTCGAGCAAGGCGTCACTCGCGGTTGGACGANCNGCTGACCGTGCCAGNAAATCAGCCGGCAACTGGAAAGCACCCTGNAGCGGACGACAACTCATCGAAAGCGTGGCCGTCACATCCAGCCCTGGCTCGGCTCTCCCAATGGCACGCTTCTCCTTGATCTCCAGTTCCAGGCGTTCGACCCGCTGGAGACGGAGGTTGACATGTAACCTGCCTTGCACGGTAATCTCTGTCGCNGCNGATTCAACATGGCCCCGCACCCGGCCGGCAATCGTGACCAGGGCAATCGGCTCGGTTACATCGGCAAGCGTGCCCTGGAGGGTCGTTTCATCGACCTTGTCGAGGGTGAGCAGGGCCCGGACCAGTTGCCGTGGAATGAACCAGTTGTCCCCGATCCCCAACGGTTCAACCGGGAGCAGCAGCGGAAGGAGTGCGCTATCTCCCTGGTTGCGGACCAGATCAAGTTCTTCCCGGGTCAATGTACCCTGGAGTGATGTCAGCGACACGTTCCCGTCACGCGAGGACATCAGTATCGTTCTCCGGCTCTCTCGTAACCGGGGAACCAGCCGTGACTGTCCGACTTTCATCAGGACCCTCGGTGACTGGTACAGTCGTACCGCCCGAACCGAAGCAACCAGCTGATTCTCTCCCTGCTCCTGGACTTCCAGACGTGTGGCTTCCTCGTAAGCATGATGGCCCTCGACCGATACCTCCTGCCGGTTTTCTTTCCCTTGACTGTCTTTCATCAAGACCTGCCCGTGAACGTCCAGTTTCAGCTGGACCTGCTGCCACTGCTGATCTCCGCCTGGCACCTGACGAAGCCGGTACTGGTCAGCAGAACGGACAGTGCTGGAAAAAGTCGACCAGGCAAGGATCAACAGAACAAGGTGTGGAAGGCGGACCATCGATTACATGCATTGGGTCAGAGGAAGTGAAAGACTGGTCTCCTTCATCGAACTTCCAGACCTGATTGCTTCAACCAAACAACGGACAAGGGAATAGCAGTTTTTGCCTGCTTGGTGCCAAAAAAGGAGTCCGGCAAGAGGAGAAATTTTTTTTCTCGTGGGGCTGAACTAACTGGAAGGCAAAAGCGTCTCAATAACAGAGAAAAAACAGGCAGTNTTTACTGCATGCAAAGAACAAAATGCCCTGCAAAGCAAACTTTTCGTCGAATTGCTGCGTAGAATCACTTAACTGGACACGTTGGATTAATGCCGACAAGGAAAACCAGCAATTTTTTAGCGGAAAATAAGTTCGCTTGAGGAGGTCGTTTTCGTTAGACTTTTTGACAGGAAATCCGTTTCTTTCAGGGGCTAGGGCGGAATTCTCAGAAAAATCGAGCTGCCAACGGGCGACAGGAAGTCGCATGGAACACCGTGGTAGTTCTTGAACAGAGAAGGGAAGAGGTGAGCTATGCACACCGAATATAGATCTTCGGTCATTCAAGAGTTGCGCGATCAGCAAATACGATTTGCACCCCGTCAGAAGAAGATCGAGCAGGCAATTCGTGCCGAGCAACTGCTAACGGAACTGGATCCAGATCGTACTTATACCTATGAGTATGTCTGCTTTCGGGTCACCGATTTTCGGCCCGAGGGGATTCGGGAAACCATGCCCGGGAAAGATCTCTCGCAGGACCTGCGGTTATTTATCGAGGATGTCACCGACGCGGCCGACATCCAGGTCGAGGAAGTGCCTCAGACGGTCTACACCGTGGATGAACTTAGCAAGAAGTTCAATGTCTCAAGCAAGACAATTTCGCGATGGCGACGACAGGGCCTGGTGAGCCGGCGATTTATCTTTGGAAACCGGAAACGTGTCGGCTTCCTCAAGAGTAGCGTCGACCGGTTTGTCGACCACAACCGCAACCGTGTTCAACGCGGTGAACGGTTCAGCCAGATGTCGAACCTGGAACGCGTGGAGATCATTACCCGTGCCCGGCGCTTCTCCGAATCCGGTTGCTGTCCCTCCGAAATCTCTCGCCAGCTTGCAGAACATTTCGATCGTAGCGTGGAAACCATCCGCTACACATTGCGACACCACGACAAAGCGGATCCGGAAAACGCAATCTTCCCCCAGGAGGGAGGCCGCTTGACACCGGAAGCGAAAAGGCAGATTTACGAGCAGTACCGCAGGGGAACGGCGGCGGCGACACTTGCCAAGCGTTACTTTCGTACCAAGTCGACGATTCACCGGATCGTTAACGAGGTGCGGGCAGAACTGATTTTCGAGCTCCCCATGGATTACATGCATAACGAGGAGTTTGATCGNCGCGGGGCCGACAANCGGATTCTCGGGCCCATGCCGGAAGCAGAAAAACCAGCAAGAAAAGTGCGNATACCNCAGGGCCTTCCCTCCTACCTGATGGCACTTTACGAGGTGCCNCTGCTTAACCGTGAACAGGAACAGCACCTGTTNCGCAAGTTCAACTACATCAAGCACAAGGCAAATCGTTCCCGCGAGAAACTCGACCAGCTCGCACCTCGTGCCAGCTTGATGGATGAAATCGAGGAACTCTATGGCCAGGCAGTGANACTCAAGAACAGGATCGTCCAGGCAAACCTGCGACTGGTGGTCTCGATNGCCAAGCGTCACATGGCAGCCAACGAGGACTTTTTCTCGCTTGTCAGTGATGGCAACGTCTCGCTGATGCGNGCCATTGAGAAATTTGATTACTCACGCGGCAACAAGTTCAGCACCTACGCCAGCTGGGCGATCATGAAGAACTTTGCCCGCACCATTCCATATGAGCATCGACAACGGGACCGCTTTCGGACCAGCCTCGATGAACTGTTCTCGGGCCAGCAGGATCGTCGCAGCAACCAGATGATCCTTGANTCGGCCCAGTTGCAACGAGAACTTCAGGTAGGGTCGATCCTCTCTCGGCTTGACGACCGGGAACAGAAGATTATTATTAGTCGCTTCGGCCTGGATCATTCTCGTGAACCCCAGACACTCAAGGAAGTCGGTCTGGAGTTGGGAGTGACCAAGGAACGGGTTCGCCAGATCGAAGCTCGTGCATTAACCAAGCTGCGACAGGCAGTCAGGGATGTCAGCATCGATTTGCCGGAATAAACGCGGATATTCGGCACCCCCAGACAGGGGATCTAGCCACGGGGAGGGCNTGGCCTTTTTCCAGATCAAGTAGCTGAGCGATGCGAATCTGACAGCCGCCATGGTGTTCAAGGTAAAGAACATCCCGGTTGTCGGCGTTTGAGCTGTTCTTTCCGGCTCAATACGTGGGTGGATTTTTGTGGTTGAGTGTTCCACGCGTACTTGCGGAACACCCCNATTCCACTATATTTACAGGTTTTCCCCCCCGAAAAAAGCAAGCCAGCGTAGCTCAATTGGCAGAGCAGCTGATTTGTAATCAGCAGGTTGTGGGTTCAAATCCCTCCGCTGGCTCCGGCATAGTTTGATCTCGTTAACCAACTGCTGTTTTTTTTGAAGAACAGACACAACAGACCGTACCGCTCCGGTAAATCATTACTACCTTGACCAAGGAGGAATCGACACGCTTTTCATCCCTGCCGTGACATAGAAATAATACATACCAGGGGGGTTTCCCGAGCGGTCAAAGGGGTCAGACTGTAAATCTGATGGCATAGCCTTCGCAGGTTCGAATCCTGCACCCCCCACTTGTGGGTTTCATGGTGGAAGGCAATGAGAACAAGCGGCATCGCACTCACCCCGTGGAAGACAAGAATTTCAATAAGAACATCTGGCAATTGCAAACAAGCGGAGAATGGCAGAAAATACAGGAGATCAGTGAAATCGGCGGGTGTAGCTCAATGGTAGAGCCACAGCCTTCCAAGCTGAAGACGAGGGTTCGATACCCTTCACCCGCTCTTGTAGAGCCAAAGGAAGTTAAGACGAAGGGAGCCCTGAAGAAGAGATACGACTGGGGATGTGCGGCATCAAAAAAATTGGCTGCTGTAGCTCAGTTGGTAGAGCGCGTCCTTGGTAAGGACGAGGTCATGGGTTCAAATCCCATCAGCAGCTCTGGTAAATGTAAACGAGGATTAAACACGAATACTTTTTCCGAACGGGTCTGTTCTGGCTTGTCGTCAGCCTGGCTCGCTTCAAGTGAAAAATTTGAGAGTTCTTCGAGGTAATGAGTCATCAAGGTTGAGCCAGAGGGTGCTCAACATACAGACGTGATAGACCATCTAGAATAGGTAGAAGAGAATGGCCAAGGAGCAATTTGTACGCAATAAGCCACACGTGAACGTTGGTACGATCGGACATATCGACCATGGGAAAACAACCTTGACCGGTGCCATCCTGGCCGTCCAGGCGACCAAGGGCATGGCCGAGGTGAAGTCCTACGCCGATATCGCCAAGGGGGGAACGGTTCGTGATGAAACCAAGACGGTGACGATCGCTGTCGCCCATGTTGAATACGAATCGGATCTTCGGCACTATGCCCATATCGACTGTCCCGGGCATGCTGACTTTATCAAGAATATGATTACCGGGGCCGCCCAGATGGATGGAGCGATCCTGGTTGTGTCGGCACATGATGGACCCATGCCGCAAACCAAGGAACATGTCCTGCTGGCTCGCCAGGTGGATGTCCCCGCACTCGTGGTTTTCCTCAACAAGTGTGATCTTGTCGATGACCCGGAAATCATCGAACTCGTTGAAATGGAAGTCCGTGAGTTACTCGACAAGTACGATTTCGACGGCGACAACGCAACTATCGTACAGGGTGCGGCACTGGGAGCTATCCAGAACCCGGAAGATGCTGATGCAGCTGCATGTATCGGTAATCTGATGACCGCAATCGATGACGTGATTCCGGAACCTCCTCGCGAGGAAGACAAGCCATTCCTGATGGCGATCGAGGATGTTTTCTCCATCGAGGGTCGTGGCACTGTCGCTACCGGACGTATCGAACAGGGTGTTGTCAATGTTGGCGACGAAGTGGAAATCGTCGGACTGAAAGAATCAACCAAGACCGTCTGCACCGGCGTGGAGATGTTCAAGAAGCTGCTTGATTCCGGAAGGGCCGGGGACAACGTCGGCTGCCTGCTTCGTGGTGTCAAGCGAGATGAGATCGAGCGTGGCCAGGTCCTGGCCGCTCCCGGCAGCATTGAACCGCATACGAAGTTCGAGGCTGAAGTTTATTGCCTCTCCAAAGATGAGGGTGGACGTCACACTCCCTTCTTCAGTGGCTACCGACCTCAGTTTTACTTCCGAACGACCGATGTGACCGGCACCGCGGACCTTGTTGGTGCCGACATGTGTATGCCAGGTGATAATGTCAGAGTGTCAGTGGAACTACATAAACCGATCGCCCTTGGCGACGGTGTTCGCTTCGCAATTCGCGAAGGGGGCAAGACTGTCGGCTCCGGTGTGGTCACAACAATTATCGAGTAACAACATCGTCGGCAGCCTTGCCAACGATACAGGGGTGTAGCTCAATTGGCAGAGCACTGGTTTCCAAAACCAGCGGTTGCGGGTTCAAGTCCCTCCGCCCCTGCCATAAAAGCCGACATGCTGTGAGTAGTGATGGGAGAACCAGTAAAACTCGCAGCGCAAGTCTCCATGGATGGCCTCAGCGCATGGAAGGAACCGGGATCCAATCCCGGTGAAATGTGTTTTCACGGGATGTAGACCGGTGAAAGTCGGTATGCCAGGGATTGGCAGTACAAAGAGAACTGTACAAAGTGATCGCAGCAGAGTGGAGTTTTAGTCCAGCTTCGGGATCAGTAGCTCCGCAGTTTGCCGCCAACCACATGAACCAACCCGGGTGAGTGCGTTACAACCGATGGCTAAGGATAAATCAAAGGAAAAGACGGCCCGCATCCCGATGCTGTCGATGCGGGCCTACAAGCGTACGCAAGGACGGATTGTCCGCCAGACCACCATGGGCTCGCTGATCATCCTTACCCTTCTGATCGTTTGGCGAGCTCGAATTACCCTGGTGGGTTCAACCGAACTCGCACAATGGAACGTTGGGGTGCCCCTCGGGGCCCTCGTACTTGGACTCTGGTTTAGCTACCGGATTGTTCACGTGCCACGATTTGCCGATTTTTTGATTGCTGTTGAAGCGGAAATGAACAAGGTCTCATGGCCATCAAGCGGGGAACTCATCAAAAGTTCCCTTGTGGTGATCGTCGTGATCTTCCTGCTGACCGGAGTACTTTTTGGATATGACTTGCTGTGGAGAGCCGTGCTGGGCCTGTTCCAGATTCGCCGGTTCTAGACAGCAAATATAAACTTATCCATCCTCGAAGAGGACGAGAACGTGAGTAGCGAGCAAGATCAACCTCAAGCAGATATCGATGATGTTGTCGGTGACGACCAGGCTAAGGTCGGTGGCGATGACGTGAGCGAAGATGGTGCGCCTGCGCCTGTTGCAGATAGCCTCATCAATGATGAAACAGAGCCTGAAGCGGTGGCTGTGGAAGCCTCCGAAGAGGCAGAACCCGAGGAGACAGAGGACGTAGCCGAAGAGGCTGAGCCTGAAGCCGCCGAGGAGACAGAGGACGTAGCCGAAGAGGCTGAGCCTGAGGCGGCCGAGGAGACAGAGGACGTAGCTGAAGAGGCTGAGCCTGAAGCGGCCGAAGAGACAGAGGACGTAGCCGAAGAGGCTGAGCCTGAAGCGGCCGAAG
>PANG01000052.1 GCA_002708345.1 Planctomycetaceae bacterium | reverse complement strand
GTCATCTTCCAGGCAGAGGAAAAACCGGCTGCTCCCCGGGTCCCCCTGGCGTCCACAGCGGCCTCGTAACTGAAGATCGATACGGCGTGCCTCGTGGCGCTCGGTGCCGATCACGTGAAGTCCCTGGATGGTCTTGACCAGCTCTCCCTCCTCGCTCATAGAGAGTTCCTCGTCGACCTCGGCAATGGTCGATTCCCATTCGTCGTGGGGGATGTCGAGGCGGGTCTCGTATTTCTCCTGGAGCCGTGCCCAGGCAAGTGTTTCGGGATTTCCCCCCAGCACGATGTCGGTACCTCGCCCCGCCATGTTGGTAGCAATGGTTACCCCGCCGAGCCGGCCAGCCTGCGAGATGATGTCTGCTTCCCGCTCATGGTGCTTTGCATTGAGCACCTCGTGTTCGATGTTACGTTTTTCCAGGAGCTGCGAGAGATGCTCACTCTTCTCGATGGAGACGGTACCGACCAGTACTGGTCGACCTTTGAGTTGAATATTCTCGACCTCTGATTTCTTGATCGCCTGGACCTTTTTTTCACCCCGTGGTCGGAACTGGATCTCCCGGTCGTTCTGGCTGACGATCTCGCCGAATTGTTCTTCCTCGTTGCTCAGCTCGAGCACATCCCACTTATTCAGCCGCTCGATCTCGTCTGCTACTGCCTGGTACTTGGCCTTCTCGGTCAGGAAGATGATATCGGTGTACTCACTTCGCTGCAGCGGACGGTGTGTGGGAATGACGATCACTTCCAGGCCATAGATCTTGAAGAACTCGCCAGCCTCGGTGACCGCCGTTCCGGTCATGCCGCTGATCTTCTCGTACAGCTTGAAGTAGTTTTGTAGCGTGATCGTGGCCAGCGTCTGGGTCTCTTCCTTGATCTTGACTCCCTCCTTGGCTTCCACTGCCTGGTGAAGTCCGTCACTCCACTGCCGGCCCTCCATCAGGCGGCCAGTGAAGTCATCTACGATCACCACGCCACCATCCTTGACGACATAGTTGACNTCACGCTTGTAGAGATAGCGAGCCTTGAGAGAGTTGTCGAGCAGGTGTGGCCACTCCATGTTGCCGGCAGTGTAAAAGCTCTCCACGCCAGCCAGCTTTTCAGCAGCCCGTACTCCCTCGTCGGTAAGGTTGGCCGAGCGGTCTTTCTCGCTCACGGTGAAGTGCTCNTCTTTNTTGAGCTGGCGGGAGATGCGGTCGGCAGCAGCGTACTTGCGGACGTCGTCATAGGCGGGNCCCGAGATGATCAGGGGNGTGCGGGCCTCGTCAATCAGGATATTGTCGACCTCGTCAACGATGGCGTAGTGAAGCTTTCCCTGGGACTGCTGCTGGCGTTTGCTGAATCGATCATCACCGCGGGCTGCCGGTCGCATGTTGTCACGCAGGTAATCAAAGCCAAACTCGTTGTTGGTGCCGTAGGTGATGTCACAGTCATATGCTTTCTGTCGGTCTGCCACGTCCATGTTGCTCTGGATGGCACCTACCGTTAACCCCAGTCCCTGGTAGAGAGGTGCCATCCACTCCATGTCCCGGCGGGCAAGGTAGTCGTTNACCGTGACAACATGGACTCCCTTGCCTGACAGNGCGTTGAGGTATGCCGGCATCGTGGCAACCAGGGTCTTTCCCTCCCCGGTAACCATCTCTGCAATTCCGCCGTCATTCAGCACCATGCCACCGATCAGTTGCTCGTCATAGTGACGCATCTGCAGGTAACGGACGCCCGCCTCTCGGCAGACTGCAAAGGATTCGACAAGCAGGTCGTCAAGAGATTCACCGGCGTTCAATCGCTCACGGAAAAGTGTGGTCTGCTCCTTCAGTTCCTCGTTAGACATGGGCTGGTAGACCGATTCCAGGTCATTCACGGCCGANACCNTGGGTTCCAGCTGCTTCAGGTAGCGGACATTCGCCGACCCCACCACGGATGTAACCAGCTTCTCAAAGAGAGTAACCAGTCCCGTGGCCAGAAAAGAGACGACTTCCCAGATTCGTTGCAGGGCAGACATGAAAAACCGTTTAGACAAACCAAAAGAGATAGGGAACGATCGCCAGGCGGGAATCAAAGAAAACGCCAGGCACCCCCTCTACCTGGTAAGTTGCCAGCCCTTAAATGGGTGACTTATCGTAGCTTATAGCGATCCTAGAANTCGGTCAACTGTGACCTGAAAGACATGAAACAAGTGGTTTTCCCCTGTTTCTCACCTTTCGCCATGGCTTGCCAACTGCTTCTGGATCTGTAAACCTGCTCAGAAGAAGTACAAGCTGTATTGTCAGGATCTGCGGGAGTGACTTGACCAGTGTCAAAAAAACAAAACAAAAAAACCTTTGTTTCAGCGGACATCGAGGGAGAGTTGATTCTGCTTGGGACCGGGACCTCTGTCGGTGTGCCAATGATTGGCTGCGGCTGCCAGGTCTGCCAGAGCGAGGACCCGCACAACAAGCGAACACGGACAAGTGTCGTGTTCGGGCTTCCAGGTGGCAACCTGCTGATTGACACACCACCGGATTTGCGCAGCCAACTTCTACGAGAACAGATCGGGGTGATCGACAGCGTCCTGTTCACGCACGAGCATGCGGATCACATTTTTGGCCTGGATGACCTGCGGTTGTTCCAATTCTACCTTGGGCATGCCGTGCCGCTTTACTGCGAGCAGAGCGTGGAGCAACGTATTCGCTCTTCCTTTGATTATGCATTTTCCTCCCGCGTGCCGACCCATGCCGGGGCGACCCCGCAATTGGAATTTCACCGCATCGGGACCGAGCCATTTGAAGTACTGGGAACAACGGTCATCCCGATTCGCTTGAAACATGGTCCACGCTTTGATGTGCTCGGTTTCCGTATCGGGAATATTGCCTACTGCACAGACACGAACGAGATTCCTGCAGAGAGCATGGCACTTCTGGAAGGGCTCGACCTGCTCATCCTGGATGCACTCCGCTGGCGGAGTCATGTCACGCACTTCAGTCTGGACGAAGCAGTTGAGGTCGCCCGCCAGCTGGGACCNAAACAGACCCTGTTCACGCACCTTTCCCATGATCTCGATCATGAGGAAACAAACCGGAAACTCCCCGGGAATATGCAGCTGGCCTATGATGGCCAGCGAATACCGCTGCAGTAAGCCAGCCTCGCCTAGCGGGCACCGCTGGCCGTGCGGCCATCNAGCAGGTCGTTGTAATCCGTGGCGATTGCCAGGATTTCCTTGTTGTAGAACGTCATCGGGAAGACGTCTTCATCCGGGTTGATCTGCTTTTCGAGTTCCTTGCGGTTTTCCTTGTCGACATCGACATCCTCCCGTTCAGCAAAGAACTTTTCCTCGTTGATGGAGATATTGTTCTTGTCACGCTGGACCTTGTATTTCTCGATGTTCTCCAGTAATTCCTNGAAATCCTCGGACTTGGATGTCCGCTTCGCCGATCGCTTGACGAGTTTGCCAATCAGTTCCTCGCTGACCATGCTGAAGTCGTCGTGCTTGGCAGCGTCGACCTTGTCAAACTTGACCGGATAGTCGAGATCGGACTCGCGGACTTTCATGTGGTTGCTGATCGAGGCCAGGACAATATCCGCGGGGACCCCCTTCATCTGTGTGCTTTCGCCATTGGGACGATAGAACTGCTGCATCGTCAGCTTGAGGGCTCCCAGGTTGGGTGCATTATTGATACCAAACAGCTGGGAACCAAGGTCCATCAGGCTCTGNACCGTTCCCTTGCCATGCGTTGATTCGTCACCGACAATAATTCCACGGTTGTAGTCACGAATAGCGCCGGCAAGGATCTCNCTGGCACTGGCNCTGAAACGGGTTGTCTTGATGACCAGGGGGCCATCCCAGGAGAGTCCTTCCTGGACATCCTCGTACTCCTGCACCTTTCCGTCAGGGCCTTTTACCTGTACGACTGGGCCGGTGTCGATAAACAACCCGGTGAGGTTGATTGCCTCCGTCAGGCTGCCACCACCATTCTGGCTTAGGTCCAGCACAACAACATCAACCTCCTTGCTGTTGAAGTCATCCAGGATGGCCTGCACGTCTCGCGTGGTACTCTTGTAGTCCTTCTCTCCCCGGCGAGCGGCATCCATGTCCATGTAAAAACTCGGAAGGTTCACCACGCCGATCTTGAGAGCACCTGATTCCCCTGCCTCCTGTTCAATAATGGTCCCCTTTGCCTCGCTGTCTTTCAGCTCGATCTTTGCACGCGTGATNTCGTAGATGTTGGTGTCCGAATTCCCCTCGGAAATGACCCCCAGNCGCACGANCGTACCGGCCTTTCCACGAATCCGCTTGACGACATCATCAAGTTTCATATCGACGACGTCTTCCATCTCCCCGCCGTCTCCCTGGCCGACACTGACAATNCGGTCCTGGGGCTTGAGTTTCCCATTCAGGTCTGCTGCTCCGCCGGGAATNACCTTCGAGACGACCGTGTAGCCGTCAATTAACTGGAGGGCCGCACCGATCCCTTCCAGCTTGAGCCGCATGGAGATCTCGAAGTTCTCCAGCGTGCCGGGCGACATGTAGGAGGAGTGCGGGTCATAGCTGGTGGCGACGGAATTAAGGAAGATCTCCAGTAACTCGTCACTGTCCGTCTGTTGCATCTGCTTGGCGAAACTGTTGTATCGACGGTGCAGGCGTTCCTTTGCCTTCTCCCCCTCGGTTTCCTCCCCCTTGAGCGCGAGGAAATTAAACTTGATTCGCTTGCGCCATCGTTCCCGGGCTTCCTCGTCAGTCTTTGCAAAGACCATCTCATCCGNGTCACTGATAATCGTCTCGTCGACGGTGAAGTCATGCTCGCTGTCAATCCACTCGTTGGCCATCATCACGCGCTCGTTAATACGTTGGAGCANCCGCTCGTAGACCGTGTAGATAAAAGCAACATCGCCCTTGATGACCATGTCATCCAGCTCGTGTTTCTTGGTATTGAATTCATCAATGTCCGGCTGCAGGAAGTACAGCTTGAGTGGATCCAGCCGTTTCAGCANCGATTTCAGNGCCCTTCCAGAGATCTCGTCATCCAGTGGGTGTTTCGTGAGGTGNAGNTCTTTCAGCCGCGAGTGGACGATCAGGGCGATTCTTCGGTCCTTGGGAGAGGGGCCGGTGAGTTCATCTCCCTGGAGCGGAAAAAAAACGGTCGCAAGGAGTGCGATTCCNAGTACCGCAGGCAGGAATGATCGACGCGAGGAAAGCAATTCACGCATGGGACGAATATCCAGCTCAAGAAGAAAAAAAATGAGTCAGGCGAGTAAACGTAAGTACCCAAGCCTCAAAGGGTTGTCGGCTGTCAATGGTATCGGGATTGAAGCCGGGAAACAAGCTCCTTTGAATTGCGCTATCCAGACCTGATTCTTTCAACCAGGTTCCTGGTCTGTTGAACTGGGGCTGCTGCCCGATGTCACGTGATTTTCCGTACCGTTGGCTTTACGGATGACTTGATTGAGGTGCTGCGACAGTTTGTTTAGGATTGGGGAACCATGCCAAGTTCCATGTTCCCGCAAAGGAGATGGGACCTTGCTTCGGTGAACCTGTCCAATCACCTGATCGCGATACGAGGTTGTCTTCATGAAGCGTTTCTTGCTTGGCGTTTGTGCCCTGGCCATGATCCTGATGTTCTCTCCCCAGGCCCGTTCCCAGGAATGGACCCGCTTCCATGGGCCGAATGGACAAGGTGTCAGTACGCTCAAGTCCTTCCCGGCCCAGTGGACCGAAAAGGATATCAACTGGAAAATAAAACTCCCGGGTATCGGTCATTCCTCACCCGTTGTCTGGGGAGATCGAGTTTTCCTTCTCAGTGCTGATCCAAAGACTGCTGAACGCTACGTTCTTGGTATCCATGCCAAGGATGGCAGGATTGTCTGGAACCGGGATTTCAAATCCGAGACCCATCACCTTCACCAGCGCAGCAGCTTTGCCTCCTGTAGTCCAGCGGTTGATGAGGAGCGAGTTTACATCGCCTGGTCAACGCCCACGGCGACGANCTTCAAGGCCTTTACTCATGACGGAGATGAAGTCTGGAGCAGGGATCTTGGCCGCTGGGAAAGCCAGCATGGCTTTGGCACTTCCCCGATGATCTACAAGGAACTCGTCATCCTTTCCAATTCCCAGCAGGCGAACAAGCTCAAGGAAGGTCAACAGCCTGGGGAGAGTTTCATGATGGCGTTTGACCGCCGTACTGGTGAACTGCGATGGAAAGTGCCGCGGCTGAGTGTCAATGTCTGTTACTCGGTTCCCTGTATCTACACTCCCAAGGGGGGNGCTCCGGAGNTGATCTGCACAAGCACGGGAAATGGCATGTTCAGCCTGGATCCGGAAACCGGGAACAGAAACTGGGCTGTCGAGGATGCTTTCTCGATGCGCACGGTGAGCTCNCCGCTGCTGGCNGGCGGTCTTATCTATGGCTCCACCGGNTCCGGGGCGGGTGGAAACTACCTGGTGGGAATTCAACCTGGCAAGAATGCCGAGGTGGCGGTCAAGATTGACCGACAGGCCCCCTACGTGCCGACCTCGGTTGCCCGGGGANATCTGCTTTTTCTCTGGTACGACAAGGGGATTGCCACCTGCATCGACGCANGGGATGGNACCATCCACTGGCGCGAGCGACTNGATACCGCNTTCTCCGGTTCGCCGATCCGTGTGGGGGACANGATGTTCTGCATGGATGAAGCTGGCATGGTCTGGGTGCTGGCGGCCGAGAAACAGTTCAAGGTGCTTGGCAAGTANCCGCTGGGTGAGGAAAGCCGCTCGACACCAGCGGTNTCCGGTGGGCAGATGTTCCTTCGCACGAATTCCCAGTTGTTTGCAGTGGGTGCCAAGTCACTCTAGGCCCGGCCGCTGGTAACCTTCCATCCCCTGGAATCCAGGGGCGATCCATGGACAAGTCATCCNGTGAATTCGAATCATGGGAATTCTGGATTGATGTAGGNGGTACTTTTACCGACTGCCTCGCNCGCNCTCCGGATGGATCGNTGCGGCGACAGAAACTGCTGAGTTCTGGCCTGGTTCCCGGCTCCATCTGCTCCCTCACGTCAGGGGGTTTCTGTGACAACGCTGACTGGCAGCTGCCGGATGAATTCTGGCAGGGCTCCCTCCNTGTTGTTGACCCGCCCGGGGGTGANGGTCGGTTTGAGACCCGCGTCAACCATTTTGCNGCCCAGCAGGGACAATTTGAGCTGGCGGACCGACTTCCCGACTGGGTGCTGGCAGGGACTCCCTATCATCTCCTGCCGGGCCTGGAAGCACCTCTTTTGGCAATACGGCAAGTGCTTGGTGTGTTGCCGGACGACCCGATACCGGACTGTTCCGTGCGACTGGGGACGACACGTGGTACCAATGCCCTGGTGACTCGAAGCGGGGCTCCCACGGCGCTGGTGACCACCCGGGGACTGGGAGATATCCTCTTGATCGGAAACCAGGATCGGCCTCGTATTTTTGATCTCGAGGCACGAAAGCACTCGCCACTTTTCTCAACAGTGGTGGAGATTGAAGAGCGGCTATCGGCTGCCGGGGAAATCATCACGCCGCTGGACTCTGAAAAGGCCCGGCAGCAACTGGCATTGCTGTATGAGCAGGGTATCGAGTCGCTCGCCATTTGCTTGCTCAACGCCTACGCCAGTGACCAGCACGAACAACAGCTTGGCAGGATTGCCAGGCAGATTGGTTTTCAGCATGTGAGCCTTTCCAGCCTGGTTGCACCACTGATCAAGATCGTGTCGCGAGGAGAGACGACGGTTGTTAATGCTTACCTCGACCCGGTGCTTGCCAGCTATATCGGCCGGATCCAGGACGGGCTTTCCAGCTCGTCGAGGCTGCGGTTGCTGACCTCAGCCGGCGGACTNGTTTCAGCGCCTGCTTTCATGGGAAAAGACAGTATCCTCTCGGGACCTGCCGGGGGCGCAGTGGGCTGCGCGGGAGTGGCACGGGAAGCTGGTTTTTCCCGGGCGATTGGCTTGGACATGGGTGGCACGAGTACNGACGTCTCCCGTTTCGACGGCCATTTTGAATACGAGTACGAGGTGGAGAAGGCAGGAGTTCGGCTGGTGACACCGATGATGGCGATCCAGACCGTGGCTGCAGGGGGAGGGTCGCTCTGCCAGTTTGATGGTGTCAAGCTGGTTGTCGGTCCTGGCAGNGCCGGCGCCGACCCGGGACCGGCCTGCTANGGACGNGGNGGCCCGCTGGCACTTACCGANATTAACCTNCTGCTGGGCAAGATCCGGCCAGAGAAATTTCCCCTGCCCCTGGATGAGCAGGCGGCCCTGCAGCAGATCGAAGAGCTTGTCGAGCAGGTTNAAAANGGGACCGGGAGAGATTACCAGCCNCCTGAACTGGCGGATGCTCTTGTGCGGATTGCCAATGCCAGCATGGCCGANGCGATTCGCTCGGTCTCGGTGGCCCGTGGTTATGATCCACGAGAGTACGTGCTGGTCGCCTTTGGGGGTGCTGCAGGGCAACACGCCTGTGAGGTGGCCCGCCAGCTTGGTATCCGCCAGATTCTCAATCATCCCGATGCGGGAATTCTCAGTGCCCGTGGAATTGGCCTGGCAGAGATCCAGNGGCATGCCGAGCGGGGGATTTACCAGCCGGTTGAGAGCCTGGACCGGGAAANGCTGANAGGGACAAGACGACAGCTTGAAGAGCAGNCGAGCAACCAGTTGCTTGAAGAGGGAATCGGCGCTGCTGAAATTCATACTGTCTGCTCGATCGACCTTCGTTATGTCGGTATGGATGCTGGGATGACGATCACCGGGCCGGCTGGGAACGAA
This sequence comes from Planctomycetaceae bacterium, assembly GCA_002708345.1. The sequence goes on along the minus strand of PANG01000052.1, from coordinate 17,547 downwards.
AAGGAAGACTGGCTGGAGGCCTACCTGGCAGGGTTCGAGAAGAAGCACCTGGCCCAGTACGGTTACCTGCACCCGGATCGCCCACTTGAAGTCGTGGCCCTGCGAGTCGAGGCGACCGGCTCTCTCGGCCAGTCCCTGCCGACACGCTTGGCGGATAATCCTGCTTCGGCAGAATCCGGTTTTCTTTCGCCGGGTGAAAAGGTTCCGGTTTTCTTTAACGGGGAGCAAAGAGAGAGCGGGTTGTTTGAGCGGGCCGAGCTCCAGGGTGGGGACCGCCTCCAGGGGCCGGCCGTGATCCTGGAATCACTGGCAACCACGGTCATTGATCCTGGCTGGCAGGCACGAGTACTCAAGGGGGGAGAGCTGCTGCTGGAAGATACCACTCCGTCGGCAGGAGTGACGGTTGGCCTGGAAAGCGGAGCTGTGAACAGGGCCGATCCTGCCGCGCTGGAGATCTACAACAATCGTTTCGCCGGTATTGCTCACCAGATGGGGATGACACTGCAAAACACTTCCGTCAGCGTGAACGTCAAGGAGCGGCTTGATTTCAGCTGTGCCCTGTTCACTGCCGCCGGGGAGCTGGTTGTCAACGCTCCGCATATTCCGGTCCACCTGGGGGCAATGGGAGAGACCGTTCGCCTGCTGCTTGCCGATAATCCCGGGCTGGCGGAAGGAGACGTGCTGGTGACCAACGACCCTTACCGGGGAGGGTCCCATTTGCCCGATATCACGGTGGTCACGCCGGTTTTTGCCTCGCCCGTGGATGGCCCGGCAGAACTCGTTTTTCTGCTGGCAAACCGGGCACACCATGCGGAGATTGGAGGAGTGACACCCGGTTCGATGCCCCCCTTTTCCCAAAGCCTTGCCGAGGAAGGGGTCTTGATCCGGAACTTCGCTCTCGTCCGGCAGGGGCAATGGCAGGGGGAACAGCTCCGGGAACTCCTGGCTGCCGGTCCTCATCCCACGCGCAGTATCGAGGATAACATGGCTGACCTGCGGGCCCAGGTCGCGGCAAATCAGCAGGGACAACAGGACCTGCTGGCCCTGATCGAGCAGCAGGGATGCCCGCAGGTTCTTTTTTATATGCAGGCAATTCAGGGAGCGGCCGAGCAGAAGATGCGGATGGCACTCGAGAGGCTGGAGGATGGAGAGTTTCCTTTTGAAGATCACCTCGATGATGGTTCGCGAATCGCAGTGAAAGTGACTGTCGAGGGTGACCAGGCAGTTATCGATTTCCAGGGAAGCTCGGAGGTGGTGCCTGGCAACCTGAATGCCAACCGGGCGATTGTCACGGCAGGTGTGATGTACGTGCTCCGCTGCCTTATCGACGAGGAGATCCCACTGAACGAGGGAGTCCTGGCACCGATCGAGATTCGTCTCCCCGTTGGCATGCTCAATCCACCCTCAGGTGAGNATCCGGCGGATTGCCCGGCGGTNGTNGGCGGCAACGTGGAAACCTCCCAGCGGATNGTGGATGTGTTGCTCGGCGCTTTTGGACTGGCGGCGGCCAGCCAGGGGACGATGAACAACCTGATGTTTGGGGACGAGACGTTTGGCTATTACGAGACGATCTGTGGAGGTGCTGGGGCGACNCCGGGCGCGAGCGGGGAGCATGCCGTGCACACGCACATGACCAATACACGGATTACCGATCCGGAGGTGCTGGAGCAGCGTTACCCGGTTCGACTGCAGGAGTTTTCCATCCGCAAGGGCTCGGGAGGGGAAGGCATGTTTTTCGGGGGAGATGGAGTCGTCAGGCGAATCGAGTTTCTCTCGGCNCTGGATGTCTCTATCCTGTCCCAGCGCCGTGGCGAGTACCCTCCCTACGGATGCCAGGGAGGGCAAGCAGCTGAGGTGGGGAGAAATGAACTGCTGCGTGCCGATGGATCGCACCAGTTNCTTGGCGGTGCCGCGATATTTCCNGTCCTGCCAGGAGATATACTCACNATTCAGACCCCAGGTGGAGGTGGATGGGGAGGAATNCGGNGACAACCTTAACCTGCCCACTGTCGACGACAAGCAGATTCCGGTCTACTGGTAACAGGACATTCCNTCTCGAGAACAAGAGTAAGCTGATGCGCAAGACTGCCCTTTTTGTCGTCTTCCTGACCGTCTTTATCGACCTGCTCGGTTTTGGCATGGTCCTGCCNCTTTTGCCCCTTTACGGGAAGCAACTGGCTGCCGACCTGACCGATATGCAGCGAGGANTCATGCTTGGGTTGCTGATGTCCAGCTTCTCGATCATGCAGTTCTTCTTTGCGCCCGTCTGGGGACGGCTTTCGGACAAGGTCGGACGGCGACCAATTATCATGGTCGGACTGGCCGGATCGGTGGTCTTCTATGGCCTTTTTGGAATTGCCTCGATCCAGGCAAGCCTGGTGCTGTTGTTCATTTCACGGATCGGTGCCGGTATCTTTGGGGCCACGATCACTACCGCGCGGGCCTATATCGCTGATGTCACTCCGCCGGAAAACCGTACGGCAGGAATGGCATTGATCGGGGCAGCTTTNGGGCTNGGTTTTACCTTTGGCCCNCTGTTCGGCTTGCTCGCGATCGACGAGAGCGGGGGGGGTATGGGACCCTGGCCAGGTTACGGGGCAGCGATCCTCTCGATGGTGGCATTGCTGCTTGCCTGGTTTTGTCTCCCCGAATCACTCAAGCCGGATAGCAGGGCAGCCAGGTCCAGGGTGATTGACATGGGTGCCTGGCGGAAGGCGCTGGCAATTCCTTCAATCGGATTGCTGCTGCTGACATCCTTCCTCTACGTGTTTTGTTTTGCCACGCTGGAAGTCATTCTCTCGCTGTTTCTCAAGGAACAGTACCAGTTTGAGACAAAGGANCTCCTGCTGGTNTTTACCTACATTGGCCTTGTCCTGTTNGTCGTCCAGATGGGATTCGTGCGGCGGGTCTCCAAGCGGGTCAGCGAGGGGGTACTCTCNATCAGTGGCTCGCTTGTGATGGTAGCGGGATTCCTGCTGCTGGCGCTGCTGCATGATAGCGAGNCGAACTCACAGGTGATTCTCTTTNTTGGCCTGGCGGTGGTTGTCTGCGGTTTTTCCTGNATGCGACCTGCCATCAACTCGCTTATCTCCCGCCGCACCGATCCGGCGCAGCAGGGCACCGTGATGGGAGTCACCGACAGCGTCCAGTCGTTATCGCGAATTGTCGGGCCGCTGGTCGGACTNCCCCTTTACCATGTGATNGTTGTCGGTCCACTTTACCTGGGGGCGATCCTGATGGTTGTGGGAATCCTGCTCCTGAAGGTTGCGGTGGGCCGGGGGAAGGACTTTGAGCCAGGTCCGGTCCAGGATCCGGCTGTATAACCACTCGTGGACAAGTGTATCATTCCATCATGGTGAACGATCAAACAGCACGCCGGCGAGAGCTGGAGCAGGCAGGGCGCGAGCAGCTGCAGCGACTGCAGCTTTCCCGTCTGAACCAGTTGCTCGAGCAGATTCTTCCAGGAAACCAGTTTTATGCCGAGAAGCTCTCGGGAATAAACCTGCCACTGGAATCCCTTGACCAGCTTTCCTCCTTGCCGATGACGAGCAAGCAGGAACTGGTGACGGGGAACCCGGATTCGGACCANGCTGCCAACCTCACGTTTCCCGTGGACCAGTACCAGCGAGTCCACCGCACGTCCGGTACACGTGGTCGCCCGATGATCGTGCTCGATACCGACCAGGACTGGCAATGGTGGCTCGATACCTGGCAGTTCGTCCTGGATGTTGCCGATGTGACTGCCGCTGANCGNGCCCTGATGGCATTTTCNTTTGGACCNTTTATCGGTTTCTGGAGTGCTCATGAAGCNGTACTCAANCGCGGTGCCAGCTCGGTTCCGGCGGGTGGGATGAGTAGTGAGGCGCGACTGGAACTGCTCGAACAGGTGGATGCCACGATTGTTTTTTGCACGCCCACCTATGCCCTGCGGCTGGCAGAGGTTGCCCGGCAGCAGGGGCTGGATCTTGCGGCAGGCAGCGTTAGCCGGATCGTGGTGGCTGGTGAACATGGTGGCAGCCTGCCGGCCGTTCGTAACCGGATCGAGGTAGCCTGGGGAGCACGAGTGATTGACCATGCGGGAGCCACGGAAGTCGGTCCCTGGGGTTACCCGGACTCGCAGGGGAAGGGTCTGCATATTGTGGAGAGTGAGTTTATTGCCGAGTTCATCAGCGTGGAAACCGGCCAGGAAGCAGTGCAGGGGGAGCTGAGTGACCTCGTGCTGACGACGCTTGGCCGAACTGGAAGTCCGCTGGTCCGCTACCAGACGGGTGACCGTGTGCGACCTCGCTGGGACGAGGAGGCCACGAATCAATTTGTGTTTCTTGAGGGGGGTGTCATCGGGAGAGCCGATGACATGTTGATCATCCGCGGAGTCAANATCTTTCCCGGTAGCGTGGAGGAGATCCTGCGAGGCTTTCCGGAGGTCGANGAATACCGCCTGGTTGCCACGCGGGAAGGAGAGATGGACCAGCTGGCAGTCGAGGTCGAGGATCCACTGGGGCAGCCTGGCCGGATTGCTGACGAGCTGGAACTGCAACTCGGATTGAAAGTAGCAGTGACTGCTGTGGAGGCCGGTTCCCTGCCTCGCTCGGATGCCAAGGGAGAGCGGTTTGTTGACCAGCGCGAGGATCCAACACGCTAGGATGTGAGATTCAGACATGAAAGATCTTTTTGCCCAGTATTGTCGGAACCAGTTTCCAGCTCTCGAGCGACAGCTTGATGGCCAGGAGGTGGTTTACCTTGACGGCCCGGCAGGGACGCAGGTTCCCCGTTGTGTGATCGATGCGATCGGGGATTACCTTGGCCAGCGAAACGCCAACCATGGCGGCCTGTTTCTTACCAGCGTGGAAAGCGACGAGATGCTGGCNGAGGCCCACCAGGCAGTTGCCGATCTGCTGGGNGTGGAGGACGCGGATGAAGTTGCTTTCGGTCCGAACATGACATCCCTTACCTTCTCGCTTTCCCGGGCACTCGGGCAGACCTGGCAGGAGGGGGACGAGGTGATCGTGACCCGGCTGGACCATGATGCAAATGTTGCCCCCTGGGTCCTGGCCGCTCGGGATGCAGGAGCCACCGTGCATCACGTCGACATTCACCCGGAGGATTGCACGCTCGACCTGGAGGATCTGAAATCGAAACTCTCGGATCGTACCCGGCTTGTTGCCATTGGCTGTGCATCCAACGGCTCCGGTTCGATTAACCCGGTTGCTGATATCTGTAGCTGGGCCCATGAGGTCGGGGCGCTTGTCTTTGTNGATGCCGTTCATTTTGCTCCCCATGAGCTGCTGGATGTGNCGCATTATGACTGNGACTTCCTCGCCTGTTCCTGCTACAAGTTTTTCGGACCCCATATTGGTGTCCTCTGGGGACGTCGCCCGCTGCTGGAAACACTTGACGCCTACAAGGTACGGCCCGCTGCCAATACCCTGCCCGACAAGTGGATGACGGGAACCCAGAGCCACGAGGGTATCGCCGGCTCCCTGGCCGCCGTGGAGTACCTGGCGGATACCGGGCGAACCTCTGCCGGGGATACGTCACTGGGCCGACGAGAAGCACTCGAGGCAGCTTTTGAAGCGATCGTGCCTTACGAGAAGGACCTGACAAGACAGTTGCTGACGGGCCTGGCCGACCTGGGTGGTTACAAGGTACATGGCATCACGGACCTGGACCGGCTTGATGAGCGGGTTCCCACCGTATCGATTACTCACCCGGATATTGTTACCAGTGAACTGGCGAGGCGACTGGCAGAAGCAGGAATTTTTGCCTGGCAGGGGAATTACTATGCCCTGCTGCTGACCGAGTCGCTGGGGCTGGAGCCAGAGGGGATGCTGCGGCTCGGCATGGTGCACTATAACACCCCAGAGGAGATGGAGCGGCTGCTGGAGCAGTTAGCCAGCATTGCCCGCCAGGAATAAGGCCTGCCAAGGTTTCCTTACCAGGATTGTCATCATGGAGCATTATCCCACCGAGCTTTCCCAGCCGGACGAGGAAAGACTGGAGATCCGCTGGAGCGATGGCCAGTTGCGGAGATACTCGGTTCATGACCTGCGAGATGCGTGTCCCTGTGCGACATGCCGGGAGAAACGAAATGAACCCCCTCCACCAGCTGCCATGTTGCCGGTGATCAGTCCGGAGCAGGCCCAGCCGCTACGTATTACAGGGATGCAACCGGTCGGTAACTATGCCTACGCGATTAGTTTCACCGANGGACACGATTCNGGGATCTACGAGTTCACGCTGCTACGCGCGCTTGGCGAGGAAGGCTAGTTACTGCGGCGGTGGTGGCAGGGTTCCCTCGGGAAGNCCTGGTGGNAGGGGCAGGTCAAGGCCGTTGTTCTCCAGGTCACGGAATTCATCGAGACCCCCGTCGCTCTCGTCCTTCTCCTTGATCAGGTCACTGATCCCCAGGTGAAGCTTGCTGTAGGTTTCCTCGCTGATCAGGTAGTACCAGTCGCCAAATCGCTCGTTAAGTACCTGGACTCGCTTGATCGCATCATTTCGCTTGTCCTGGTACTCGTTCATTGCCCGTTCCAGTTCCAGCCTGGCCGCTCCCTCTTCTTCAGCAGTGGGTGCGGCAGGGACCTCTGCCGCTGGCTTTTCTTCAGCTGGCTTTTCTTCCCCATCTTCTGTCTTGGTTGCTTCCTCAGCTGGTTCATCCTGGCAGGCACCGGAATCATCCGCTTTCGGGTCCGTGTCGTCAGGCTTGTCCTCGCTGGGCGGGGCAGCTGGCTCGGTCGTTTCTGGCTCGACGGGAGTTTCCGGTTCAACCGCGGGTGGTGTCAGCATCGCTTCGTCCAGTCGGGCAGTAACGACCATGTACCTCTGGATCCCCTCGGCATCAGCAGATATATCGCCGACAATCTCGCCGAAACGGATCACGTACTGGATACCGGTCTGCAGGGAGACATGCATTTCGCCGTTGGCCGAGAGCAGTTCGATACCATCGCCCGCCTCATTCTGCACNGGGAAAAATCCAAGCTGTTGCAGGGACCGGATCCCNTCGACGTTGTTNGCCAGGTTGGCTTCCACGGCCAGGTCGGCGCCGAGCCCTTCCGGTTTTTTCTCCACGCTGTCGATTTCCAGCTCGTCCAGGGCGAACTTGAGGTCATTGAGTGCCTGGCTATTGAGTTCCTCGTTTTCGGCCAGGGTGGTTTCGGTGGGCTCGTTTTCCTTGTACTGGGTCATGCTGCCAAGGCCCCATGCACTCTCTTCGGCATCCCAGTGAAGGTTAACGTCCGATTTCATCTGCAACTGTAACCGTCCCTGGGAGGAAGGGATGATCGCGTAGTCCTTGAGCAGGACCGAGCGGATATCCAGCGAGGCAAGATCCAGCAGGTCGGTTTCAATCCAGTCCTTGAAATCGGTGGTCAGCGATGTGGTATCNACATCCACGACATAGATCACGTTGTTATCACCGGGAAGCCGGACATACCGGTTGTTTCCNTCCTCGGATACTTTCTTGCCGATNACCAGGCTTGCCAGCGCACGGTTGTTTTTGTCTCGGATCGTGACCAGGGTCCCGACCCCGGACGAGGAGGTNGTGAGGTCATCGATNTTGGGTTCCACGACCTGGCAGGCTTCCTTGTCCTGTTCAACCTCGCTATGAACGCCGATCACCTTGAGTCCCATCAGCGATGCCATGGCATCCACCAGTTGCTGCTGGTTGTCGGCAGGGTATTGCTCCGGTTCAATCGCCCATTGGCCGGTATCTTTTTGTTTGCCCACGGAAAAGGAGCGAAGCTTGCCGAGTTTTTCATCAAAGGTGATGATTTCCAACTGGGCTGCATCATCCTGGTTGCTCTCGTCGAACTTGTCTGCAAAGAGCAACTTGCCTTCCATCTCGTCCAGGGCCACATTCGTAACACGGGGTTGCGAGATGAGAGCAATGAGGACGACGAGCAGGGCGAGGCCTGCAAAGATACCGGTTTTCATCCATTCGTTCATGATTATCAAACCCTTCGAAACTCTCGTTTCTGCTAGTAAGCTGGTGATCTCCTGGTTTTATCGCAAGCGGCTACTGGCGACTCCCTCACGTTCCCGGGACCGTCGCAGGAAGAAAACAAACAGGCCGATTAGTAACGGTGGAATCGGTGGATAGAGCACGCCCTTGAGCTTGTAGGCGCGGTGAATCTCACCAATCTTCTGGTCCCGGACCCGCTCGAGCTTGTCGATTTCCTTCTCGGTTTCCACTTCGTTCTTTGTCTGCTCGATTGTCAGCGTTCTGGAGCGTTCTATCTGGCGACTTCGCTGGCGGAGTTGTTTCAGNTGGATCTCGATTGACAGCTCACGAATCTTGGCAACATCGANCCCGTCGGGGTTGGTGGGGTCTCGCAGNTTTAACAGCTGNTCTTCCAGGTCACTGATTTCCTTGCTGATACTGGNATCTTCTTCCTCCGTATCCGCNTTGTACTTGTCGATGGNCTCCTGTTGTGTTTTGCGGAGCTCCTGGCGTTTCTCGTACTCGCTGGTAATTGCAGCGGCTGTCTCGTCGGCCACGGCGACCAGCGTGCTATGACGGGGCTTTCGCTTGCGGATATCGATGAAACGTTTTTCACCTGCCAGCGAGTCGACAATGTTCAAAAGGAAAGTGACGTTCTCGAATTGCCAGGTAACATCCTCGACCTGGTAATCTTCCGGGTTGGCTCGGACTTCAAAGACCACTGGACTGAGGACGTCGATGTCACTGACATAGACAACTCGCATGGGTTGTTTTTTCGTCGTTGTCGTTTCTTCCTCCGTCTCCTCCGCGGTTTCTTCCTCGCTCTCCTCACGACTCTCGATCAGGGCGGCAATCGTCTGGGGGGCACCAATAATATTACCCTGGGCAATGTCCAGCGCCTGCTCATTACCAGTCCGCGAGGCCTGGATGAACTCATCGACCCGCATCAGGCCTGCATTTTTCGTTGTTTCAGCCAGCGGGGTGAATTTCATTCGCCCGGTCGACTTGTGGACCATGGTACCGGGCATCGGGAAGAAGACTTCCTTGATACCTGAACTGATACTGTTTTCCTGGTTAAGCCCGTCGACCGAGGCAAAGACCCAGGACCTGGGAATGTTCATCAACTGCAGAATCGGGTAGGGATTGTCGTTCTGCCAGGCTACCATCGGCTGCGAGCCTCCCATGCCGGCCATGCCCATCATCGGGTTTGGCGGAGTTGCCGCCCCCTGTTCTTCCGGAACATCCAGTTCCAGCAGGCTCCAGAGATCCTCGATATTGCATTTTGGCTGGGGAGCAGGGCCTCCCATGCCGGGCATCCCGCCACCCGGGGCCATCTTGGGATCACGGGTCCCGGGGGCCCATCGCATGAACCAGGGCAAGGGATCCTCGAAAATGGCTGTTGGGACTCCATCCTGGATCGCCGCGATCAGGAAGGGAAGCTGTTCTGGCCCTAGCGAGGAAGGCTGGACGACAAGCAACATCGAGTACTGGTCAGGATCAATCTTCTCGGTCAGGGCAACCGTCTCCACCTCGTACTGTTTTGTCAGTTCGCTATAAAAGGGATTGCGTGGAATCTGCTGTGGCTGTTGCCCAACAAAAGTGAATCCACCCTCGATGCGGGCATCGGTATTAACCACGCCGATCGTTTGCCGTTTTCCCTGTGCGATGGTGGCGATCGAGCGTGCAAGCTCGTACTCGACCGGCACGCCGTAATTAAAGAACGGTATGATCACCTGCTTCAGGCCACTCTGGAAGGCCACCCCGAGGATGACCTTCTCCTTTGTCTGCCGATAATTCTGGGGCCGGATACCATAGCGTTGCTCGGCAAGCTCGATTTCCTCGGAGAATGGCTCCAGCTGGTCAAACAACTCCAGCTGGATCTTGTCCGAGCTGGCCGCGAACTCGTTGAGCATGGAAATCAGCTCCAGCCGGGTTCGCACGTAGACCTTGGGTACTTCCGCGCCGATATAGGCACGGATAATGATGTCCTGCTCGGGTTGGAGGTTCTTTATCAAATCCCGCGACTGCTGGGAAAGCGAGCTGATCTTGCCGACCGTCACATCGGCACGAACCAGGTCACGGTTCTGGAAAATCACGGTTCCCCCGGCCGCGATTGCTACCAGCAGGAAAATCCGAAGCCCGTAATGGACCCACATCGTCCATTCCCGGTCACCGCCGGACCAGTGTCGACGCCCGATCAATACCATGCTGGCGTAAATGCCAATGGCGATCAGCATGGCAAAATAGCTGAACGATGAGAGGCTCAGTACGCCACGACGGAAGTCGTCAAAATGGGCTGCCATGCTCCAGGCACCGATCTCCTGTGCCAGGGGAACACTCGAGACAATGACATCTACCCGGTCAAGCATGGCCAGGGGGGCGTTGAGGGCCAGGCCCAGGACGAAAGCAATCGTCGGGTTGTTGGTCAGGAAGGAGGCAATCATGCCAATCGAGAGCATCGCCAGGCCAATCATCCAGTAACCAAAGTAATTTGCTGATAGCAGGCCAGTGTCGAGATGAACGCCGCTGGCGTCGCTGGCCAGCGATGCAAGGACTGCAAAATTGGAGAGCTGGGAGAAAAGCAGCGAGACGGTAAAAATCAGTGCCGCGGCAATGTACTTGCCAATCACAATGTCAAAGTCCTTGGCCGGCAACGTCAGCAAGAGCTCGTCCGTCCCGTCACGACGCTCCTCGGACCAGATTCCCATCGTGATGGCGGGGATATAGATCAGCATGATCAACGGAAGGAAGTCATTTAACTGGTCGAGGTTGGCCAGGTTGGCATTAAAGAACCCGTGAGGCCAGAAGGCCGCCAGCGAGGTCAGCAGGACGAAGACGCAGAGGAAGACATAGCCGGTCGGGTTGCTGAAATAGCCGTTAAAGTTTCGCTTGATAACAGCAAATGCGGACCGGCGCATGTAAAAGAGCGGGATCACGACCGCGGCCAGGATCAGGGCAACGGGGATGTTGCGAAGGACCAGGCTAAGGAAGGTGACGAAATAATTACCCGATGTTTCCATGATATTTTTTGTTTCTTGTCTGGGTCATCTTGTTAAGGAATGGGATTCGTAACCGGCCGGTGGGGCGGATCACGAGACAACCGCCTGTTCGCTGGAAGTGAGCCTCTCGAAGGCATCATTCATGGACTCGCCATCCTGGTTAAGTTCACTGGTTGGCCCGTCATAGACGAGCGAGCCCTCGTTGATCACGATCACCCGGTTGGCCACTGCTTCCACCTCCTGCAGGATGTGTGTGGAGAGCAGGATCGTGCGATCCTTGCCAAGGCGTTGCATGGTCGCACGGACCTCGGAAATCTGGTTCGGGTCCAGCCCTGCGGTCGGTTCATCCATGATCAGGACCTCGGGTTCGTGCAGCAGCGCCTGGGCCATGCCGACCCGCTGGCGGTAGCCACGAGACAACTTGCCAATTGGCTTGTGCAGGACCGAGGAGAGAGCACAGAGGGTCACCACCTCGGCAGTCCGCTTGACGATTTCCTCCCGGTTCATTCCCCGCGCCTCGCCGAAAAATGTCAACAGCGAGCTGGGTGTCATGTCCGGGTAGAGAGGGCCATTTTCCGGCAGGTAACCAAGTACCTGGGCCCCGGCAATGCGGTCGGCCTTCATGTCGTAACCGGCGATACGTGCGGTTCCGGCGGTGGGAGCAAGGTACCCGGTAAGGAGTTTCATCGTGGTACTCTTGCCTGCTCCGTTGGGCCCCAGGAAAGCAACTACCTCGCCCTGAGAGATTTTGAACGACACGTCGTCGGTTGCCTTGAACCTGCCATAGTGTTTTGACAGGCCCTCGGCCTCGATCATGGGGACACCCTGACTACCAGCGTTTGATTCGTCAGGTGCGGATTCGACTGTATCAGATGACATGGCTTTTTCTCACGTGGTTTCTATAGAGCAGTGGTTTGACTGGTTTGTTGCTGGAAGGCGAGTGGTGTCACAGTGATTCCTGGTGTTGACCCGAGCCGCATCGCCGGGGGGAGATCCTCTCGCGGATCCAGGCGGCACAGACGATCATCTTCTCTCTTTTTCGACACAGGGGTAAATCTAACGGGAAGATCGGACACGAGCTTTCCTTGCCGTACTCCCATTCGTTACCAGTTTGTTTCCCGCCGGGTTCAATACAAGTGGGTTTCAACTATTTTTAATCTACGCGGCAGAATCTCCTTGTTCAAGTTGTCTGGTGAGATGGAGACAGGACTGGCGGCAGGCAGGTTGTTTTTATAACGATTAGGCTGGCTGGTTGTCGCCAGGGGACTGGTCGAGTTGGCGGAGCTGGGGAATGTGGCACTTCCAGTTCTCGTCATCAATAACAGGAAAATCAGTTCTCTGGTGCACGCCCCGGGATTCTTCCCTCTCTAACGCTGCGGCAGAGACGATTCCGGAGACGGTAAGCATGTTCTGTAATTCCCAGCCCGTCTTGTCGGGGAACTGGCAGGGAAGCACGTAATTCTGCCAGCGGTGAATCGAGTTGATTGCCTGCTTGAGCTGTCTCTCCTCGCGACGAACCCCAACGCATCGCCACATCAGGCTCTTGAGAGAATTCCGAATATCGGCCAGGTCCATCGGTTCCGCTGGCCGGGGAACGGGACCGTTAACGATTGGGAATGCCTGGAGCTGGTCTGGTATTTCAGCAGCGGCCATGGATGCTCCCAGCCCTGCATGGGCTCCATAGACCAGTCCCTCGAGCAGGCTGTTGGATGCCAGGCGGTTTGCCCCGTGCAGGCCGGAGGAGGTGACCTCGCCTGCAGCCCAGAGTCGGGGGAGAGTTGTCTGGCCCTGTGGATCTACCGAGACGCCACCGATCATGTAATGAGCCCCGGGACGAACAGGGATCCTGTCACGAGTGATGTCGACGCCGAATTTCTCACATGTTGCAGCGATCCCGGGGAACCGGCGACGGACGAAATCAGCATCCAGATGGCTCATGTCCAGGTAGACACAGGGATGTCGCGTTGCGCTCATCCGTTCCACGATCGCCTGGCAGACGATGTCCCGTGGTGCCAGCTCTGCCCGCTCGTCACACTCGGGCATGAAACGGACGTTGTTCTCGTCGAGCAGGAAAGCCCCTTCACCGCGGACCGCCTCGGTAATCAGGCTGCGGCTACTGCCGGCAATGTAAAGTACCGTGGGGTGAAACTGCATGAACTCCATGTCCCGCAACTCGACCCCCGCCCGATAGGCAATCGCGTGACCGTCAGCAGTTGCTACTGGCGGATTGGTCGATTCCCGGTAAATCTGCCCGGCCCCTCCAGTGCAGAGAATTGTCTGCTTGGACCAGACCATCGTTCGATGGATACCGTCGGTAACAATCGCACCCCGGCAGGCTCCCCCGGATGTCAACAGGTCCAGCGTGAAAGTGTTTTCCAGGATATCGATATTATCGAGTCCACGTGTCCACTCGATGACGGCTCGCATCACCTCCAGGCCGGTCGCGTCCCCCAGTGCATGAACGACCCGCTTGTGACTGTGCCCTCCCTCCCGTCCGAGCGACAGGGCGCCAGCGTGCTGGTCGAAACGAGTTCCCCACTCGACCAGCTCCTGGATTCGATCGGGGGCCTCGCGGACCACCATCTCCACGATCTGTTGGTCACAGAGATTTCCGCCGGCTGTCATCGTGTCGACAATGTGATCCTCGAATCGATCCTGGGGATCGAAAACCCCGGCGATCCCGCCCTGGGCCAAAGAACTGTTGGATTGCTTGAGCTGGTCCTTGGTAACCACCAGTACCGACTGGTCAGGGGAAACCGCGTTGGCTGCTCGAAGGCCGGCCAGGCCGCCACCAATGATCAGGACATCGGTAAACCGGTGAATGCAGTGGCGTGGGTCAAAATGGACCAGGTAACGAGGAATGCGTTGGAGCATGAATCCTGACGGGGACGACTCCCTGGAAAGAATGGATCCAGAATACAGGATCCGCCCAGGTTACTTGTCGGATCGCGCCGTTCCCTTCTTGAACGCGTTGAACTGTTCCAGAAACCGCGGTGGTGGCTGGCTACGCGTCCCTGCGTTGGAAATTCCTTCGATCTGCCTTGTTTCGCTGCGTACCTTGCTTGCTTGCCGGTTTGAACGGGGGTGCAAACCGAGGCTCCTGAGGGTCTCTTCCAGTTCGCGGCGTCCCTCCTCGCCCTGCTCTGCCTTGCGAGCCATTTGTTTGTAGCGTTCGACCATCTCGCGCAGCTGCTCCGGTGTCAAGCCAGTCTCCTTGAGCAGGTCAGGATCGGGGTTGAACTGCTGGTCCTCCAGGTACTCCAGTACCAGGCTGGTGACCTTGCGAGCATAATCAAGCCGGGCTTCATCGGATTCTGGAATCTCATCAGGGAGCCCCACGACCTCGTTGGGAATCTCCTCGGACTCGTCAGGGCCGACCCCGCGACTATTCTGTTTTCGTCCTGAATCACTAATGCCCGATGGGTTCCCCGAGGACTTGCCGGGGGAGTTATTCCCGCTGGCATTGGAATCGCTCTGGCCTGAGGCCCCTCCGTTGGTTGCAGAACCGTCCGGGCTTTTTTCTCCTGAGGGAGAATTTCCCTTTTCCCCCTCGGACTCACCAGCTTGCTGGGCTGCTGGCTTTTCACCCTCTGAACCCTTGGATGAAGACTTGGATGAAGGATCCCCCTCGCCGGGTTCATCCGTTGGCTTCTCGTTTCCATCACCTGGCTTGCTGCCTGTTCCCTGCTCGTCTCCCGTATCCTCGGCCGGCTTGTCATTATCCCCGGGTTTGTTGTCGTTGGGGTTGTTGCCTTTCGGAGCGTCTCCGGGCTCGGAGCCCTTCTCTTCTTCTGGCTTGCCCGTTCCCGTGCTTGCATCATCTCCCGGGTTGGTTGGTTTTTCGCCATTCGCCGGTCGCCCCTCGTTGTCCTTTCCCGCGCCCGGTTTTTGCTGGCGATCTGTCGGCGAACTGCCCTTTTCCGCTGAACCGGTGGGCTTCATCGGGCCCTCGACCTTCTCGCCAGTCCCGCCGCCGTCACCGGAATCGGAACCAGGCTGTTCTGTCTCTGCCGGCTTGCGGCTACCATCCTCAGAATTTTCACCCTCGTCGCTGCCAGTATTCGAGTCGCTGGAATCCTGAGATTCGTTTGTCTTGCTGCCATCATCCGATCCGTTGCCCTCGGATTTCTCCTGGCGTTCTTTCTTTATCCGGTCCAGTGCACGCTGGAAGACGTCGCCATCGTGTGGGTCCCCTTCCTGGCCACCCGATTGTTCACCGTCGGATCCTTTTCCCCCGTCAGATCCCTTCTCGGCGTCGTCGGTTCCTTTTTCCCCGTCAGATCCCTTCTCGGCGTCGTCTGTCGGTTCAGGATTTTCCGAGTCCGGATCTCCACTTTCCGATTTTTCCTGGTCGTTGTTGGATTGNTCTGTGCTTGCGGCGGGATTCTCCGGTTCGGTGACCAGTATTCTTACTGCTCGTGTTTGCGAGATATTGGGTGCTGCCTCATTAAAACCCGTTTGCCGGTTATCTTCCGCGACAAGGTGAAAGGTGAGTGTATCGCCAGTCTTGAGTCCCAGCTTGGCTGGCTGCATAACGAATTGATGCAGGAACTGGCCATCCATTCCTTCCGGATCATCGAGCAATGGAGTTTTGAACAGCTGGTGATCGTCCTTGACGAGGACTCGTGAGAGGCCAAAGTCCGGGTCGATGGCGCGAACTTCCACTCTCAGGCTGCCATCGAGAGGAACTTCCACTTCCGGAGCCAGGGGAGCAAGCAATTCGATTTCCGGTGGCAGATCCCGGGTTATCTCGATGCGATGTCGTATNGGGGTTTCACTGGGATGCCCCTGGTCGTTAATGAACTGCAGTTCATAACCATTGAACGTTTGGGTGCGGCGGTCATCATCAAGTGNCAGGAGCAGGTTTCCGNGGGTTTTCAAACCATCGATATCCAGTCCCCGGGAGAGCGGACGGGTCCCCTCACTGGAGTAGAGATCCAGGCTGGCGGAACGAATGACCTGGTTTGCCCTGCCGTGAATTGTCACNCGTGTTCCCTCGATTGCAGAGATATCTGCCCGATCGGTAAANACTCTTGGNGGNAGGCCGGTGTAACNGGGGTACTCGTACTCNACACGCTGAACCACGATCGTGGGAGCGGGAATAACCGTCAACTCGTAGTCCGNGGAGATGGCATCACCAGCAGTGATNCTGTAGACCAGGTCCTGCTGGATNCCNTCTTCTCCNGGGGGNAGTTGCACGCGGTACCAGGAGGACTGTTCGGTCTGTTGNAGTGGNAATTGCTGGTCAATAAGCTGCCCATCNAGACTNCTGTACTCGAGCAGGACCTGGTCCCGCTCGGTAACTCCCCTGAGATGGGCNGTGATTTCAAGGGACTCGGAAAAGTAAACGTCCTGGGTTCCTGGTTTGACTTCAAGGATCTCAACACGTGAAGGGCGGGAGATGTCACCCCAGGGTGTTAGGATACGCTGAAGAGTCTGCAGGGGATTTTTCGGTGAGAGGATCAGGTAGGCTGCAAAACAACCAAACACCAGGATCAGTATATAACCAGTTCGTAAAAGGGAACGATGGTCGACGAATTGCTGGTCCCGTTCCTGGTTCAACTGGGTTGCCGTTGTCTGGCCAAGTGCCCCGAGTACCGACAGGTGTACCTGCTGCGGCCTGCCACGCAGGAGGACGTAGTTGATCAAGCCATTCTTGAGCGATGGCATGGACTGTTCAATCTGCTGGGCAGCATACAGCGGGTTGATACGCCAGATTAGCAGGGGCAGAACACGTAACAACAATCCGTGGAGAAGCACAGCCCCGAGCACCAGCAGCGTGGCCCAGCGTCCCCAGATCGGAAGGGAGAAAGCCCAGTGGTCGACAAGGGACACGGCAATCACGATCATCATCAGGCGAATGACAATCTTCATCAGCGAGGTTGCCAGGTCCATGATGCGGACCTGCCCGAGTGTCCGCTTCAGCTGTAAATTCACGTGCGCATCGAAAGACTCCAGCGCCGCCCGGTGGCGATCTGCGACGGTTGGTTGGGGAGCCGTGCTGGAGGACATGATCGGATATCTTTCAAGCGAGAATTGCACAATTGGTAAGGTCGCTGCTCACCATCTGCGTTCGGCGTATTATTATAGACGATTCTTTCGCCCACGTTGTTCCCGAAATAAAGTGGGCCAGTACCGCACTGGTGGCCCGTTGCCAAGGAGCATGAAGGCCCATTACAGTAGTTTTTTAGGACAACAGGCCTTATCTTCACTATCATCGGACAGCAGCTGGTCTTCCATTCAAGCCAGCTCTGTTTTGAAGACGATCGCCTGAACCATCTTTTTTACTACAAGTTGTTTAGCAACAAGGGTTTGAGTACGGCACTTCCATGATAACAAACTCCAGTATTTCTGAAATTATTCGTCTCCACCCTGAGGACAATGTGGTGGTTGCACTGCAACACCTGGAGGCAGGCATGTCGATCAATGGTGGCAGTGAGCAGACGGAGCCGGTCGAGATGATTCGGCCAGGTCACAAAATGGCATCGCGGCCAATTTCCGCGGGCGAGACAATCGTGAAATATGGCCAGCCAATCGGGATGGCCCAGGAGGATATCGCTGCCGGCGCCTGGGTGCATGTACACAATGTTGCCAACATCGAACGAACCC
>PANG01000051.1 GCA_002708345.1 Planctomycetaceae bacterium | reverse complement strand
ACCGGCAGGTCTGCAACGTCCGTCTCCGCCGCACCAACACACCACTGCATGCCCTCACCCTGCTTAACGACATCACTTTCGTGGAAGCCGCCCGCGTTTTCGCCGAGCGAATACTGTCCAGCCATGAAACACCACTCGATCGCCTGGCAACTGCTTTCCGAATGACAACCAGCCGGCAACCAACCGANGCGGAACTGGCAGTCCTGCTGCGAGCACTCGAGCGGTCACTGGCCTATTACCGCGAGCATCCGCAGCAGGCAGATGAATTTCGTAATGCGGGAGAATNCCCNGCNGCCGANNNNCTNNNNGCGATCGANGTNGCGGCCTACGGCAACGTCCTGAACATGATCCTGAACACCGATGAAGCGATCACCCGGGAATAGGAAAGTACTTCTCATGGATCCTCGTAACGTACACGACCAACTTGTCACCCGTCGCCAGTTCTTTGGCCGCGGCAGTGTCGGTATCGGTACGGCGGCACTCGCCTCGCTGCTTGGNTCGACGGCNCCNGCTGGCCAGCAGACCGGCGGCCTGCCAGGGATTCCNCANTTTGCCCCCAAGGCCAAGCGAGTCATCTACCTGTTCCAGAACGGGGCCCCCACGCAGGTCGACACTTTCGATCACAAGCCCCAGATGGAAAAGCTTCGGGGGACGGACCTGCCAGCCTCGGTACAGGGTGGCCAGCGTCTGACCACGATGACCCAGGGAAAATCGCAGAAAGTGCTTCCAAGCATCGCTGCCTTTAAGCAGCATGGAGAGAGTGGCCAGTGGATCAGCGACCTGTTACCCCACACCGCCTCAATTGCTGACGAGATCTGCATTGTCCGCAGCATGTATACCGAGGCGATCAACCATGCCCCGGCNATCACCTTTTTCCTTACCGGTTCAGAAATGCCCGGCCGCCCCAGNTACGGGAGCTGGCTCTCCTATGGCCTGGGAAGCGAGAATGATGAGCTGCCTACCTTCTGCGTGATGACCTCGCGGGACAAGGAAGCCTCCTGNGGTCAGATTTTCTACGAGTGGTACTGGGGAAGTGGCTTTCTTCCCACCCGGCACCAGGGGGTCAAGTTCCGGGGCAGTGGCGACCCGGTCCTCTACCTCTCCAACCCGGCCGGGCTGGACCGATCGCTGCGGGCAGGCCTGCTGGATGACCTGGCAGAGCTGAACCAGCTGAAATACCAGCAGGTCGGGGACCCGGAGATTATCACCCGCATCGCCCAGTACGAGATGGCCTACAAGATGCAGGCATCGGTCCCGGAACTGGCAGATGTCAGCACCGAACCACAACACGTGCTCGATGCCTACGGCCCCGATGTGATGCGGCGGGGTTCCTTTGCCCAGAATTGCCTGCTGGCGCGGCGACTGGCAGAAAAGGGGGTCCGTTTCGTCCAGCTGATGCACGCCGGCTGGGACCAGCACGGCAACCTGCCGACCCAGTTGGCGGTGCAGTGCCGTGACACCGACCAGCCTGCGGCGGCACTGGTCAAGGATCTCAAGCAGCGTGGGCTNCTGGACGAGACCCTGGTGATCTGGGGGGGCGAGTTTGGCCGCACCTCATTCTGCCAGGGGGACATCAACAACAAGAAGNCTCACGGGCGGGATCACCATCCTCGTAACTTCTGTCTCTGGATGGCAGGAGGGGGCATCAAGGGCGGGGCCAACTATGGAAAGTCCGATGATTTCAGCTACAACGTCGCCGAGAATCCGGTCCACGTACATGACCTGCAAGCGACCACCCTGCACCTGCTGGGAATTGAACACGAGAAGCTGACCTACAAGTTCCAGGGCCGCGACTTCCGGCTCACCGATGTGCACGGCAAGGTGGTCAGGGAGATCCTCGACTAGATCAGGTTCACGGTCACCTTTTCCGAGTCAACCAGGTCGAGCCCCTTGGCATCAAGCCGCCCCTCGAGCTTCCAGAGAAGATCCCGATCGCGGCCGGTGAGCATTCCCACGCCCCTCTCCACCATCTTGCCAAGGCCGGAACCGGCTACGCCAACCTGGTCAGCGGATGGCGCGACCAGCTCAAAACGATAACTCTCTTCAAAGCCCGCTTCATAGCTGCGAGCCTCTTCAAGCAGGGCGTCAGCCCGGTAAATTTCACGGGTTCTTGTCTTCATNCCCTCGTCCGTCTTTTCCTCGATTCTCTCGGTCCCGATCAAGGTTGCCACCAGGCGGTTGCCTTCCACCGGTTTCTTGCAAACCACCTGCAGCGTGCCTGTAAACTTGTCCCCGGAACTGACACCGCGATGGTTCAGCGTCAGGGTCAGGTTGCCCTTCATGCCACGGATCACGTAATAGGCGACCAGCCCACCGATCACCAGGACAACAACTGCAATACCGACAATCTCTGTCTGGTTTTCTCCCATCCCACATCGCTCCCGTTAAACCACCAGGTCTTCCCGTAAAGTGTTCATCAGTGTAACCATTTACCGTCTCCCCCACATGCTCTCATGGCGATTCCCAGTGGTGCCGGAAAAGATGCTAGACTGCGGCTCGAGATTCCCGTTTTCCCGACATGGCATGACGGAGAGCATNATGAAACCCGGACAGTCTTCCCTCACCGCCCCGCTTGTCCAGGAGGCGATCGAGAATCCGGACCCGGTGTTCCAGGCCCGGCTGGAACTGCTGGCCGCACTGCGCTGGGCAGAATCCCAGGGCCTGGGTGAGGGAGTCTGCAATCACTTCAGTGTGCTGGTCCCTGGCACCAGCGACCAGTTCCTGCTGAACCCCCAGGGCCTGCACTGGTCGGAACTCCGGATCAGCGACCTGCTGGTTGTCGACCCGGCGGGCAAGCTGCTGGAAGGAAAGCACCAGGCCGAACCGACCGCTTTTTTTATCCATTCCCAGATTCACCTGGCCAAGCCCAACGCCCACTGCGTGATGCACACGCACATGCCCTATGCCACCGCGCTCTGCTGCAGCATGCCGGGCCGGGTTGCATGGTGCAGCCAGAATTCGCTCCGCTATTACGACCGGATCGGTTATGACGACGATTACAACGGCCTGGCGTCGGATGCCGCCGAGGGGCAGCGACTGGCATCGCTGATCGGCAACAGCGACATTCTCTTCCTGGCCAACCATGGGGTGGTGGTCACCGCTCCAGATATCGCCCTCGCTTTTGATGATCTCTATTACCTGGAACGTGTCTGCATGAACCAGGTGCTGGCCGAGTCCACAGGANACCCGCTACGGATCATCCCGGAGGAGGTCTGCCAGGCGACCCGGGAGCAAATCATCACCGAATCACAGCAGTCCTATCTGCACATGGAAGCGATCAAGCGGATGCTGCTTGCCCGGCATCCCGAGATCCTGGACTAGAGAGTCCGCTCATCTTATTCCAGCTCACTCGAGAGCACCTTGCCGGCGAACCGGCCGTTGGCTCCCTGGCCCGACCGCAGCCTGAGTTCACCAGTAAGCCGTCCCAGTGGCAGGTCATGCTTTCCACTGGCAATCTGTTTTCCATCCTGGGCAATNGTGAGCGTGCTGGCAGTCACCGTGAAATCAAAGCGGACAGGTTTCCCCGTCCACTNCATCTTNCCNGCNACATTCCCTGGNCNNTNGAGTTTTAAAACCGCGCCATATTCCCGTCGCTCCCCNTCTGTGAGGAACTTGTATCCCTCTTTCCAGACATCGGTCCCCTTGCTCGATGTGGAAAGCACCAGGTCCTGCCCGAGAGCCACCATCCCGGTAATTCTCTGGCCCCAGTGATTGGTCACCAGCCCGAGGCGGTCNGCATCCTGCTCGTAAGGNTGGGTCTGCTTTGCGGTTAATTCCGGGTGGCTGAACATGCGGCCCATCGAGTGCCAGCTGTCGCTCTCGTGCTGGTAACGCCAGAGCTCTGCCCAGGGCCAGACTCCCACCATCAGGTCCCCACCATAGATCGCCATCGTCTGGGCCTCGCGTGCCGACGTTGAGACACCTGGCAATCGCGGCGGCCAATTGTCACGGTGCGTCAGTTCCTGGCCGTCATATTCAAAAAGGTGACCCGTGGGATACTGGGCCAGGTAAAGGCGGTCATGAAAATTGAGCATCGAGTAGACCTGGTAGCTGACNTGNTCATNCCCNTCCAGCAAGACACGCCANGCTCCCTGCTGGAAAACATAGACGCCACCGTAATTACTCACCGTCAACACCTGCCCCTGGTACTGCCCCCAGGCAAACGGCGTGGCGCCAAGGTACTTGGCATCAACCGATACGGACGCACCAACGTCCAGCAGCCCCTCGTCACCAGGTTTCCAGGGNCAGGCATGGATGCGAGTAAATCCCTGGCCTTCCCGGGAGGTATGGTAGAAGAAAAGGTGGCCGTGAGCGTAATAGAAATTGTAGAAGTACCCAAGCTTTGGTCCCTCCAGGATGGTCTTTCCACGGTAACTCACTCCCCCTCGCCGGAAGCGGAGAACGTCCCCGGCAAGTCGCATCTGGCCATCGCCCGAGGCGAGGCCCTGGTTCNCCGGGGCCACGATCCATTTCTTTCCGGCCCCGTCCCACAGTCGCAGGCCACTGCTCACGGCGCTCGTCCAGGAAAAGACCTGCTGGTCCATGTCCATCAGGTAAACACCTGTCCCCAGGCCAGGATGGGGAAGCCGGGTAACCGTGTAACGGTCACGTCCGCTACCGGGACGGATAAAAAACTGGAGCGTGTAACGGTCGCTGCGAAAACGGGTGTTGTAGACATCGCTAAACCCCGCTCCGGCAACCACGTCTCCCTCGCGATTGACCACTTCCAGCAGCGAACCGAAACTCTGCCCCAGGTCCTCTCCCAGGTCCACCTCGACTGAAAAACGACGGACCGGTTCCNCGCCNGNAAGTGGAATANTCCANAGGCTGNCAAGCANAAACAGTACAAGNCAATTTTTTTCAACNGNGAAATATCGCATCATNGNAAAAAANACCCCGGAGACGACTTGTTGAGGAACGTGGTTACTATCCACAATCCCTGGTGACAACTCAACACGACACCCACCTGTTTTTCGTCATGGGGTTTACGGTGACCTGTTTTCCACACGGGCCTGTTTTCGTTATCATGGAGAAATGGCTCTCAACTCCACACCATCACTTGAAATTCTCAACAAGCCTGAACTGAAGCAGACCACGATCGTGCTGGCCTTTTCCGGCTGGATGGATGGAGGGGATGTTTCCACCGGTACCGTTGAACGCCTGGTCGAACTTTTTGATTCCACACCGATCGCCAGCATCGACCCGGAACCGTACTACATCTACAACTTCCCCGGCACGATGGAGTTGTCTGCCCTGTTTCGACCCTACATTCATATCGAGGAAGGGTTGATCAAGGGGGCGGAGATGCCCACCAACGAGTTTCATTCTTACCCCGGCGGCCAGGTGATCTTCTTTGTCGGCAAGGAGCCGAACATGCGCTGGAAACAGTTCAGCGAGGACATTTTCCACCTCTGCAAGGAACTCGACATCCAGCGGATTCTCTTTGTTGGCTCGTTTGGTGGCATGGTACCCCACACGCGTGAACCTCGGCTTTTCGTTACCTGCTCCACTCCCGAACTCCTCGAGGAAATGCAGGCCTTTGGCGTTGGACGTACTGCCTACGAGGGCCCAGGGTCCTTTAGTAGTTACCTGATGACCCGGGCACCCGAGTTCGACATGGAGATGGTCTCACTGGTAGCCGAAATCCCCAGTTACCTGCAGGGAAGAAATCCACTTTGCATTGAAGCGGTCACCCGGCGACTGGCCAAGATCCTTCAGCTGGAACTTGACCTGGATTCACTACGGCCCGAGAGTACCGAATGGGAACTGGAGATTTCCAGCAAGGTGGAAGAAAGCGAGGAACTCTCGCAACAAGTCCGCGAACTGGAACAAGTCTATGATGATGAGCTGATTGAAGAAGACCCGTAATCGGAAGTACTTGTCCTTGCACCCAATGAATCGACTGAAAGGTATTTTCATGCGACAGATGACCCTTGCGATCCTCGCCACCAGTTGCCTGCTGATCACAAGCTCTCTCGATGCAGCGGACTGGACTCGCTTCCGTGGTCCTGGGGGGATGGGAATCTCAACTGCTACGGACGTGCCCGTCAGCTGGTCCTCCACAGAGAACATTACCTGGCGCACGCCGCTACCGGGCCCGGGTGCCTCGACACCGATCACGCTGGGAAAGCGCATCTACGTTACCAGTTATTCCGGCTACGGGCTTGAAGCTGGCCAGGGCCAGCAGGATGCTCTCAAGCGACACCTGCTCTGCGTGAACCGCAGGTCTGGTGAGATCATCTGGCAGAAGACATTTGATCCCAAGCTGCCCGAACATAATTACCAGGGAGAAGGCGCCTACCACGGCTATGCCGCCAGCACCCCGGTCACCGATGGGAAACACCTGTTTGTGTTCTTTGGCAAGTCCGGGGTTTTCTGTTTTGACCTGGACGGGAACCAGCTCTGGCAGGCAAGCGTTGGGGAGGGCATCAATAGATGGGGCTCCGGCTGTTCCCCACTGCTTCTTGGCGAGATGCTGATCGTCAATGCCAGTGTCGAAAGTGGTTCGATCGTGGCGCTGGACAAGACAAGTGGCAAGGAGCTCTGGCGATCCGGTGGCATCGGTTCCTCATGGAATACACCACTGGTCGTCAAAACGGGCGATACGAGCGAACTGGTGGTCAGCGTACAGAACAACCTGCTGGGGATCTCGCCCAGCGACGGTCAGCAGCTCTGGAAGGCCGATGGCATCCATCGCTATGTCTGCCCCAGCGTTGTCGCCCATGATGGAATTGTCTATGCGATCGGAGGTGGGCACACCTCGCTGGCAGTCCGGGCAGGCGGACGGGGAGACGTGAGCGACTCTCACACTCTCTGGCGCCAGACCAAGGGCTCCAACGTCTCCTCGCCGATCTACCACCAGGGACACCTCTACTGGTTTAGTGATGGAGGTGGGTTTCTTTGCTGCCAGAAAGCAGACTCTGGGGAGACGGTTTTCCAGGAACGACTGGAACCCCGTCCGGGCCGGATCTGGTCTTCACCGGTCCTGGCCGACGGCAAGCTATATGTTGTTTCCCAACACAACGGAACCTATGTTGTGGCAGCCAGCCCGGAATTTAAGTTCCTCTCACACAACGTGTTCGAGGACGATAACAGCCGCACGAATGCATCCCCTGCGGTGGACGACGGCGAGCTGCTGATGAGAACAGACGGTTTCCTTTACTCGATCGGCAAGTAGCCAGGTCACTTGTCCTGCTGTTGCTTGCGGCGTTGGAGGATTCCCTCCAGCTTCTTCTTTTCCGCTGCCAGCACCTCCGGCGCGATCGTTGCCGGAGTGACCGGAGTTCGATCGAGCTTGTCGTCCGGACCGAGCGTTCGCATCCTGACACCCCGGTACCAGACCGGGTCCCCGTGATCCTGAAAGAAGAGGCTTCCACCGCGGGCAGCCAGCTCCGCGCCTCGCAGTTTGAGCAGGCCCACATTGAACTTCCATTTCGGGTCACTGTAATCAAAGCCGATCACCTTTTTCCCATTGAGCCAGTGCTGAACGACCGTCCCCTTGCAGATCACGCGGCCCTCGTTCCACTCGCCCACCGGCCGGGTC
Source organism: Planctomycetaceae bacterium (assembly GCA_002708345.1). Next base: position 5,225 of record PANG01000051.1, on the reverse strand, counting down.
GCATCATGCGAGGGAGCCATGCAGAAATAGAGCGAAGCAGCACTGGTCCGGGGATTCTTTCCATCTACATGGACCTTGTTGTCCAGAATCTGGTACTCGTATTGGCCGGGGCGATAATAGACCCCGCTGTTGCTCCCCTCGGCTACTTTCCACTGGAACCGCAACTCAAAATCATCAGGGACTTTCGCTGTCTCGTAGGTCAGCGAACCTCCCTTGCCCATCCGCGTGACCACGCCATCCTGGACCACCCAGTTACCAGAATGTTTCCAGCCATCAAGGTCACGGCCGTTAAAAAGCAGCGCAAACCCGGCCGCCTTCTCTCCTTTTGTCAGCTGGTTCGGATTTCCCTCTTCCGCACGGGCATCCCCCGGAAAGATGCAAAGGCAGATCATCAGTACGAAAAGCAGGCGGATCTTCATCTCGATCTCTCCTTGTCCAGCGGCGGGCACTAGTCCCCACCCGCCTTGGTTTTCCCGATGCAGTAGATATGCTTTTCACCGCGAATAAAGAGGCTGTGCTGGCTAATCGCCGGCGAGGCAAAGCAGAACTCGCCCAGCTTGTTGACAGCGACAACATCCGGCTCCTCGCCACCCGGGCGAACAATGGTCATCGTGCCATCATCCGCCAGCAGGTAGGCATGGCCGCCTGCAGAAAGCAGCGAGGCACTGAAATGGTTGCCAAGCCGGGCCTGCCAGAGACGTTTACCGGTCTTGGCAGCGAAGCAGTTTGCCGTGCCCCGGTCGTCGGCGACAAACAGGTGGCCGTCAACCAGCACCGGCGAGGGAACATAGCAGCGGGCACTGGTCACATGCCAGGCGACATGCGACTCGGTGACATCTCCCGTGCCATCGGGCCGAATTCCCATCACGTGGTAAGTGGGGAAACCGGCAGACATGAAAAAGAGCTCCCCGTCGTAGACCATCGAGGCAACAAACTGTTCGGTTGGCCCGTCGATCTTCCAGTAATGTTCCCCGGTACGCGGGTCCAGGCTGACAATACTCTTGCTGCCTGACATCACCATCTGTGGCTGGCCATTGATGGTCCGGATCAGCGGGGTAACGTAACTGCGGGTCTTGTGTTCCCGGGCCACTTTCCAGACCGTCTTGCCGGTCTTGCGATCCAGCGCAACAACGTAGGATTCGCCGTCATGGTCCCCGTTGACAATCAACAGGTCCTCAAAAATCACCGGGCTACTACAGTAACCATGGGCGCTGATGAACGTCCCCGGCGCGACACGCCAGGCAAGGTTGCCATCAAAATCATAGGCCGCCACGACCATCTTCCCAGGCGTGATCAGCCGCTTGCTGCCGACATTTGGCGCATCCACCTTGGGACCATCGGCTTCAAAGAAAGTGACGTAGACAAATTTTCCGTCAGTGACCGGCGTTCCTGAAGCCCGGCTATTGAGCGAGTGCTTTGTCTCCAGGCCTGCCTCAACAACTTCCCGTTGCCAGGCAGGTGTTCCTGTACGGCGATCCAGGGCCACCAGCACCCGGGTCTTTTCCTCGGGCAGGCAGGAGACCACGAAGACCCGGTCGTTCCAGATAATCGGGGACGCATGTCCCTTTCCGGGAATGGGTGTTTTCCAGAGGATATTCTTGCCCGTCGCACCATCCCACTCCGCTGGCACGCCCCGGTCGGTGCTGGTGCCGTCTCCTCGTGGGCCCCGCCAGCCGGGCCAGTTCTCGGCCTCCAGGAGGTCAGCAGACAGGAAAGCCAGGGCCAGGGAAAGTACCAGCAGGTTACGTTTCATCATCAGGTCTCGCCAGGATATGGAAGTTTTGTCGTCGCACGCTTCACGGCAGGAGTTGATTGCCACCTGCCGGGCAAGATGGCATCATAGGGGAATCAGTATTTGTTGAACAGTATTTTTTCTTTTCCGCCCGGGTTCCCGGGTCCCAAGGAATCCAGACCATGAAGAACTTAAGCCGCTCACGCTTTTCACGCCGCCAGTTCCTTCAGGCCAGCTCTGCAGCGGCAGTTGCCACGATTGCCGCGCCCGCCGTGATCACGGCTGCCAAGAGTGATTCCCGGATCATCCTGGGCGAGGGGGACCACCAGTTCGAGGTCAACCATGCATGGGCAGAGTTACCCTCGCAGTACAGCTGGCAGACAACGCATAACGTGGCAGTCGACAAGCGAGGCCAGCTTTACGTGATCCACGAGGGCCGGGCTGACCAAAAGGACCATCCCTCGATCTTTGTCTTTGACCGCAAGGGACGCTTCGTCCGCGCCTTCGGCAGCCAGTTCCAGGGAGGGGGCCACGGTATCGAGGTCCACGAGGAAGATGGCGAGGAATTCCTTTATGTCTGTGCGTACCAGCACCTCAAAACTTTTGCCAAGATGGACCTCAACGGAGAAATCGTCTGGCAGAAGCATGCTCCCATGCAATCAGGCGTCTACGCTCCAGAAGAAGATACCAAGCCACAAAAAATCTGGGGACAGGACCGCTTTCTTCCAACCAACTTTGCTTTCCTGCCGGATGGCGACTTTCTACTTGTGGATGGATACGGTTCCTACTACGTTCATCGTTACGACCGCGACGGAAACTGGAAAAGCTGTTTCGGTGGCCCCGGTGATGGCAAAGGCACCTTTGCGACGCCGCATGGAATCTGGGTCGACAACCGCGGGGAGAAGGATCCCACGCTGGTGATCTGTGACCGGGCACATCACACGGTCCAGTACCTGACCCTCGATGGCAAGCACCTTGCCACGCAGGACGGTTATGGGTTGCCGGCCAATGCCGACACCTGGAAGGACCTGCTCATGATCCCGGAACTACACGCCCGGGTGACGCTGCTGGATGCAAACAACCAGGTGGTGGCCAGGCTCGGTGATGACGTGAAGAGGATTACCACCGAGGGAGGGATCCGTAACGCCCCGGACAAGTGGATCGATGGCAAGTTTGTTCATCCCCATGACGCCTGCTTTGGCAAGGACGGGAGCATCTTCGTGGCCGAGTGGGTCCATAGTGGTCGGATCTCAAAGCTCAAACGCCTCTGAGAAATTGAGTAACGGGACATTCACCTCCCATGAACCAGAAACTCTCCATTCCCTGCCCGGAATGTAATACTGAACTCTCTATTCCAAGTGCCGGGTACCTGGGAAAGACTGTCGTCTGTCCACAGTGCCAGAACACCTTCCTGCTCAAGGAGCCTGCCACCGAGGAGCTGCCGGTAAGCGACGCAATCGCATCCGCCGCGGCGGCGGCCAATCCCCCCCCGGCTCCGGCGGCATTTCCCTTTGCCATGAATACGGTCGGTGAAGATCGCGTCCCCAGAGCGTTCCAACAAGCCAGCCCGGCCCGGCCACGAGGTAACCGGAACTGGCTTCTGATCGGGACTGGCTCGACCGTCATGGTCCTCATCATTCTCCTGCTGGTGGCTCTCCTGCCCGAACCTGTTTCCACCACCGAACTGGATTACATGCCAGATAACACGGAGATCTTTGTACGGGTTCGCCTGAAGGAGGTGCTCGAGTCCGATCTTGGCAGCAGCATCCTTGAAAGTGTCCCCAGCCTGCAGCAGATGCTCGATCAGATCATCAAGCAAGGTATTTCTCCCCGTGATATCCAAAGCATCGCTTATGGCATATCGAGCTTCAGCACGGTACTCGACAACCGCGAAGCGGCAAGTCCCATGAACATGGATTTCACCGTGCTCCTGCGACTCACCCGGCCCGTGAATACCGATAACCTGGCAAAGATCTTTGAGGCCCAAAACCGTGGGATGCGGAAACCGATCAAGACAACGCTCAAGCAAAACATTTTTTATGTTTCCCACCCCTATGAAAACAACCATCCACCTGTTGCTCTCTACGTGATCAACAATCGGACACTTCTTTTTGGCGCGGAGCAGTCAGTGCGGAGAGCCGTCAGACAGGATGGCAAAAGCCGTGCTTCGGGCGGCTTCCATTTCCTGGACTCCAGCTACCCGGTGCTGGTCGGATTCGTCCCCCGCAATATGAACACCTTTGACAAGGCGATTACCCAGTTTAATTCCGACCAGGCAGGGGCATTCAACAAGGCCGTTGCCTCGGCACGCGGCACCCTGACCGGGCTGGCAATGGGTATCCAGGTTGGCAACGGGTTTGACGTGTCCAGCACGGCAACATTCACCGGCAGGGGAGCCGCCAAAACCTTTATTACCGAAATCGAGAGTGGTTTTGCAACGATGAAACAGGAGATCTCTCGCCTTGGCAATGTGGCCACCGGTCCGCAGGCCCTGGCAACTCGGATCCTGTCAACGATCCTGCGAGATGTCCAGACCCTCAGCAAGGGCAAGACGGCAGAAGTGCGTTTTTCCATTCCCCGGACCACGGTCGACCTTGCATTAACGGGGGTCGGTGTACTGGGGATTCCCGGATTTGGCAACCTGCTTGGGAAAGATGACGCCGTCGCGACGAACGAGAACCTCGAGGACGAGATGACCAAGCTGATTCTCGAGGGTGTCACCGAGGAATCACTCTCGGGCATCAAGAGCATGTTCGACGATCCGGAGTACGTCCTGATGGACTACCTCGATCGCTGGCTCACTGACAACATCGGGGCAGCCGTGACCATTAATGCCAGCATCGACAAGGAGGAGGCAATTGTGGAAATTGCCGGGATCGACGATGTTGAAATGCTGGGAAAAAAGATTGATTTCGCCGAGGTGCTGGAAGTGAACAAGCGCCGCAACATGGTAACCGCTCGCTGGCACGCTCCAGATCAAAAGTGACCTGTCTCTCCCCGCCTAGTAACTGAAAACGGTCGCGTGTGGGCCAACATGCGCAAAGAGCTTCGGCTTGCTGGTCACGAACGCCGACTCCATGATGTCCTCCGCCTCGACCCCCAGGTCTCCCATACAAACCGGGCAGACATGAATCTCCGCTCCCCGGTCGGCGAGTGCTTTTATCTGCTCTTTGAAAGGCGCGTGGTCCCCGTACGCCAGGTCCTCCGGGAATCCTGTCGTGGGGATCTGCACTCCCTTGACATTAAAGAAGATTGCCACGGTGTAGTTCTCGTCCAGGCAAAACCCGGCCAGGGTGAGAGCCATGTTCACCGATTGCGGATCCACGTTGGCATCACTGGTGACACTCAGTAAAACGGTCCCGGGACCCGCGGCGACAGCTTCCACACTAACTGCATTTGATTCCGCACAACCGCTGACAAGCACCAGCAGACCGAGAATCATCCCACCCAGAAATTTTCGATTGACCATCGACATCTCCACGCTCCTGCAAGA
>PANG01000050.1 GCA_002708345.1 Planctomycetaceae bacterium | reverse complement strand
CCCTCGTTCCGGTAAAGCACCGGGTAGTTCCGGATTCCGAAACTCCCGACCGCGTAGACGGTAGTAAAAAAGAGATCCAGGTCGCCGTCGTTGTCGTAATCCCCCAGCGCGGGCGAGGCAAACGACTCCTGCCAGGCGAGACCCGCACTGGCAGTCAGGTCCTGGAACTTGAAGCCACCAGCAGACCCCAGGTTCTTGAGAAACTTGGGCCGGTCCTGGTAGTCAGGCTTGTGGCTGAAATTACCGACGAACAGGTCAATCCGACCATCATTGTCCATGTCCCCCCAGGACGAGCCGATCGTATGACCCCAGGCCCCCAGGCCACCATCGCCCGCCGTTCCGGAGGGTCCCCCCACGTCCGTGAATTTCCCCTGACCATCGTTCTGCCAAAGCGAGTTGGCAACCAGCCGGTAGTTCGAGACATAGATATCCAGGTCCCCATCCTCGTCATAATCGGCGCTGGTGATTCCACGCGCGGGCATCGTTGTCCCCTGCGTGCGCCAGGCCTCCCGGAAAGAGGTGTCGCCGTTATTGAAGTACATCACGTCGGTGAGGTAACCGGGCCCCTCGTATCCCCCGACGTAGATATCGATAAAACCGTCGCCATCATAGTCTCCCAGGCTGGCGCCCAGGCTGACCTTCGTCGGCAGGTCGGGAAGCTTGTCACTGATATCTTCAAATCCCTTTTCCCCCTGGTTAAGAACCAGCCTGCCAAGTCCCCCCCAGTGGAAAAAATCGGCGTCCCCATCGTTGTCGATATCGGCCCAGACTCCCGAGCCGGCAAGCTGGGGAGCTTCCACGAGCGTGAACTTCTTTCCCTCGTTGTTCTTCCAGAGGCGGCCCGTGTAGAGATCGACCCAGCCATCGTTGTCAAAGTCCACCCAGGCCACGCTGCCACCGGCAAGCCCATCCAGGCCAAGATCCTTGTTGACCACGGTGAACTGCTTCTGCTGGGCAGGCAGGATCCCAGGGGCAGCTACCAGCAGGGTGAGAACGAGCAGACAGGTTATAGCGTCTAGAAGCTTCTTGTTCATGACTATCTCTCCAGGCGGGTCCGATATTGTAATGACCGGAGTAGAAAGGCCTTGAGCGGGGGATGCAAGCGCCGGCCAGAAAAAAGGGCCTGCCACCCCGGAGGTTTGCAGTGGGCTGCCGTGTCGAATAGCCTATCAACCGTTATGAAATTACCAGCCCCGCTCTTTCATACTGAATGGGAGTTACCATCGTGCGCCAGTTGAATTTACCTCCAGCCCTGACACGACACTGTCCTTTCCTGTTCCTTGTGCTTGCCAGCCTGCTTCCTGTGGGCACTGCCACCGCGCAGTTCCGGCCAAGCCAGCAGACAGCAGTCGAGGACGTTGAAAAACGCGCCGAGGAACTCAAGCAGGTCAACAAGTCGATCTGGAATTTTGCCGAGGTGGGCCTCAAGGAAACCGAGTCGAGTGCCCTGCTGGTGGAAAAGCTCAAGTCCAATGGCTTCCAGGTCAAAACCGGCATCTCGGGGATGCCAACTGCCTTCGTGGCAAGTTACGGCAAGGGAAAACCGGTGATCGGGATCCTGGCCGAGTACGATGCCCTGCCGGGCATGTCCCAGCAGGTGGCCCCGGAGCGGATCGCCCTGGAAGAAGGAAAAGCAGGCCATGCCTGCGGCCACAGTGGCCTGGGGACCGGTGCCCTGGGGGCCGCGCTGGCAGTCAAGGCGGCAATGAAGAAACACAAGTTGCCCGGTACCATCCGGCTCTACGGCACTCCTGCCGAGGAGACAGTGATAGGCAAGGTTTACATGGTGGTAGATGGCCAGTTTGATGACCTTGACATTTGCCTGCACTGGCACCCGAGCTCCAAGAACGAGGCTTTTGCCGGCAGCAGCAAGGCACTGGTATCGGTCAAGTTCACTTTTTCCGGAACGCCAGCACACGCCTCGGTCAGTCCTGACAGCGGCCGCAGCGCGCTGGATGCGGTGGAATTGATGAACGTCGGTGCCAATTTCATGCGTGAGCACATCAAGGAGGACGCCCGCCTGCACTACGTGATTACGGACGGTGGCGGGGCACCCAACGTGGTCGCTCCAACGGCAACGGTCTGGTATTTCGTCAGGGCCAACGCGCACAAGGACGTGGAATACAATTTTCGCTGGCTCCAGGATATTGCTCGCGGTGCGGCCCTGATGACCCGTACCACGCTGAACATCCAGGTCGACACCGATTGCCACGAGGTGATCCCCAACATGCCACTGGCCCAGCTGCTGGAGAAAAACCTGCGTCTGACCGGAGCCCCCACCTTCACGGACGAGGAGAAGGTCTTTGCCCGCCGCCTGCAGGCGCCCTTGACCGAGCAGTTCGGCACCGAGTTTCCGCTTGCGATCGACGAGGAGGTCCACCGCACGCTGGAAAACCCACCACCGTCGAAGGGGTCCACCGACGTGGGCGATATCAGCTGGCGTGTTCCCACCGGGGGAATCCGTACCAGCTGCATGGTGGCCAGGAGCCCGGGACACAGCTGGCAGAACGTGGCTGCGATTGGTTCCACCATTGGTGAAAAAGGGATCGTCTACGCCGCCAAGGTACTGGCGGTCACAACCATTGACCTGCTGGAAAACCCCCAGCAGATTGCCGCGGCGGAAGAGGATTTCAAGCTGCGAATGAAGGACCGCCCGTACTTCAGCTTTATCCCCAAGGGCCAGAAAGCCCCCAGGTCGATCCGCTGATACTGGCCAGGGATTACTTCTTCTGCAGCGCCCTGCCGGCCAGGGCACCTGTCGCGGTCCCCCGGTAGACGGCCAGGCGGCCGTTGACCAGCACGTAACGAACTCCCAGTGAGTACTGGTGAGGATCTTCAAAGCTGGCGGCGTCGATCAGTTCCAGGGGATCAAACACGGTCACGTCGGCGACCTGGTCCACTCGGATATAACCTCGATCCTTCATTCCCAGGATATCTGCTGGTAGACCGCTGGAACTGCGAACTGCCTGTGCCAGCGGCAGGTTGCCCTGCTTGATCGCATAGTAACCAAGCTTGCGAGGGAACGTTCCGTAGCTGCGCGGATGCGGCTTGTCAGCTCCCGGCAGGTACGCCCGCCCGTCCGATGCCGTGGCAACCCAGGGCACCCGCATCACGAAACGGACATCATCCTCGTCCATGCTGAAGTTCACGATTGCCGCCCCGCCACCACGGATGATCTGAAGGGCAATATCCAGTGGTGCCTTTTTCTCCAGCTCGGCAATCTGGGCCACGCTTTTTCCAACCCAGTCCTTGCGCGGGTTATAACGTGCGATCCGCACGGCGGCACCATCATCTCTTTTTACCAGCGCGCTGCGGATTGCCTCGATCATCTCCGGGCCGGTTTTCGAATCATCCAGTCGTTTGACCATTGCGGTACGGCCACCGGCTCGCATCCTGGAAGGAAGCAGCGTGGCATCGAGTGACGTGCTTGAAGCCCGGTAAGGATACTGGTCGGCAGTCACAACCTGGCCGTTCTCACGTGCCTTGTTGATCACNTCCACTGCGANGCGGACCAGGCCCCAGTTATCTCGACCACTCGACTTGAAATGGGAGACNTGGACGGGCAACCGGGCACGGCGACCNATTTCAATCGCCTCGTTGATCGAATCGAGCAGCCCCGACCCCTCGCCACGAATNTGGCTGGCGTAGATGCCACCCTTCTCGCTTACNNCNCNTGCGATGGCNACAAGCTCATCGGTCGATGCATAGGAACTGGGGACATAGATCAGGCCGGTCGACATGCCCCAGGCTCCATCCTGCATTGCCTTCTCGGCCAACTCGCGCATGCGGACAATCTCGTCGCGCGTCGCACTTCGGCGTGCTGTCCCCACCACTTCACGGCGAAGGTTCCCCTGCGGTAGCAGGTGCACCACGTTGGTCCCTGCCCCGGCACTATTGATCCGCTCNTANTAGTCCTTCACGTCGACAGGCCCGGAGCCACAGTTACCGGTCACGATCGTCGTGCAACCCTGCAGCACATAGTTCATGTTGGCACGCGTACCATCCTGCACGATCATCGAATCGCTATGGTTGTGCAGGTCAATNAACCCGGGAGCAATCACCANCCCCTCACAGGGAATCACCTGGTCGGCCACGGCAACTTCAAATGTCCCCACTCCAACAATACGGCCATCGCGAATCGCCACGTCACCCNCGACTGGCTCGCCACCACTNCCATCATGNATAGTTCCCCCCTTGAGCAGGATATCGACCTCGATCGGCTCGGCTCCAGCCAGTTGGCCTGACAGCAGAGCGATCGTGAAGAAGAGCATCGTGAAGCGAAAATNTGCGGAAATGAACATGTTTTTCTCGGGGTTGGTGCCGGGCGAGTTACCTGATTGACGCCTTTCATGATAATGCAAACGCGAATCCGTTGGTTGTCCATGCAGGCCATGTTAAAATTTAGTTCTCCCCCCTCGAGAATATCCTTCCTNCTCCTGATCCTGGCTTCTTTATGAACATGGCAACCCNCATCGCCGGACTTCTTCTGCTGGCCGTGATNGCCGTCCCTGCNGGAGGGGATGAAGTGNTGCCACTTCACCAGCGAGTGGACNAGTTGATCACNGCGGCCCAGGGNGACCTGGTGATGTACGCCTCCCCNCGCAGCAGCGATGAAGAATTCCTCAGGCGCATCTCGCTGGACCTGGTCGGCCAGATCCCAACCGGGCTGGAGGCAGAGGAGTTNCTGGCCGACGAGAACCCGGCAAAGCGGGAGCAACTGGTGGATCGTCTGCTGGCACGTCCCCGCCACGCACGTCACCTGCAGCACCAGCTGGACGTGATGTTGATACAGCGGNTACCGAAGAAACATGTCGAGCCGGCCCAGTGGCAGGACTACCTTTTCACCTCCATGCTGGAGAACAAGCCCTGGAACCAGCTGGCCGAGGAAATCCTCACCGCCGACGGTTCAGACGAGAAGCAACGACCCCGTTCCCGTTTCCTGCTGGCCCGCAATTTGAACTTCGACGATACCACGCGTGACATCGGCCGGATCTTTCTTGGCCGTGACATGCAGTGTGCCCAGTGCCATGACCATCCCTCGATCGAGGATTACCTGCAGCGACATTACTACGGGATAACGGCCTTNCTGAAACGNAGCTACCTGTTCAAGGACCCCAAGAGTGGGACCACCTCGATCGGGGAAAAGGCCGANGGGGACGTCAAGTTCACCTCGGTGTTTACCAACGAGGAAGANAGCACCTCCCCACGCCTNCTGGAACTGACGGTGATCGAGGACCCGAAGCCAGCCGACGAGCTGTACGTTACCAAGCCGGACGACAAGAACCGCGGGATTCCCCGTTACAGCCGGCGACTACAACTTGCACCCAGTCTCATCTCGACGGAGAACGTCGATTTCCGGATGAACATTGCCAACCGGACCTGGGCCCTGGTNATGGGACGGGGACTGGTCCAGCCACTCGACATGAGACACGCCNCCAATCCTCCCTCGCACCCGGAGCTGCTCCAGTTGCTGGCCGATGAACTGCTGGCCAGCNACTATGACCTGCGAGCACTGATCCGCCAGCTGGTATTAAGTGAGACCTACCAGCGGAGCAGCCGTCGGGTTGACAGTGACCAGGACCTGCCGGTAACGGCCTACCTCTCTGCGGAACTCAAACCCCTGACCCCCGAGCAGCTTGCCTGGTCAACCATGCAGGCCGTGGGAATGATCGCCTCAAGCCAGGATCAACAGCGTGCCATTTTGAAAAAGGAAGATCCTTCTTTTGATCCGGACAACCGNGAGATGGCGGTCAAGCTGGAGCAGGCAGTGAACACGACCCTGCAACCTCACGTCGATATTTTTGTCAGTATTTTCGCTGCCAAGACAGATGGCTTCAGTGCGACTGCCAGCCAGGCACTTTTCCTGGAAAACGGAGAACTGATTAGTAACTGGCTCAAACCTGGTGCGGGAAATCTCGCGGGACGGCTGGGGGAGGTCGAGAAACTGGAATTGGTGGCCCGGGAGCTTTACCTGGCCCTGCTCTCACGTCCCCCCAGTTCGGGGGAGATGGAAAACCTGGTTGTTTTCCTCGGCCAATTTGGCTCGGAAAGACAGACTGGAATCGCTCAAGCAACACGGGCTATACTGTGTTCAGCAGAGTTCCGATTCAATCATTAGGGCTTTATCAACGGCTGCCAGGGAGTCATGCAATGAAACGGAATACCGGATGCCAGTCGATCGACCATCAGCTTTCACGGCGCAACTTCCTTGCCGGAACAACCGCGGCCGGATTCGGAGCAGCTGCCGCGATGGGTGGTTTTTCCGCCCCCGTTGTGGCGGACACGCTCAAGCAAGACCAGAAACGGATCCTGCAGGTCTACCTGCAGGGGGGTGTCAGCCAGCTCGAATCATGGGATCCCAAGCCGGGCACCGAGTACGGGGGCCCTTTCCAGACGATTCCGACGTCGGTACCTGGAGTTCACATTTGCGAGTTGCTGCCAGAGACCGCCCAGCTGATGCACCATCTCTCGATTGTTCGCAGTATCAATCTCAAGACGGATGACCATCACCAGGGACGGCTGTTCATGGAGAAGGGACGTCGAGGAGAAGGAAACTACCCCTACGTTGGATCGGTCGCCGCCCGTTACCTGGCCCCGGAAGACAGCCCGCTTCCCAGCTACGTGCACATTTCCACACGTGGACTGGAAGATGACACGGCAGCTTTCCTGGATGCCCGTTACGGCCAGATGAAGCTCGAAGGTGTGGCCTCGCCGGCCAACCTCGGGGAACCCGGCCAGCTGGCAGAAAAGGGATTTTCCCGCCGCAGCCAGTTCCGCCAGCAACTGAACCAGCAGTTCACTTCCCGGCGCCCCAAGGCGCAGGTTGATTCCTATGACGCATCCTTTCGCCAGGCCGCGCAACTGATGGCCCGTCAGGAGCTTTTCGAAAAACAGTCGGAGAAGGAACTTGACCGGTACGGGCATCACGACTTTGGTCGTTTCTGCCTGCTGGCCCGGACCATGCTCGAGGAGGGGTCGACCTGCGTCAAGGTTACCCATCATGGCTACGATACGCATGCCGAGAACTTCAATTTCCACGTCGAGCAACTGGGAGAGTTCGACACTCCCTTTGCTACCCTGCTGGGAGACCTCCAGCAGCGGGGGATGCTGGAAAGCACGCTGGTGATGATCTACTCCGAGTTCGGCAGAACGCCAAAGATCAATCACCGCTATGGCCGCGATCACTGGGGGAGTGCCTGGTCCATCGCGCTGGGTGGCTGTGGTATCCAGCCGGGTGCCGTTATCGGTGCGACCAATGCCAACGGCACGGAAGTGAGTGACCGCGAGGTTGATGGTGGGCACCTGTTCCACACGTACCTCCAGGCACTTGGCGTTGACTCAACCGCCAACCATGACATCCCGGGCCGTGAGATCCCGATCGGGGATCCCGCGGTCGAATCGATCAAAGAACTGCTGGCATGAACGATATCCTCCAGGAACCGACACCAGCGGCCGACGACCAGCCGGCTGCTATCGATGCCACAAAGTCGCACAAGGTGGCCGAGTACAAGCACAGTAAGCCTCTCACCTGCTGCCGCATCGATCCCACCGGCCGCTTTGTATTCGCCGGGGCAGAAGACCTGAACGTCTATCGCTGGAACCTGGAAACCGGCCGCATGATGATCCTGGCGGGTCATAACAGCTGGGTCCGTTCCATGGACTTCTCCCCGGACGGCCAGACCCTTTACACCGCCGGCTGGGATGGTGAGCTGCACTGGTGGCAGACCGATGACCCGGTACCCCGTTCGCTCCGCATGGTCCGGGCCCATCGCGGCTTTGCCCGCTGGGTTCGTGTCAGCCCGGATGGGACACTGCTGGCCACCTGCGGCAACGACAACATGATCCGGATCTGGAGTGCCGCTGCCGGGGAACTGGTCGCCGAGATGGCAGGGCACGAACGTAATCCCTACGCCGTTGATTTTCATCCCGATGGCAGGCAGCTGGTTTCAGAGGACCTGATGGGGAACGTCATGATCTGGGATCTTGAATCCTTCGAGCACCTGGAGACAATCCCTACCGTGATGACCGGTTACGACACCAAGTTCGCCGCGGACATGGGTGGTGCACGCGACATGCGATTTGCACTCGACGGCAGCGTCGTGGTCTGTGCCGGGATTACCAACGTGGTGAATTCCTTTGCAGGCCAGCAGGATCCAATTTTCGCCGTGGTGGACTGGGAATCCCGGCAGGTGCTGCGTCACCTGCGCCCCGCAGATAATTCCGCGGGCACCGCCTGGGGAGTTCGCTTCCACCCGGCAGGGTTCATTATCGGTGGTGTGGCCAAGCAGAGTGGCGGCGGACTGATCTGTTTCTGGCACAAGGACGAGGCGGTCACACCCGTCAAGCTCGACAAGAAGGATCGCAAAGCCCCGGATCTCCTCAAGCGACAGGCAGACAAGGATCCACTTGCAGTCAAGCCGTTCCACACGCTCGAGGTCAACAGCTACGTTCGAGGCCTGGCCCTGGCACCGGATGGCCAGCGACTGGCTGCCCCCTGCTTTGATGGCAGCCTTCGCATCTTCCAGATGACTGCCAAGGTGGAAGAGGAAAAGGCCGAGGCCAAGGCCGGTGAAAAGTCAGAAGGCTAGGAACCGCTCCTGGAGATTTTTCGCCCACCCTGCCGGTAATTCGCATCTGCGATGGGCGAGGTAGCCAGAACTCGGGTAAAATCAGTTACCAGGTACCGACCACCGATCTCCTTCTCTCACTGCAGGGACACTCACCATGGCACTCGCACCTTCCGCCCAACAGACCGAATCCAGCCAGGGCACGCTCAGCCTCGAGCGTCTTGAACAACTGCGCTGCGACTTCGGTGAACACCCGACTGCACGGTTGATGCAAAATGCGGTCGCCCAGAACGGGATCGACAATATTGCCCTGGACCGGTCTATCCTGACTTCAACCGACCACACCTTTTCACACCTGCTTGATGACTGGTCCGTCACGAACCAGAAAAGGAGTGGGCGCTGCTGGATGTTTGCCGGGCTGAACCTCTTCCGGCCTGCTGCCATGAAGGCGATGAACCTGAAGGAGTTCGAGTTCAGCCAGAATTACACGCTCTTCTGGGACAAGCTGGAACGATCGAATTATTTCCTCGAGGCGATGCTCGATCTGGCTGATCGAGATATCGATGACCGCACCGTTGCCTGGCTCCTGGCTCATCCTCTCGATGATGGGGGACAGTGGAACATGTTCGTCAACGTGCTGCAAAAACATGGCGCGGTGCCCAAGGCAGTGATGCCGGAAACCGAGAGCTCCAGTAACACCCGTCGCATGAACGGGATCCTTCTTACCAAACTCCGGCGAGGGGCCATGTCCCTGCGGCAGGAAGCGGCCGGGGAGGCCAGCAATGAGGACCTGCAGCAGAACAAGCAGGAGATCCTGGCAGAGATCTACCGCATTCTCTCCATCCACCTGGGAACACCACCGGAGAGCTTCGACTGGCAATGGAATGACAAGGAACGAGATTTTCACCGTGATGGAGAAACGACTCCACTGGAATTTGCCGAGCGGTATATCCAGCCAGCCCTGGATGAATATGTCTGCCTGGTTCACGACCCCCGGCCTTCCAGTCCGCTGGGAAAGACCTTCACGGTCGAGTACCTGGGAAATGTCGTTGGGGGCGGGATCGTCAAGTACCTGAATGTCGACATCGAGACCATGAAGCAGGTCACACGGGAGACGCTGGTGGATGGCAAGCCGGTCTGGATGGGATGCGACGTGGGCAAGATGATGCGGCGCGACCAGGGAATCTGGGACGCCCGGTTGTTTGACTACGAGGGTGTTTACGACGCGGAATTGCAGATGCCCAAGCAACATCGATTGATTCATCACGATACGCTGATGACACATGCCATGCTGTTCACCGGCGTGGATCTGATCGATGGAGAGAACGGCCAGCAGACCCGTCGCTGGCGCGTGGAAAACAGCTGGGGTGATGAAAACGGCAAGAAGGGCTTCTACGTGATGAACGACTCGTGGTTCGACGAGTACATGTTCGAGGTGGCGATTGAAAAGAAGTACCTGTCTGCAGAGCTGCTGGAGGCATGGCAACAGGAACCGATTTCGCTTTCCCCCTGGGATCCGATGGGATCGCTTGCCCGCTAGCCGCCCCGCTGCAGAAAACTGGGTTTCATTTCACCTGGAGGATCATCCAGGGGGAAATAGGGTCTCTTCATCCGCTGGAGCTCCACGTGNNGCAAGGTGGCAGGNGTAGNCCCCGGNGTATCAAGAANATAGTCCTTCTNCATCAGCTCCCCATACGCCTGCCGGTAGTTCATGGGGTTCTTGACGACAATGAACTTCATTTTTTTCACGTCGATCCCCAGTGACTCATACTGTTCATTGCACCACTCGTAGGTTGCATGGCTGGCCAGGCAGAGGGAAATCGTGCCGACCTGCAGTACGGCCGCTGGTCCCATGCGTGCCTCTTGCCCTCCCCAGATTCCTCCCTTGTAGGTGAAAAGCCCTTCACTCAGACGGGTAACGGTCCCCTCTACAGCAAGTGGTTCTCCCCAGGCCGGGTCAACAAGGTGTCCAACCTGCAGTTCCACCCGCGCGCCAACTCCTGCCTGGTGACAGCAGGCAGCGGCAGCGGAATCCACCAGCGGGACAACAGCTGGCTGCACGACCTGTTCCTCCAGGAGTGCCCTGAGCGAGTGGACACTGTCNCCTGCCGCACCCCCCCCACAACAGTCGGCCGTTTCCACAAGCACCACCGGCCCCTCTACATTATCCCTGGCATCAAGAATGGCCGCCCGCGGCTGCCAGGTCACAGGTTCCAGCCGATGGCGACGATCCCAGTAAGCACGCGCGAGCTGGCCGGCAAGATCCGCGGCAAGAGAAAGGTCATCATGCGTGACCACCAGTCCGCCACCCCCCATTCCCGGGGCATCCAGGTAAGGATGGACCAGGAAAGCACTGGTCGAGTAGACACCCTCCTGCTGGCGCATCCCGATTGCCATCTCCATGATCTCGGCAAATGGGCCCGGCAGATCTGTCTGCCCCAGCACACCGGCCACAAGCACCGGAACCTTGGCCATCACCATCGTTGGNCGCAGGGAGCCATCGAGCATTGCCAGNAGCGCCCGCGCCCCTCGCTGCCCGGTTTCTACCGCNTCACGNTGGGGATAGGTTTCCCAGGCAACCAGCAGATCAGCGGACTCGACCATCCGTCCTGTCACGTGGGCATGCAGATCCAGCGTGGCAACGATCGAAGTCGCAGGACCAACCAGCGTGCGCACCGCCTCGAGTAGGTCCCCTTCCGGATCGATTTCATTCTCAGCGGCTGCCGCGCCATGCAGTGCAAGGACCACTCCATCGAGAGGAAGTAAAGCGGCAAGCTTTTCCAGTATCGATTCCCTCAGCTGGTCGTAAACTTCCGACCGGACCGGGCCACTGGAACAGGCAGAAGCAACAGCCAGTGGCAGGCACTCGACTTCTGCCTGGCCAAGAACCTGCAGCATCCCCCCGACCGTCCCCTCACGAATCTTCAGAACCTCTTCACCATCGAGCAACTGACCACGCTCGAAGGTTTCCAGCTCCGCTGGTACACCTCCCAGGTGATTGCATTCAATCAGGAATGAACCAATGGCAACCCTGTACATTCGAACTCCTATCCNATCAGGCGAAAAGGTCCATTATCGGTTCCCAGGGGATCTTGGCGAGTACCAAAACCCCGTGTTTCATGAGTATCTTTTACTCGCTCGCGCTCATTTTTTTTATAGTATTATTTAGCAAGAGGTTTCTACTTAAAAACCCACGCTCCATTCTGGTCCCCAAGGATCTGACGAATGAAAAGCTCCATCCACTGGCGACATGCTCTTGTAGCCCCCCTGGTACTGGTTCTGCTGTTAAGCCTGGCCTTCATCTCCCCGGTCCATGCTGCCAAGAAACCCAACCGGAATAACAACAACCGGGCAAAAATCGAGCAGATCCGCCGCCAGATGGCGGCGCAGGCTGCCGCACAGGCTCGCATCCTGGGAAAACAGATCCAGGGACTGGACGCCAGGATCAAGGTCAACCGCCAGGATCTGTCCTCTAACCGGGAGTACCAGGAACGTGCTGCACCCCCAATGCAAATGGCGCGATCGCAAAATGAAGCTGCCAAGCTACATGTGACGAGTGCCAAGCTGGAGCTCAACGAGCTTGAAGATGAGGTGCTTGACGCCATCCCACCCAGGTCTCCCTACCTGGCCCAGAAGTCCACAGTCATCAAAGCTCGCACGCGCTACGAAGAAGCACGTAACAAGGCGGAGACGCAAGTCGATTTCTTCGTCAAGGGAGTGGAAAAGGAAAAGCAGATCACGGCAGTTCCGGCTGTTCAGCAGGCCCAGCGGGTATTGAAGCGGGCAGCCGATCTTGTTGACATGGAAAAGAAAAACATCCTCAGGGCATCTCCCTCCTGGACAGGAGCCTGGGGCCGGTTGAACGATCGAAACAACGAGTCGGAGGGAACACAGAAGAAGCTCGACCAGACGGTCTCGGTCTACAACAAGTACCGGATTGCCGGAAACAAGGCAGCACGCGAGTTGAACAGCAACCTGAAAAAGAAACAGGTTCTTGTTGTGCAAAAGCATGCTGCCGAGCAAATGGCACGGCAGCATGGCTACTACCAGAGGCCAGGGAGCAAGGGATCAGGATCCTCCCAGAGCCCAGGTAGCAAGGGTCGCTAGACCGTTTTTTCTTCACCTGCCGCTGGAGTATCTCGTGACAGAACTTCTGATTGATCCGCGATCGACGGCCCTGGTGCTGATCGACGTCCAGCCCTATTTCCTCGAGCGAGCGCACGGCGACATGAACTCGCTGCTTGCCCGGCTCGAACANCTGCTGATCGTCGCACCGATCGCAAANGTGCCGGTGATTGCCACCCTGGAAAAACCGCTGAAGAAAAAGGGGAAATTGCCAGACCGGCTCAACAACCAGTTTCCGGCAGATGGCAGGGTATTTGAAAAATCCACCTACAGCATCGTCGGTGAATTCGACGTGATGTCGACGCTCGGCCAGCTGGACCGGCGCCAGCTCATACTTGCGGGTGGGGAAACCGACGTCTGTGTGCTGCAATCGGTACTGGACCTGATTGACCAGCGATTCTCCGTTTTCGTTATTGCCGATGCCATCTACAGNTCGGCCGCCGATGTCACTGCAGCCAGCCACCGGATGCAACAGGCCGGGGCAACAATGATAAGTTACAAGTCCCTCTTTTATGAACTGATCCGCAGCGAGGCCTCGGATGCCTGGTCCCGGCTTGATGCACTGGCAGGNACNGGGGGNTTCATTCCNCCCGAGATGCTCGATGNAGGGTANCNACCNGCATGAAANCCATNAAANANCTGGTGCTGGCNAGTCATCCTGCTCTTTGGNNGCNCCCTNNCCGCGGAAGAANCGGTTTACGACCTGGTCATCCGGAANGGCCGTGTTATCGATGGAAGCGGAAATCCATGGTTCCTTGCCGACGTGGCCGTGAAGGACGGAAGAATTGTAGCGGTGGCTCGAGTCCTNAAGGACGAGGGCCAGGTAGAGATAGACGCCGAGGGCCTTGTGGTCGCTCCCGGCTTTATCGACATGCACTCNCATTCCGATTTNCTGCTCCTGGAAGACGGGGATGCCCGCAGCAAGATTCACCAGGGAGTCACCACCGAGATTCTCGGTGAAGGCAACTCGGCCGGTCCCAACATGGGCAAGCGGGCCACTCGATCAGCAACGGTCAATGGAAAAACCGTTCGCTGGAAAACCCTGGGGGAGTATTTCCAGGTGCTCGAAAAGGCAGGCATAGCAACCAACGTTGCCTCCTACGTGGGGCTGAACAATGCCTGGGAAGCAGCCATGGGAAAGTCCTTTGATCGGCCCAGCGAGGAACATTTCACACTCATGGANAAGGTNATCAGNGAAGCGATGGAGGATGGCGCCCTGGGACTTTCCTGCCAGGTGATGATGCCACCCGGTTCACTGGCAACCACCGACGATGTGATCCGGCTGGCAAAGATCATCAAGCCGTTTGGAGGCACCTTTTCAACACACATCCGCAACGAGGGGACTGGCGTCTTTACCTCGATCGAGGATGCGATCCGTGTCGGTGAAGAGGCCGGAGTCCCGGTGGATATTATCCACTTGAAAATTGCTGATCAGCAGTACTGGGGCCGCATGCAGGAAATCGTTGAATTGATTGAAGCGGCACGAACACGAAATGTGAACGTCCAGGCCAACGTCTATCCCTACACGCGTGGCAACAACAACCTGGTCA
>PANG01000049.1 GCA_002708345.1 Planctomycetaceae bacterium | reverse complement strand
AATCAAGGTTGTCAATTGCCAGTCTATCAGGCATGATCGGTGAGTCCAGTTCAGCCGGGAGCGACGAATGCCGCCGCGAGTTCCTTTTACCCAGACCTTCCTTTCCGGGAAGGAACTGGAATACGTGAGCCAGGTGGTGGAGCAGGGGATGCTGGCTTCCGACGGCCCCTTCAGCCTCAAGTGCGCCGACTGGCTCCAGCAGTACTCGGGTGCCGCCGGTGTGCTGATGACAAGTTCCTGCACGGCTGCCCTGGAAATGGCAGCGATGCTCTGTGAACTGGGACCGGGAGACGAGGTGATCATGCCCTCCTTCACCTTTGTCTCCACGGCGAGCGCCGTGGTGCGTACCGGGGCACAGCCGGTCTTCGTGGATGTCGATCCGCAGACGCTTAACATCGATCCGGCCTCGGTTGCAGCGAGGCTCAGCTCGCAGACCCGGGCGATCATCCCGGTACATTATGCCGGCGTCGGCTGCCCGATGGAGGCGATTAACGAGCTGGCAGCTCAGCACGGCCTGGTGGTGATCGAGGATGCAGCCCAGGCGGTGGGAGCCAGCCAGGCGGGAAGGCCGCTCGGTTCTCATGGCCAGCTGGCTGCCTTCAGCTTCCACCACACCAAGAATATTACCTGTGGAGAGGGAGGGGCCCTCTGTGTGAACGACCCGGGCATGCTCGAGCGGGCGAGAATCCTGCGCGACAAGGGAACGAACCGGGCTGCATTCCTGGCGGGGCAGGTCGACAAGTACAGCTGGGTCGACGAGGGATCGTCGTACCTGCCAAGTGAGCTTGCCTCTGCCTTTCTGCTGGCACAGCTCGAGGCGGTTGACCAGGTTAACGAAGCGAGACAACAGGCCTACGAGTTTTACCAGCAGGAGCTAGAAGAGCTGGAACAGCAGGGACACCTCGTGCGTCCCCATCTGCCCGCGGACTGCCAGACCAATTATCACCTTTATCACCTGCTGGTGGCTGACCAGCCGACACGTGACCGGCTGCTTGCTGACCTGAACGAAAAAGGGGTCCATGCCGTATTCCACTACGTTCCCCTTCACCTGTCCCCGATGGGGCAACGGCTGGCCCCGGAAACTCCCAGCTTGCCTGTTACCGAATCGAGTAGTGAACGACTCCTCCGCTTGCCCCTGTTTGCAGGGATCACGCGGGAGCAGCAACAGCAGGTGATCGCCGGGATCCGTGGTTTCTTCGAGGGCTGAAAGAGAATCCGGTCCTGGCGCCTGATCAGACACTGGAATAAATAAGAACGAGCTGCTGCCATGACAATTCTTGTATCTGCCTGTGGTTCCTCGATAGGACTGGAAGTTGCCCGTAGCCTGAAAATGGCTGGCCGGTCGGAGCGGGTGATCGGGAGCGAGGTTTCCTGGTGGGGAAAACAGCTGGGCGAACGCTTTTGTGACGAGGTGTTTCTCCTGCCCCGTGGTGATCAGCCCGGGTATGTCGATGCGCTCGTGCAACTTCTGCGGGACCAGCAGGTGAAACTTCTGCTGGTCAACACGGACCCGGAACTGGAGGCGATCGAGCCTGTCCGGGACGAGCTCCAGGTCCCTGCCAGCTGTCCCGCTGCGGCGCCCCTTCGACTCTGCCTCGACAAGCAGCAGCTGCATGAGAAACTGGCGAACGAGGACCTGGTCGCCAGGACCTTTCCGGTTAGCGATGGTACCCAGTTGCAGGATGCCCTTGAAAAGGTTGGCCGGCCAGGCTGGCTGCGCTGCTCCACCGGGCCCCGGGGGCGAGGCAGTATTCTCATCGAGTCCGCCGACGAGGGAGCTGCCTGGATTGATTACTGGCGACGTCGTGGTGGTGAAGAAGACCAGTGGCTGCTGCACCAGTACCTGCCAGGACGTAATTACAACTGGACCTCGCTCTGGTGGCAGGGAGAGCTGGTTGTCTCCGCTGCCGGGGAGCGACTTGCCTATTTCCTTTCCCAGGTAGCTGTCAGCGGGATTACCGGGAATGTTTCCCATGCTCGGACCGTGGTGGATGATTGTCTGAATGAAACGGCAAGTCGGGCTGTGAGGGCCATGGACGAAGCCCCACACGGGGTATATTCGGTAGATTTGCGCGAAGCGTCAAAAGGAGTACCCTTAGTGACCGAAATCAATGCCAGGCAGGCATTTCGGCCCTTGCTCTACACGCATGGCGGCGTAAACTTTTCCGCCCTTTTGGCAGACCTGGCTCTTCATGACAAGCAGCCGGATCTGCCAGCCATGAATGCCCAGGTGGCAGGCATGGAGATCATCCGCGGCATGGATTTTGAGCCGCTGGTTCGTGGCCCGGCGTAGACCCGGCAGGATAGCCAGGTCTTCGCGACTGGGACGGATAGTGATGAGTGCTGAACAGATTGACCTGTCAATCGTGGTCCCCTGCTACCGGAGCGGCAGTTGGCTCGATGAACTTGCCGAGCAGGTTTCCGCTGCGCTGGAACCGAGTGGACTCCGTTTTGAATTGCTGCTGGTCAATGATGCCTCGGGGGACGATACCTGGGAAAGCATCGAGCGGATTAGCAGTCGATACTCCTTTGCCCGCGGCCTGGACCTGCTCTTTAACACCGGCCAGTACCGGGCAACCATGTGCGGACTTCAGCATGCCCATGGGGAACTGGTTGTCACGATGGACGATGACCTCGAGCAGGCCCCGGCCGATATTCTTGAGTTGATCAAGCCGCTCCAGCAGGATCCCTCGCTGGACTGCGTGGTTGCTGCCATCCGTGGCCGCCGCAGGGGAATCCTGAGGCGTCTCGGTTCGGGACTGATGGGCGGCCTGTTCCGGGCGACCTACGGCAAGGCCCGTGGACTGAAGATGAGTAGCTTCCGGGCAATGCGCCGGCAGCTGGTGGAGACGGTCTGCCAGTTCGAGACGGTCAAGCCAAATATCAATCCACTGATCCTGCAGTCGACGTCACGTATCGAGAACGTCGAAGTTGATCATCATCCACGGGCGGGAGGCCGAAGCGGCTACAACCTCCTGCGACTCGCCCGGCTGATGTTCGATAATGTGCTGAGTGTTTCCACGCTACCATTGAAGGTGGTCAGCATGATGGGACTGCTGGCAGCGTTGGCCAGCGTCGTGCTTGGAACCTACTATTTTATCCGGGCCCTCAATGGCGAGTTCAATGAGCCCGGCTTTGCGACGATTGTCCTGTTAATCCTGTTCTTTGGCGGAATGACATTACTCTCGATTGGCCTGCTGGGCGAGTACATCATTCGCATCATGGACGAGGTCCGGGGGCGCCCCTGGTTCGTCGTTCGCCAGCAGACCACGAGCGAGAGTGGCAGGGATTCGGGAGAGAGCCCGTGACCGTCAGCGATGGCGACAAAGTGGTGACCGGGGGCTCCTGGTTGACTGCCTGGTTTATCACCCTGGCGATGGCCAGCGTGGCCATTTTCCTGCTTCCTGCCAGCTTTAACGTGGCAGATGATGTCGGCTCCCAGATGATCCTGGCAGGGCTGGATGGTTTTCCATCGGCGGCGGATGTTCCCTTTCACTCGCAGCTTCTCAATTCCACAATCTGTGGCCTGTACCAGCTGCAGCCGTCATTCCCCTGGTATGGACTGCTGGTGCTTTTGACAACCATGCTTGGCGTGAGCCTGTTTGTTCGCCTGCTGCTGGATCGGCAGCAGCCGACGCTTGCTCGCCTCCTCTGCCTGCCCGCCTTTACTGTTCTCCTGGGGCACACTCTTTACAGTGTCACCTTCACGTCCGCTGCATTGTTGTGCCAGCTTGGCGTGTTTCTCTCGCTCCTGACGCTTCCCGAGTCCCAGCTGCGGCGACGCTCCTGCCAGCTCTCACTGCTGGCGCTTCTGCTGGTGGCCTTTCTCTGGCGCTGGCAGCTGAGCTGTTATGTCCTGCTACTGGCCCTGCCGGTCCTGATGGTCCGTCCGGAGCGGTTGCGGATGGTGTTGCTGTTCGCTGCGACCGCCCTGGTGCTGGTTGCCTGTGACCGGGGACTTTCCCGTCTTGCAAGTCCGGAGCTGGCCGGTAGTGACTATCCGCAGTTTTACCAGGTGAGGGCGCAGTTTCATGATCGGCCCGGGGGACGCCAGGCAGCCGACTCCGCGATCCAGGCCGCCGGCTGGACCCGGGAGGACTATCGCATGTACCGGGAACTCTGGGTGATTCATGACAATGAAAAATTCAATATCCCCTCGGTGGCAACGTTCCTCCAGGCAAACCAGGCCGTGCGGCCGTCGGTCTGGAGTCGTATCGGGTCAGCCCTGCAGCAGTCCTATCGGGAAAACACCATGTCGCTGAGAATATTCCTGCCGATGGTGCTGGGACTCTGCTTCTGGCACTGGGGCAGTGGAAGCTGGCAGCTTTGCCGGCGACGACGGATGACGATCCTGGCGCTGCTGGTCGCCATCGGTCCACTCCTGTTTTTGGCCTATTTCCGGCTCGTGCCGCGCGTCGCGATCCCGATGCTGTTGTACCTGGCTGGTCTTGTGCTGATCCTTCCCCGGCTCGACGTCGAAGATTCAGGGGGTTCCCGCTGGTCACGGCCGGGCCTGGCGATTCTGCTGATACTGGGCCTGCTGTCGAGCGGTTTTGCCGTGAAAATGCTGGCCGTGGAACTTCCAGCTCAAAAGCACCGGCAGCAGCAACTGGAAGACGTGAACCGGGGGCTGGTGGACTTCGCCTCGCAGAATTTCATGCCTGTCCTGCTGCGGCTCGATACCGGCGCCGGCCTGCGGCATGCCGCCATGCATCCACTCCGGGTACCAGGTGGTTTTCGGCTGGTTCGTATCATTCCCTCCGGCTGGCAGACTGGTTCTGCCCGTTATCGACAGATCCTGGCAGGGTTGGGAGCCGACTCCGGCCACGAGTTGCTTCGCCAGGGGGTCGATAGTGACCAGCTGTACTTCGTCCAGTATGTCGAGGATCCGCTGCTCGCCGAGCAGACGCTCCAGCTCTGGAAGTCCTACTACGAGCGGAACATCACCGGTGGCAGCGTGGTGACCTTTGAACGCGTGCTGGGAGATGCGGGGCAGCAGGGCCTGGCGGTCTACCGGCTGGGAGCCAGCCAGGGGAAGTAAACGGCGGCTAGTCACGGAGCTGGTAAAGCACGAGGTTTCTTCCCTGGAAAAGGACCTCGTAATTCTCGTTCAGCAGGGTCCGGTGGGCCCGTCGTTGCCGGGTAAATCCCCAGCGTTTCCTGTCGGTTGAATCCAGCCCGCGGTGTTGTACCAGGACGTACTTGTGGCCGCCAGAGAGTTGATCGATCCAGCTTTCGTCGTTGTATTCCCGTAGCTGAAAATGGTAACCGCTGGATGCTGCTGAGCTTGTTCCCAGCAGGAAGTGGATGCTGTTATGCCGCGCCGGGACCAGCAGGATGGATGCCCCGGGTGGCAATTGCCGGCGAAGCTGTTCCAGGTCGTCACGGAGTTCTTCCCGCTGGTGCCAGCGAATGGGAATCACACGTTCCACCGGCAGTGGCAGTCGTCCGGCGAGGAAACTCTCATCGATGCCACTATCGACAAGAAAGGGAACCAGTGGGAGCAGCAGCAGGGCCAGGCAGGCTCCTTTCCGTGTTCGCCAGCTTCCCGTTCGCCGGGACCAGAGATAGCGCCAGGCCAGCGTGCTACTGACCACCAGGCAGGGAACTGCCAGCAGCATGTAGTGATGAAAGGCCCGGCTGCGAAGCTGCAGCAGGGTTGCCAGGCCGGAGATGGCGAGCATGCCGGCAACCGAGAGCTGTCGCTGGCATGCGTCCTCCGAGGTCCGTCTCTGCAATCCCCACCAGCAGAGCACGACGGCCGTAAAGAGGGCTGCCAGGATGGCGGTTTCGTCCCGGCGGACCTGGACGTAGATATTATGCAACCACGATCCTTCCTGGCCGTATCCGGCTGCTGCGGAAAGCCCTTTCCAGAGCGGTACCAGCCCCTCTCCCTCGCCGAGAATTGCCAGCAGCAAGGTGGCCAGGGCACACAGGGGCAGGGCTGCGAGTATTCGCAGGTCATGACGGCGCGAGCTGCCGAGGCTCTCGATCAGCAGCATCACGGCTCCCAGCGAGAGCAGGCCGGCCTGCTGTTTCCCGTACAGTGCAAGTCCGAAACCGGCGCCCAGGACCAGGCAACCAAGCAAGCCATCTCGTCCACGTAATGGCTTGCCATTCCAGTAGCAGAGCGCTGCCAGCAGGGGAAGCGTTGCCAGTGGTTCACTTGTCCCGTCCAGTCCCTGGAAGCGAGAGTAGAGTAGCAGCGTCCAGGCGGCGGCGAACAGGGCAGCGGGCAGGCAGCGGGTCAGGCGCCAGAGCAGCAGGCCTACCAGGAAGCAGTTCAGCGCGACCAGTCCCAGGTGCCAGGCTTCCATCGCCGGCAGTGATTCCCCGCTGACCAGGATGGCGGATCGCCAGAAAGTGTAGATGCCGGGGAAATAACTGTAGATGTTCTCGGGGATCTCATGTCCCAGGTTCATGTCGCGGGCATAGCAGAGGAAGTAAAACAGGTCGACATCGCCTACCGACCCGTGCATCGTTAGCAGGTAGCCGACAGCGGTCACCAGCGCAAGTACCAGGGCGAACAGCGGTAATGCCTTGCCATAGGCCCGGTAATAGTCCCGCTGGGCAGATGGGAGGGAGTCGGTGTGAACACGTACCAGTGGGAAGATTGCTGCCAACACGATCAGCAGGCAGAGTGGCTGGTGAGCTGCTGTCAGTGAGCGGACCATTGCAAAACAGCCGACACTGAGCAGGGCAATAGCGACCCCGACCAGTGTAAGCCGGGATCCAGTCCGGTTTATTGGTGTCGTTGTTGGTTCAACCATGCTGCTGAAAATGAATAGAGATCTGGGGAAGGTCGGTCCGTTCAGGCCAGGAGACCTGGGACAACGTTGCCACGTGAAACGATCTGGTGAGGCCGCTGGAATCGATCATAAAGCTGCATCCGGTGATCCACTCCCAGCAGGCGGTAGATGGTGGCAAGGATGTCGGCTGGAGACGTTGGGTCATCCGACGGGTAGGCACCGCCCCTGTCGCTGGCACCGTGTACCCAGCCAGGGCGGATTCCTCCCCCGGCCAGCATGATCGAGTAGCAGAAGTTCCAGTGGTCGCGACCTGCATTCGCATTGATCTTGGGAGTCCGGCCGAAATCACCAAGGATCGCCACCAGTGTGCGGTCAAGCATCTGGCGGTCAACAAGGTCCCCCAGCAGAGCACTCGTTGCCGTATCAAACTGGGGAAGCAGCGTGTCCTTGAGCGTGGTGAAATTGCTGCCATGTGTATCCCAGGTGGCATTAGCATCCGGTGCCCAGGAGACTGTCACAAGGCGCGTGCCTGCTTCCAGAAGCCGTCGTGCGAGCAGAACGCTCTGGCCGTAGATGTTACGGCCGTAAGTATCCCGGGTGGATTGCTTTTCCTGGTCGATCCGGAAAGCATTCTGGACGGTGGGAGAGACAAGGATATCGAGTGCCTGTTGCTGGAATCGACTCATCGCCGAGAGCGGCGTTATGCTGGCTGATTCGGCCAGGCCGGCATTGAGTTGATCAAGCAGGCTGCTGCGGGCAACCATGCGGCCCGTGTTGATGTCGCTCTTGAGACTGAACTCGGGCACCGAGAAGTCAGCCGCGTTGGGATCTTTCAGGATCCAGAGAGGATCAAATGTTCTGCCCAGCCATCCTCCCCAGAAACCCGGCTGGGGAGGGCCCTTTGCCCCCTCCTTGGTTTTGTATGGCAGGCAGGCATGGGGGACGACATCCGCCGGTGTTGGCCGTAGTCGTGTCAGTACCGCACCTGGTGTGGGATTGTCTGTTGGCAGGAATCCTCCTCCCACTTCTCCCCGGTCGTGGCCCGTCATGGAGACGTAGACGGCTGCTGCGTGGGAGTTGTTGACCGAATGATGCATGGACCGGACCAGCGTTGAGCGGTGCATGTGTTGAGAGAGTTTTGGCAGGTGCTCGCTGAACTGGACCCCTGTCAACGAGGTGGCAATCGGCTTGAACTCGCCGCGGCTCTCCGAGGGACCCTCCGGTTTCATGTCCCACATGTCCAGGTGGCTGGGGCCGCCGTTGAGGAAAATAATGATGCAGCGGTCGGCCCGCGTCACAATGCCCTTGCCGCGGTGGCTCTCATCGGCAGCCAGCAGGTCCGGTAAACCGAGTCCCAACGCGCCAGCGGCTCCCGCGCGGAGTATCTCTCGTCGGCTGACGCCGGAGCTTGAGAAGGAGCGACAACCGGGATGAAGGCGCGGCATGACAGGGGATCTCGCAGGACAATGAGGCTTGGAAGAAATGGTCAGCTTTCCAGCACCAGTTTACCAGTATTTTTCGGGATTCGCCAAGAAAGTCGAAACAGCCTGGTCGCTCCCGGCAGCGACGCGCGTGTGTTACACTTCCTCTCAGGCGACCAGTTGTTCGATGCAGCGTGAACCAGGAAAGGGTGAAATGACCATGACCACGCGACGAGATTTTCTTTCCCGTTGTCTCCAGGGCAGCTCGGCCGTGCTGGCCGGCACGGCAGTGGCAGAGGTGGCAACCGCCCGGCCACGCCTGTTTGGCAAGCAGGCAACGGGTCTCCCGATTGTCGATACCCACCAGCATCTCTGGGATCTCTCCAAGGTGACCCCGCCCTGGCTGGGGGATGCTCCGGAGGTGCTCAAGGAGAGTTACGTGACGCGCGATTTCAACGCCGCCACGCGGGGGCTGAATGTCGTCAAGGCAGTTTACATGGAAGTGGATGTTGCACCCGAGCAGCAGGTCTTCGAGGCGGAACATGTCCTCGCCCTTTCCAGGTCCTCAAGGCATATCACCTGTGCTGCCGTGATCTCGGGGCGGCCTGCCAGCGAGGGGTTCAAGGACTACATCATGGCCTACAAGGACAACCCGCTGATCAAGGGTGTCCGGCAGGTCCTCCATCCCCCCACGACGAAGCAGGGCCTGTGCCTTGAAGAACAATTCGTCAAGTCGATGCAGCTGCTTGGAGCGTTGGACAAGAGCTATGACCTCTGCATGCGGCCAACCGAGCTGGCCGACGGAGCGGCCCTGGCGGACAAGTGTCCTGATACCCGGTTTATTCTCGACCACTGTGGTAACGGGGACCCCACGGCATTCATGAAAGATCCCCCGGCAGAACCATGGCATACTCCTGACGGCTGGTTGCGAGCGATCGAGGAGATTGCCAAGCGGGAGAACGTGATCTGCAAGATCTCCGGGATCGTGGCTCGTGCTCCCGAGGACAACTGGGGACCTGAGCACCTGGCTCCATTGATCAATCACTGCCTGGACCAGTTTGGACCTGATCGTGTCGTGTTTGGTGGTGACTGGCCGGTCTGCAAGCTGCGGGCGACCTACCGGCAATGGGTAACTGCCCTGAAGGAAGTGATTGCCGAGCGTAGCGAGGAAGACCAGAAAAAACTGCTGCATGATAATGCAGTGCGGCTTTACTCGCTCTGATCAACAGCTGCTGCTTCAGGCAGCAGATCGCTGTTGCTGGGCAAAGAAGTCACCGATACTGCCAACCACCTGCTGGAGCTCGTCATCGATGAGTTCCGGGAAGATCGGCAGGCTCAGAACTTCCTTGCAAGCTTTCTCTGTTTCCGGCAGGGAGGCTGGGCTTTCCCCCTCGACCTGGAAACAGGCCTGCTGGTGCAGCGGGATCGGGTAGTAGATGGCATGGCCAATCTGCTTCTCTCCCAGGTGCGTGGCCAACGCATCGCGTTGACCTGGAACCCGGATGGTGAACTGGTTCCAGACATGCTCCATGGTCTCGCCGGAAGCAGGCAGGACAACCTGGTGATCGATGCCAGCCTGCTCAAACAATTCCTGGTAACGGTCGGCATTCTGCTGCCGCAGCCGGTTTGCTTCCGGAAGGTGCTTGATCTTGACATTCAGGGCAGCCGCCTGGATGGAATCGAGACGGCTGTTGATACCGACAACGTGGTGTTCGTAACGTGGCTTCATGCCATGGGCGGCATAGAGCCTGAGCCTCTCCGCACGGAGGTGGTCCTGGGTGACCATTATTCCACCATCCCCGAACCCTCCAAGGTTCTTGGTCGGATAGAAACTGAGGCAGCCGATATCTCCCCAGCTGCCGGCCGGTTCGCCAGCGACCGACGCTCCAATCGCCTGGGCGGCGTCCTCGATGACCAGCAACTCGTGTTGCCGGGCGATGGCCATGATCTCGGGCATCTCGGCACACTGGCCAAACAGGTGGACGGGAATGATCGCTCGCGTGGCGGGCGTGATCGCATCGCGAATCGCTGCCGGGCTGATATTGAAGCTGACCGGGTCGATATCCACAAAAACGGGTCGGGCTCCCAGTCGCCAGGCGGCACTGGCCGTGGCAAAGAAGGTGAAGCTTGGCATGATCACCTCGTCGCCCGGACCAATCTCCTCGGACATCAGGGCAAGCAGCAGGGCATCACTTCCTGACGCGCATCCGATCGCATGGTCGGCACCGCACCAGGCTGCGACTGATTCCTCGAGCTTCCGGCAATCGGGTCCAAAAAGGAACTGCCCTGAATCACAAACCTGCATGATTGCCTCCTGGAATTCACCTCGAAGGGGCAAATTACTGCGAGGGACATCCAGCAGAGGGAC
Organism: Planctomycetaceae bacterium; assembly: GCA_002708345.1. The sequence continues at coordinate 17,905 of PANG01000049.1, read as the reverse complement.
AGGTCGATTTCCAGTTTCTTTAGATGTGCTCATCAAGCGGGCCTCCCTGCCAGTCTTGGATCGTGCACCGTAAAAGTTGACTGGCTTTCCCTTTCCAGCCATCAAGATGGGGGAGCATAGGCCGGTTTGGCAGGGTGGGTCAAGAGAGGTTGAGCCTGGTTAGCCGAGCAGGGTGCGGACATGGTCGATCAGTTGCTGACCGTCCTGCTCCAGGCTGATCTGGCTGCTTTCGCCGCTGCGGAGGTCCTTGACCTGGCAGGCATTCTCTGCCAGCTCATCGGGACCGGCAATCATTGCCAGTGGATAGCCATGCTGGTCCGCATACTTGAGTTGCTGCCCCAGTTTCTTGCCGTCCGGGTAGAGTTCCACGCCGATTCCGGCCTCGCGCAGCTGCGATGCGATCTGCAGGTAACGCTCCAGCTGCTCAGGGTCGAAACAGGTCAGTAACACGTCGGCTGGCGTGCGGACGGTCTCGATCATGTCGAGTTCCTGCATGGCGGCAAGCAGCCGGTCGAGCCCCAGCGAGGCACCGATTCCGGGCAGGTGCTGCTTGGTGTAAAGCTCCGCCAGGTTGTCATAACGCCCACCGGAACAGACACTCCCGATTCCAGGCAAGGCATCCAGGAAGGTCTCGTAAATGGCGCCGGTATAGTAATCCAGTCCACGGGCGATGGAGACATCCAGCTCGATCCGTGGTCCGGGTACTCCGGCTGCTTTGAGCCCGGAGAGGATCCGGTCCAGCCGGTCCAGCCCTCTCTCTCCCACCTCGCTGCCAGCGACCAGCGGTGCCAGGTCCTTGAGAACCTGGTCGTTGGAGCCGGAGAGGGCAGAGAGCTTGAGTACATCGGCCGCCTGGCTCTCGCTGGTGCCTGCCGAAGCGACCATCTCGGCGGCGACCTTTTCGGGGCCAATCCTGGTGAGCTTGTCGAGGCTTCTCAGGATTGCCGCTGCGTTTTCGGCCAGGTCGAGCTTTTCCAGCAGCCCATTGAGCACTTCACGATTGTTCAGTCGAATCGTAAATTCCTCAAAACCAAGTGCTCGGAGCAGGTCGTGAATCACCAGGCCTGTTTCAATATCGCTGGCCACCGAGAGACTGCCGATCGTGTCAAAGTCACACTGCATGAACTCCCGGTAGCGTCCTCGCTGGGTATTCTCTCCTCGCCAGACCGTGGCGATGTGGTATCTCTTGAAGGGAGTCCCGAGGGTATTAATGTGCTGGGCCACGAAGCGTGCCAGCGGGACAGTGAGGTCAAACCGCAAGCCGACGTCACGTCCTCCATGGTCCTGGAAACGATAGAGCTGGCGATCCGTTTCCTCGCTCCCCTTGCCGGTGAGGATCTCCAGGTATTCCAGCGCGGGCGTGTCGATCGGGCTGAAACCAAACGACCGGTAAACCTGGCGAGCCGTTTCCATCATCTTTTCGCGAGGGATCATCCCCTCGGGAAGGAAATCCCGGAAGCCCTTCAGGGTCCTTGGCTCGATACGCTGTGGCTGGCTGTTGTCCATGGCATCTGGGAAAAAGGGGCGGCGGAGAAGTGTGCTGGACGGAATGACAGCTGCCAGACCGTCCAGGTTCAGTGGCGGTTATTATGACAGAAAGCGATCGTTTGGCAGACGCCAGTTCCACACCGCGCACTCGTCTTGTCTTTCCGGCGAGGAAAGGTACATTGTGGAAGTTGCCGGCAGGGTCCTGCCAGGCATACCTGTTGGAAGATACTCAGGACGGATGCCACGATGCCGAAGATCAAGTTCCTCAAGGAAAATATTGAGATTGATGTGCCCGAGGGTGCAAGCCTGCGCAAGGAATGTGGGCGGGTCAGTATCAATACGAACCAGGGTTTCAATGGTTTCGGCGCTGGCATCAACAAGATCATGAACTGCCATGGGCTGGGAATGTGTGGGACATGCCGCGTGAATATCGTCAAGGGTGCCGAGAACTGCAATAATATGACAGTCCGTGAAAAGATGAAATTCAAGTACCTGCCGGTACCAGACCCGTTGCCCTGCATGGCCTTCGTGGGAAACGAGGATACCATGCGACTTGCCTGCATGGTCCGGGTTCATGGAGATATCGAGGTTGAGACCGGTCCGGAACTGGATCTCTTTGGTGAGAATTTCTTTAGTTGATCCTCCGGCATTGCCGTGAAACAGATCATAGCCATCGTCAAGCCTTACTTGGCTGAGAAAGTCGTTGAGGGCCTGGAGCGTGCGCCACTGGAAGCACTCCAGGTGCGCGAGGTGAAGGGCTACGGGCGCCAGAAGAGCTATCTTGACCAGTACGGTGATAGCGAGTACGCGACCGCTTTTCTTCCCAAGGTGGAGATCACCATGTGGGTCGATGACATGCGAGTCGAGGAGATCATCAGCAGGGTAGAGGCGATTGCCCAGACCGGCCGCATGGGGGATGGGAAGATCTTCGTGATGCCGGCTGCCGAGGCAGAGATCCCCAGCCGGGACACCCTGGCTGACTAACCAGCTTTCCCCTTCCCGTATGGGGCATGAGGACGATGAAAGAGCGATCAAAATACCAGAACCGGGTGATTCGTGATTACTACAAGAACCGCGATGCCATTGCCCTGCAACGTGCCCAGGAACTGGTGACCGAGCTTTACCTGGCCACGGGAAAAAAACGGCAGCGATACTGGGAGTCGCTCTCGACCCACCTGGAGAAACTGGGGGCCAAGCCAGCATTGATCGAGCACTTCCTCCAGCAGGATGATGCAGAGACAGTGGCCCACTGGATCAATAACCTGATCAAGAAGGATTCCTGACTGACCATGCCCAGTAGCTGGAATTTTTACACCGCCGATCAGCTGACATTTGGCCGCGGATCCGTCACGCGACTTGCCGCTGAAGCGACAGCACGGGACTGGCAGAGAGCACTGCTGGTGACCGATGCCAACCTGCAGGAAGCCGGGCTGGTGGAGACGGTCGCCAGACCACTCAGGGAGGCAGGTTGCCAGCTGGAGGTTTTTGACGGCGGAGAAGCGGAACCGTCGATCGAGACTGCCAGCAGGGCGATCGAGCGGGCGGCTGGATGCCAGCCTGACGTGATTGTCGGACTCGGCGGTGGTAGCAACATGGACCTTGCCAAGATCACCGCGGCAGTCCAGACGCATGGAGGAGAGGCGGGAAGTTATTTTGGGATGGACAAGATCCCCGGTCCGGTGATGCCACTGGTCTGTATTCCGACCACCTCGGGTACCGGGAGTGAGGTCTCCCATAGCGCGGTGCTCACCGATACGGCGAACCAGATCAAGGTCAGTACGCAAAGCAACCATCTCAGGCCGGCACTGGCACTGGTCGACCCGGAGTTGAGTTACAGTTGCCCCCGGCAGGTAGCAGCGGATAGTGGTATCGATGCACTGACCCATGCAATCGAGGCTTACACGGCGGTTCAGTTTGACAAGCTGGTGGTGCCTGCTGGCGAGAAATGTGCCTACGAGGGGAGCTTCCCGCTGGCAGATTGCCTGGCGGAAAAGGCGATCGAGCTGATCGGGGAAAACCTGGTGGCAGCGGTCAACGACGCAGACCAGCAGGCCCGGGACAAGATGGCCCTGGCAGCAACCCTTGCTGGCATGGCCTTCTCCAACAGCGGGGTGGCACTGGTGCATGCTCTGGAATATCCCATCGGGGGAGTCTTGCACTGTTCCCACGGGGCAGGTAACGGTCTGTTGCTTCCCTACGTGATGGCCTTTAACCTGCCAGCACGGGAAGCGGCATTTGCCGCTGTGGCCCGCTTGCTGGGGGTCGACACGACCGGACTCTCCGATCACGAGGCGGGGCAGAAAGGGATCGAGCGAGTTGAAAAGATCCGTGAGCAGATCGGTATCCCGCTGCGAATCAGGGAACTGGGAGGAAGCGAAGACCAGCTGCCGATGTTTGCCGAAAAGACCTTCGCGATACAGCGACTTTTCTGGTTGAACCCGCGTCCCGCCAGCCTGGAAGATGTGCTGGAGATCCTGCAGCAGGCCTACTAGCAGCGTCTCAGTTGCTGGCCCGCTTCGCGTGACACCAGCAGGCGGACTTCCAGTACGCTCAGCACCGCCAGTACCTGCGCGGCTGGAAGGCCGCTGGAGCGGATCACCTGGTCAATGGAAGTGAGGCCCTCTCCGATCGCGTCCAGCACCGTGCGTTCCAGCTCGTTCAGGTCCAGCTCGGCAGGGCGTTTCACCCGGTGCCCGTCCCTGTCGCTGGTGGTCCTGGCCAGGGGCCCAAGTTCCTCGATCACCTGGCTCACCGATTCCACCAGCACCGCTCCGTCACGGAGCAACTGGTGACAGCCACGACTGCTCTCACGATCGATCTGGCCGGGGATAGCAAATACCTCGCGACCCTGTTCCAGGGCGAGCTGGGCCGTGATCAGGGCACCGGACCGCCGGGGTGCCTCGACCACGATCACTCCCAGTGCCATGCCGCTGATCAAGCGATTGCGACGGGGGAAGGCGCCGGCGGTGGGGCTGGCCAGTGGCGGCAATTCACTCATCAGCATGCCCGCCTCGGCTGCCTGCTGAGCCAGGGAACCGTGCTCCGCCGGGTAGACACGGTCCAGACCGCCGCCGAGGACGGCAATCGTGCGGCCCCCTGCAGCGAGTGCCGCTTGATGGGCCATGCCGTCGATTCCCCGGGCCAGGCCGCTGACCACGGTAAATCCGACCTGGGCGGCAGCTGTCGAGAAACGCCGTGCCATTTCCAGGCCATACGGTGAGGCGAATCGAGTTCCCACGATGGCCAGCGAAAGATCGTCTCGTGGCAAGCGGTTCCCGCGGATAAACAACAAGGGTGGAGGGTCGTGGATTTCCCTCAGCAGGGGCGGATACTGATCCGAATGAGAGACCAGGACTTCGATGTTCGAGGAGTGGCAGTATGCCAGGATCTTCGCTGCCTGGTCACGATTCTCCTGGGAATGAAGAAACTGGACCTGGTCTTCCGGCACGCCGTGAAGATCCGCACGCCGTTCCAGGACCTGGCAGGCCGAGCCGTAATGACTGACCAGCTCGGCAAAGCGGCAGGGGCCAATCCCCTTGACCAGTGACAGCTGGATGCTGGAGAGCAGTTCCTTTTCCGTTGGTGATCTCGAGTCCATTCCCTTCCCCCCGGCAGAAGCCAGGGAGCAGGCTAACCGATTCCGACCGCAAGGAAACCGGTATGGATCAATCATCGGTGTCAGCCCATGCCGACATCCCGTCACTCCGTGACAGGGATCTTCCCGTCCTTGAGCAGGGAGACTCCACATCCTGGGACATCGGGGTAGTGACAGATCCCCTGCTTTACTTTCACCCCGTCGGCGATATCCTCGGCCAGCAATGCGGCACCGTCCATGTCGACGTAATCAAGCATCGGCAACAGTTGTGCAATGGCGGAAATGCCAACGGTCGATTCGGTCATGCAGCCCACCATGACCTTCAGCCCCAGCTCCTGTGCCCGCTGGATCATCCGCCGTGCCGGTGTCAGGCCCGCACACTTCACCAGCTTGATATTGACCACGTCAAAGCCCTCGGCGCAGCGATCCACGTCAGCTTCCACGATGCAACTTTCATCCGCCACCAGTGGCAGCAGCGAGTGTTGCTTGACGTGCGGCATCTCATCCCGCTGCTCGGCAGGCAACGGCTGCTCGATAAACTCCACTCCAAGCTCTCGCATTGCACCGGAGTTCTCGATTGTCTCCTCCACGCTCCAGGCACAGTTGGCGTCGACACGGAAGACGGCATCGGTGTGCTCGCGCAGCGCGGCGATGATTTCCAGGTCATGGGGAGTCCCCAGCTTGATCTTGTAGATCGGCCAGCCTGCCTGCTGTTGCATTTTCTCCACCATCACGTCGATCGAGTCGATGCCGATCGTGTAGTTGCTTGCCGGGACCGAATCGGTCGACAAACCCCACAGCTGGTAGACCGGTTCTCCTCGCACCTTGCCCCAGAGATCGTGCATCGCCATGTCGAGCGCACAATGGGCGAACGGGTTGTCGGCCAGTTCCTCCCGGGCCTGCTGCCAGAACTGTCCTGGATCCTCCGGCGTGGAATCTGCAACCAGCGGCTCGATGCGGCGGAGGTCCGCCACCATCTGCTCGAGGGTGGCATTGTAGTAGGAGTTGGTGGTTGCCTCCCCAAATCCTGCCAGGCCACCGTGCCTCAATTCGACAATCATTGTCTCCTGCACGTCGACCGACCCACGAGAAATTGTGAAGGTGTGCTGCAGGGGAAGTTCGAAGCGGTGCAGGATCAACTCCATTACTCGTTCCCATCTCCCGCCAGCCAGTCCTGGCGAGCCTGCTGGACCGCATCGATAATCCGTTCCGGGCCATCACGAAAGATATCGGCCACCGGCAACTGCAGTTCGTCCTCGACCTGGAGCCGGTGCTCCTCGGCTTCCTCCTCCTTCAGACGTCGCCCGTTCATGGCGACCGCCACCACCGGGCAGGGTTGGCAGAGTCCAGCCATCATCTCGTTGATCTCGATAATGCGGGAGAGCGAGGGGATGGGAACATGTTCCACGCCGGTGATTCCTTCCCTGCCAACCTCGAAGCAGAGGACCAGGGCATGGGGCAGTGCCCCGTGCAGGATTCCCAGTGTGACGGCCGAGTAGGAAGGGTGGACCAGGCTTCCCTGGCCCTCGATGACAAGAACCTCGTGATGTTCATTCTCCAGCACCAGTCGCTCGGTTGCTCCACTAACAAAATCGGCAATCACCCGGTCCAGCGGGTATCCATCTCCCTCCACCATGATGCCGGTCTGGCCGGTTGCCAGGAACTTGGCATCGTGTCCACGTGTCTTGAGCCCGTTGGTAATCTCGATAGCGGTGACCATCTTGCCCACGCTGCAGTCATGTCCCACGGTGTGAACCCGGAAACAACCCTCACGAAACCCGGGCCTGCGGGCAATGGTCTGCATGTCGACCTTGCGGACATCCACCAGTTGCACATCCTTTTTCCGTGCGGCACTGGAAAACTGTTCATCCTCCGAAATGAAATCATGCAGACCGGAGATGACATCCATCCCGCGCTCGATGGCCGAGAGGACAATCCTCCGCCAGGCATCGGGGATCTGTCCCCCGGGAGGGGCGATGCCGATCAGCAGCGTGTTGGCCCCGGGGGCTTCATCCAGGCTTGAGATAAAGGTGATGCCCGGAGCGACCCCCAGCGTGCCGCTGCAGTCGGCACCCGCCTGCGTGCTGTCCAGCACTGCCACCACTTCATCTCGCCGGTAGCGGATCACGCTGCAGGCTGTCTTGGCCGTGTGAGGGTTGGAATAGCCCTCGGTCAAAATGACCATCTTACGTGACATGTTCTTGTTCCTTGCAGAGCGAAACAGGGTAGGCCTTTCCGAACTGTTGTCCCCCGTCGTCTGCTCGAATATATCGGCCTCTTGCCAGGGTTGCCAGAACCCACAGCAATTGCCGATCGCCTATAATCAGTGTTCCAGGCTCTGTCGTTTTCACCAGGTCCCGTTCAGCCATGTTTTCGAAAACTGATCTTTCCGGGCGTCTTCTTCCGTTTGCCGTGCTGGCCGGACTGCTAGCCTGTGGCCCGGCGTTTTCAGCCGACGACCTGGCCAGGGTCCACAAGCAGGGGGTGCTGATTCGCTTCGAGGGACCGATCTTTCCTTTCACGGAAAAAATTCTGCAGCGGCAGCTGCAGCGGGCACGGAAACTGGGGGCGGACCTGGTGGTGGTCGAGATCGATAGCCCGGGAGGGGAAGTCGATTCGAGCTTTCGCTGTGCCGAGTTGCTCGAGGCAGTGGACTTTGCCACCACGATCGCCTGGGTGCCGGAGATGGCCCTGAGCGGGGCAGCGATCATGTCTCTTGGCGCGGACATGATCGTGATGCATCCGAATGCCCGACTGGGTGACGCTGGCCCGATCTATGCAGACGAGTTTGGCCAGTTCCAGGCGGTGCCTGAAAAGATCCGGAGTGATCTGAGTACGAGGATTCGTAACCTGGCCGAGCGCAACGGTCGCTCACCCGCACTGGCCCAGGCGATGATCGATAACACGCTGGTGGTCTTCCGGGTCCAGCACCGGGAAACAGGGGAAGAGCGTTTCATGACGGATAACGAGCTGGAAGCGACCGGGAAGCCGGAAGAGTGGGAAAAGCGTGGAGAGGTTTTTAAACCAAATAATGAGGACTACCTGGAAGTAACCGGTGAGCAGGCGTTCGATCTTCAGCTGGCCAGCATGCTTGCCGGAGACCGTGACAGCCTGGCACGCGAGATGGGCCTGGAGACCGAGTGGCGATTCCTGCAGAGGAACTGGATCGACATGACTGTTTTCGTGCTCAACCTGCCGCTTGTCACCGGTTTGCTGTTCATGGTGGGAATGGTGGCACTGTTTATCGAGTTCTCGGCACCGGGAATCAGTATCGGCGGATTGCTTGCTACCCTCTGCTTTTCTCTCTTCTTCTGGGGGCGATTCCTGGGAGGGACCGCCGGCTGGCTGGAAGTCGTGCTGTTCCTGCTTGGTATCTTCTTCGTGATTGTGGAGGTTCTCCTGATCCCGGGGTTTGGAGTGCCCGGCATTTCCGGAGTCCTGCTGATCATTTGCTCGCTGGTGATGGCGAGCCAGAATTATCTCATGCCCACCACGGCATCGGAATGGAGAAACACCGGTGCCTCGCTGATGGTGGTGATTGGGTCAGGAGTTGGTTTCGTGTGTCTCTCGGTATTCCTGACACGCTTCCTGGGAGAGATCCCGCTGCTGTCCCGGCTGGTGCTCTCTCCGTCGGAACGAGAGGGAGGGCCACTCGACGTCGCCCGCCTCACTTCCACCACGGGCCAGGGGATAAATGTCGAGCTTCTGGAGGTGGGCCAGGTAGGGACTGTTCAGACGCCCCTGCGGCCGGCTGGCAAGGTGGAATTTGAAGAGGAATTCTACGATGTCGTCTCGGAGGGGGATTTCGTGGATGCAGGGGATCAGGTCCGGATCATGGAGATCCAGGGCAACCGGGTAGTGGTCCGCACGCACCAGCCGAAATCCTAGTATCCTGCGAGAGGTTACTTCTTTAACTGGCTATCCAGCCAGCGATAAGCCTGTTGACGGATGTCGTCCGGGAAATCATGGCCGCTGTCAGGATAGACCGCCTGCAGGTTGCCGGCCGCATCCCGGATGGAGTAAGCCCCTTTCACTACCTTGACCACTTTCCTGACTCCCTCGACCTCGAAGTTGCTATCGTGGAGTGGCGCGTTGATGAAGATGCCTCGAGGTGCGATGGCACCGAGTACGCCATAAAAGTCGAAGGGAACCTGGTCTGGGTCGTTCTTGAAGATCTCGCGGATCCGTGGCATGTAACGGTCACTGGTCCAGCCAGCCAGCTTGCCGCCGTAGTAGTGGTGGAAAGCGGTAAAGCCACAACTGGTGACAACGGCACGAATCCGCTGCTCGAAGGCGGCGGTGAAGAGCGAATTATGGCCACCCAGGGAATGACCGATACACCCGATCTGGTCCCGGTTGACTTCCGGCAACGTCTCCAGCACGTCGATCGCCCGGATGTTATTCCAGATCGCCTTCATCGAGCCACTTGCATAGTGCGCCCCCTGTTGCTTGAAATCGTAAGAGTACTCTCCAAACGAAGGATAGTCTGGCACGATGCAGACATAACCTCGCTCGGCAAGTTCATGGGCGTAGTGAAGCGTTGGCCGGCCGCCCAGGCCCGCTGGCTCGTCCTTCCCAATTCCGGTGGTCTGGTGAAGGCATAACATCGCCGGCACGGGGCCACTCAGATTCCTGGGGATCAGCAGGTAGGCCGGGACCTGGTCACCCGCCTCGGCGGTATAGCGGATTCGTTTCCTTGTGTACTTGTCGGTTTCTGTTTCATCGATCAGCTGGATCTCCAGCGGCACGCGGCGAATCGAACCGGGCAGCTCACCCATTGCTTCCTCGATGCCAGCCAGCAGGTGGGTCCGCCGGATGGCCAGCTTGGCCGGCGTTGTGACCTGCTGTTCCTTTCCCTCCTTGTCCTTCAGGACCAGCAGCCGGGCATGGTCGTCATAGAGTGGAACAACGAGGGGGAGTGGTCTGACACCGTCCATGTTGACCAGCAGGTTCTCGAACCAGTAAAGCCCACTGCGGCCGGCCCCGACAAGGTCCAGGTCTCCATCTCCATCCAGGTCAACGACCTTGGGATCCAGGCCGAAGCCAGCCTGGCCACCCGGGGAAATCAGCTGGCGTTTCCAGGCACCCTGCTCGGGGTCGAACTTGTACCAGTAGGCGACCAGCGGATCGTACTCCCCCGGGTCCTTGCCGTCATGGCCCATGTACCGTTTGCCAGCAACCAACTCCTTGTTGCCATCGTTATCCATATCCGCCAGTAGCAGCGAGTGGGGTTGCGACCAGCTGGTATCGATCGCGTGCCGCTGCCAGTTTTTCCGGCCGTCGGTATTGGTGTCCTGTTCAAGCCAGTAGAGGCCAAAACGATGACCACGGCCCCAGACCAGATCATTGTCCCCGTCGCCATCCACGTCATGGACCAGGATCGGGATCCCGCAGTCCCGGTCCAGCACGAAATCAGAATTCAGGATCCAGCGTCCACCGCGTGGATCGGCCGGTGCCTTGAGCCAGCCTCGTGGGCCGACGATGTCGCCACGGCCATCCCCGTCCAGATCCCCAAAGCCAATTCCGTGGCCGGCGATCCCGGCAGGCAGGGGGTGGCGAACCCACTGCGGCTGACCTGTTTTCTTCTCCTGGACCAGCTCCCACCACTCGGCAAACGGCTCGCCACTTGTGCGGCGTATGCAATTGGGCAGCACGTCGAGGTTTCCGTCACCGTCAATGTCGAACAGCCGTGCCGTTTCCATGTGGCCGGGAGTATCAATCAGGTGTTTTTTCCAGGGCTCGCCAGAATTCCCCGGATGCTCGATCCAGTAGATTGCCCTGCTGCGATAGTTCGCACTGATATAATCTGTCCAGCCATCCCGGTTGATGTCCATGGGCAGGTGCGAGTAACCGTCATAACGGCCACGGATGACCTGCACGTCGCGAATGACGTGCTTCTTCCAGTCCGGGGCCTCGTACCAGAATCCCCCACTGATCACGTCGATCCTGCCGTCCTTGTTGACGTCGAAAGCGGCACAGGCGCTGTAGGTTGACCGCGCGTTGATGGCGTGAACCTGGAAAGCCGGTTCGGCAGCCCTGGATGCAGCGGTGACACCCAGGAGCAGGATGTTCAGCAAGGCCAGCCTGGTCAGGAACGACAAGGTCTCATTCTCTCGTCTCTTTTTCATGTTGGTAATATACCCAAGCCGGGAACCGGCATGCCAGCACCAGGCATCTCTCTCCATCGTGCTTTACACTGCTGCGGCACCTGCTTTACGATGACCGCGATGGATTCTGTTACCTACACCTTTGACGTCATCGTGGTTGGCGCCGGCCATGCTGGTACCGAGGCGGCGCTGGCAGCTGCACGCTGTGGGGCCCAGGTCGGTCTGCTTACCGGCAACCTGGATACCGTTGGCCAGATGAGCTGCAACCCGGCGATAGGTGGAATTGGCAAGGGACAGATTGTCCGCGAGATCGATGCGCTTGGTGGCATCATGGGCGAGACAATCGATCGGACCGGTATCCAGTTTCGACTGCTTAATCGCCGCAAGGGTCCGGCTGTTCATAGCCCCCGGGCCCAGGCGGACAAGCGAGCTTACCAGCAGGAAATCAAGCACCGTGTCGAGTCGGCCGAGGGAGTCACTCTCAGGCAGGAGCTTGTCGAGGACCTGTTGACAGAAACGGTGAACGGGAAGGAGCGGGTGCTGGGAGTGATCGTGCGTGGTGACGCCGTTTACCGTGCCCGCTCGGTGATCCTGACAACCGGTACTTTCCTGCAGGCGCTGATGCACACCGGTGAATCAAAGACTGCTGGTGGCCGGGCCGGGGAAGGCACCAGCAGCGGCCTCAGCGCTGCACTTGAGCAACGCGGCTTCAGGCTGGAGAGGTTCAAGACCGGGACCCCTCCACGGCTCAATGGACGAACGATTGATTTTGAGCGTACCGAGCGGCAACCTGGAGATGATGATCCCCAACCGTTTTCCTTCCTGACGGACAGTCTCCAGGTCGAGCAGCTTCCCTGCTGGATCACCTATACCAACGAGCAGGTCCACCAGTTAATCCGTGATAACCTGGACCGGGCCCCGATGTACAGTGGCCAGATCGCGGGAAGCGGGCCTCGCTACTGCCCCTCGATCGAGGACAAGATCGTCCGCTTTGCAGACAAGCACCAGCACCAGCTGTTCCTTGAGCCGGAGGGCCGGCAGACCGAAGAAATCTATGTCAATGGTATCTCTACCAGCCTGCCACGGGACGTGCAGGACCAGATCATGCGGTTGATACCAGGCCTGGAAAACGCGGAGATCATGCGATATGGGTACGCGGTCGAATATGATTTTTGTCCTCCCGACCAGCTTCAGCCGACGCTCGAGAGTAAAGCGGTCAGGGGACTTTACCTGGCTGGCCAGATCAACGGAACTACCGGTTACGAGGAGGCCGGAGCGCAGGGGTTGATTGCCGGTGCAAATGCCGCCCTCGAGCTTGAGGGTCGCGATCCGTTGGTCCTGGGACGGGACGAGGCATATATCGGTGTGTTGATTGATGACCTTGTTACCTGCAGCGTGGATGAACCGTACCGGATGTTCACCAGCAGGGCAGAGTACCGGCTGATCTTGCGGCAGGACAATGCGGACCGCCGCCTGACACGACGGGGTTACCAGGCCGGGCTGGTGAAAGAGCAGCGGCTGGCCCGCCTGGAAGAAAAAGAAACGGCGATNGAGCAGGCGACCNGGCTGCTGGANTCATCGCGGTTCGGGGAGATGGCACTGGCCAAGTACCTGCGGCGGCCAGAGACTAACTGGGAGCAGGTGGTCGAGCAGTGTCCCGAACTGGGCACGTTTCCAGCGGAGGTGGCCCAGCAGATTCTTTTTGACACCAAGTACTCCGGCTACGTTGCCCGCCAGNAGCAGGAGATCGAGCGACAGCGGCGGATGAGTGAGAANCGNATTCCGGAACANTTCGATTATGGNCAGATCACGCACCTCCGCCATGAGGCCCGTGAAAAACTCGATCGCATCCGTCCGCTCAGCCTGGGGCAGGCGAGTCGTATTAGCGGGATCACCCCTGCCGATGTTTCCCTGCTACTGGCACACCTGCAGTCGGGCTAAAACATCGGTCTCCCGGGCAGTCAAGGACGAAGAAAAGCCCATATCAAAAGGTTGCCCGGCGCGGTATTACAGGCTACAAAGCGACCTTGACGGGTTTTAGGCACTCTGTGATAATCCGCACCCGCTTGGCAAGACCGGTAAGCCGGGAAATACTGTCAGCGCTGGAAGAAGAAAAAGTTCAGACTGGAATTCAGGGACCAAAAGGGCAGGGTCAACTAAGGAAGGTTGGCAATGCCGGTAAGAGACCGCGGTCCCTATAAATCGACAAGGAAGGATGGATCGAACTATGTCGGCAAAGACTGTTTTTACGACTGGTGAAGCGGCCAAGATTTGCAAGGTCAGCCAGCAGACGATTATCCGCTGTTTCGACAATGGATCGCTGAAGGGTTTTCGGGTGCCAGGAAGTCGCTTTCGGCGAATTCCACGTGACCAGCTTTACTCCTTCATGAGAGAAAACAATATTCCCACCGATGCGTTGGAGAGTGGTAAACGCAAGGTGCTTATCGTCGATGACGATCTGGAACTTGTTGANCTGCTCAAGGATGTTTTCGACCGGGATGGTCGATTTGACATTCGCACGGCCAACAATGGCTTTGATGCCGGCATGCAGGTCAAGGAATTCAAGCCGGACCTGATGGTCCTGGACGTGATGCTCCCGGATATCAACGGCAAGGAAGTTTGCCAGCGAGTACGCAGTGACAAGAAAATGGACANGGTGAAGATCATCTGTATCTCNGGNATGGTCGAGCAGGACAAGATCTCGGAACTGACCGATGCNGGNGCNGACGACTTCATGAACAAGCCGTTTACGGTCGACAGCCTGCTTGAAAGAGCATGTGAGTTGCTGGAGATCGAAAGCGTCCTGACCAGCTGATTCTCCCTGAAAGCCGCTGGGTNAAATTCTCGCGCACGCGAATNCGCTTGTCCGCGTGTCGAGGAGGAAACGAAAAAGAGACCCAGGCGTGCCCGCAAGCGGGCACGCTTTTTTTCTTCCAGCATGTCCATGTGGGNTTTTGAACCAATGGCCAGCAGGTTGCCATCGCTACATTTCGAACAGGGGGAGTGCCAGTTGACGCTTCCCCGTCGCGTGGCAATACCCCTGTCGGTATGCCTGCTGCAGGGGCCAACCGAGCAGGGNCTGAGACGGATTGTTTCCAGTGCTCCCACGCTGGCAGTCTGGACGATCTGCCGTTGCTACCAGCGGTCCGGGAGAGTGGTGGCGACGGGGATCGAAGCGGGTCGCTGGCTGAAAGATCACTGGTGGCAGCTTGCAGATGTCGATGACCGGATGGCAAATCCCGTTACCTCGCTCGAGCCATNGACGCAGAGAGAGATTCCCTGGCAGTGCGNCCCCCTGATGCAGATCGGCCTGGTTGCATCTCGCCTGGCAGATGCCAGCGGGGAAGCGGAGGGGATTTGCCAGCAGGCTGCCTGGCTGGCACTTGTCAACGGCACCCGCCAATGGCTGGCCACAGCCGACACACGCGGTGCTTTTTCTCCGGACAGTCACCCGGCCGATGAACTACTCCCTGGGAGCTTCCTGCTGCTGCTGAAAAAACTGCATGACGACCAGGCGACTCGAGACCCGGTTGTTTTGCTGGCACGCGATTCGTTGCGGCGTGCGGAGCAGGCGCTGACCAGCGAAGGGGAANCGGAAACAGGAGCGAGCAGGGCGATTGCCGAGCTTCCAGACTGGCTGCCAGACAGGGAGAGAGATGACTCGATCGCGGTCCCTGTCGACCTGGTCCAGCTTGCCCGGAGAGTTGCTCGNATGGAGACGATGGAGGCGGACTTTGACCGGCAGNTGGAAGAGGAAAAACTGCGGGCGCTCAAGGAGCTTGCCCAGGGAGCAGGCCACGAGATCAACAACCCACTGGCCAATATCTCTCTCCGGGCCCAGTCGCTGTTGCAGTCCGAGTCCGATCCCGAACGACAATTGATGCTGGCGACGATTAATAGCCAGGCATTCCGGGCGAACGAGATGATCGCGGACATGATGCTGTTTGCCCGGCCGCCCCGGATGGACAACAGGCCGGTGAATGTCGTCACGCTCGTTCAGCAGGCAGTCGAGGAAATCCGTGACCGCGCTATCCAGGCGGGGGTAGCGATCCGGGTTGATCAGGGGACCGGGCCGCTGATGGTCGACGGGGATGAGAATCACCTGGTCGAGGCGATCAAGGCAGTCTGTGTTAACTCGCTGGAAGCCTGTGCCCACGGAGGACTGGTTGAACTGGCGATCCGTGAGCATTCNCNGGATGGCCAGGGACAGCAGGGGGTGGTGACCATCGAGGTCCACGATGATGGCCCAGGGATTCCTGCGGAAGTTCGCCCGCACATTTTTAACCCGTTTTATTCTGGACGCGAAGCGGGCAGAGGGCTCGGTTTTGGACTCTCCAAGTCCTGGCGGATCATCACGCAGCACGGGGGGCGGATCGAGGTNGAGCAGCCCGAGGTGGGTACTCGGCTGGTGATCTCCCTTCCACGGGCAGAAAACCAGGCAGCCTGACCNGGTCAGGCAATGCCGCGGCGTGCCAACTCACCCATCACTCCCTGGACGATTTGACTGATCTGGTCGCTGTCAACGCTCGAGGTGGTGCAGCCAGCGCCCGGCTCCTCCGAGTAACCATGGTCGGCCAGCAGGCATTGTAGCTCATGTCGAAGCCGGTCCAGGTCAGATTGCTGGAGTGAGGACATCGGCTGGCGTCCCTCGCCGGTCTGGATGCCACGCAGTTGCAGGGCGGCCCGGAATCCCTCGGGAAAATCGCTGTTGAGAATCATGGCATCAAAGAGCGTGAGCAGGCGGTACTGCAGGGCGATCGCGTCGTCGATCTGCCGCTTGACGGTCAGGTCGTAGAGCGTGCGAGTCACCTCCGGGACAATGCCGCTGGAAGCATTCGTACCGCCATCGGCACCGATCAGCATCATGGCGACCAGGGCAGGGTCCCAGCCAGTGAGAAAACTGAAANCTGGGCGAAGGGGACGGACCGCGGAGATCATTCGCATCATGTTAGGAAGATCGCCGGACGAATCCTTGATCGCTATCACCCGTTCACATTCCTCGGCCAGCCGCTGGACCGTGGGGACGTCGATCGGGGAGGCAAACATGGGGATGTTGTAGAGCGTCACGTCGACCGGGGAATTGATCGCAATCTCGCGAAAGTAGGCGTATACGCCCTGGGGGCTGACCGGGTAATAGAATGGCGAGACAATCGCCACCGCGCGAACTCCCAGCTCGTGGTATCGCTCGCAGGCACGGATCGTCTCGCTGGTGTTGGCCTCGGCAGCCCCGGCAAGGACCGGGACACGGCCAGCAACCTGGTCGGTGATGATCTCGATAATACGAATGCGTTCCTCGGCGGTAAAACGAGTGAATTCGCCCGTCGACCCGTTGGGGTAAAGACCATGGACGCCATGGTCGATCAACCAGTCCACGTAACGGCGAGTCTCCTCTTCATGAATCCGCCCCTGGTTNTCGAGGGGGATAATGTTGGGAGTAAAAATACCGCTCAATCGTTTTTNTTCTGNCATCGGAAGCCNGTGAGTGAGAATCCCGGAAGTGAAAACTGGTTGGTNCGATTTATCCAGTGAAAAGCGAAATAACCGGACCAGTCCACCTGGATTACCCAGGCTATGAAACATAGGACATGATCAAGAAGTGGGGGGAGAAAAACGTCGCTCCCTGGGCGATAATCAAAGTAAGGGAGAGGATCTGTCCGCTCTCCCAGCCGATTGTGACGAATATCCCAGTTGTCCCACCAAGCGAGCGGCGACCATGCCAAGCGATGCTGGAAAAACAGTCCGGGTTTCCATCGCCGGAATGATCTTCTGTGTGGCGCTGGTGGTTTACCTGGTTGCTTACCTGCTGGTCCCGATACACCAGGTCAGCCTCTGGAGGCTGCTGCTGCCCGACCAGGTCCTTGCCGAAACGATGGGTGGGGATTTTTCCAGGGTCAACCTGCTGGATCGGATCCCGGTCCTNCTCTTGACCGGCCTGTTACTTGCTTCTGCCTGGCTGCTCGGGCAACTGCCACTACGATGGCTCTCGGCGGGTGTCACCCTGGATCGGCTGGAACGGCACCTCTTCTCTGTTGCCTGTGGGCTGGGACTCCTTTCCACCTTCACGCTGCTCGCTGGCCTGNTGGGAGTTGGATCCTCCCCGTTTCCCTACCTGCTGCTGNTGGCCGTTGCCGGGCTGCTTGCCTGGCGAAGCCGGCCTGGCCTGGCGGAGAAACAGGCCGATCCATTGCCCGGGGCGGGGCCTGGAAGAAAAGACCTTGGCGTTCGCTGGAACTGGCTGCTGCTGCCGCTGGGGCTGGTGATTGTGCTTGGAGCGATGCTCCCGCCACTTGATTTCGACGTCCGTGAGTACCACATGCAGGTTCCCAGGGAGTGGCACCAACAGGGGAAAATCACTTTTCTGCAGCACAACGTCTACGGCAACATGCCACTGGGAGTTGAGATCCTGGCACATCCCGCGATGGCTGTCTGGCCGGGAGAGCTGGACTGGTGGTGGGGATCACTGGTTGGCAAGACGCTGGTTGGCTGCTTCGCGATTCTCACCGCGCTGATGCTGATGTCGCTGGGGACTCGTCTTCACGGCCGCCGGGCGGGACTTGCTTCCGCCGTGCTCTACCTTTCGATCCCCTGGATCGGGCTGGTCTCGATGAATGGCCTGGTTGAGGGCGCCCTGGGGTTTTACCTGGTCGCCGCATTCGCCGCCCTGCTTGTCTGGCCGCCGGGCGAGGGACGGCGCTGGCCGGTAATGATTGGCCTC
>PANG01000048.1 GCA_002708345.1 Planctomycetaceae bacterium | reverse complement strand
TAACAGCTGGACCGCTGAAAGTTCGACTCTAATGTCGCCAATTGACCATTCCTGCGAGATGTGGAGAAAGCGGGTGCTACAATAACAACATGTTCGCTGCAGGCCATCGGTAAACCTCCGGCGCCTGCAGAAAAGGACTTCTTGCCTAGCCACCCCATAACAGACGTGCACCAGGCCCTCGTTCATCCCCAAACTGAATTGACATACCCCCGTAACAAGTAAAAACGCCCACCCACTACTGGCAACCACTGTTTCTTGTGCCAGTACCCCCGGCGGTTTAAGAACAAGCATCCTGGTCTGTCAGGCAATTGCGTTATTTCATTAATTATTGATTTATCCATCGCGGGAGAGTGCAACCTTGTACAACACACTTCTGAATGACTTCGAAGAAGACGGAAATTCCAGTGCAGAAGCTGGTTTTCGAAAAGTCACCACCGAGGAAGAAGCAACTGAAACACCTGCCAGCGAAAATGCGACGGCCGAGGCGGTGGTAAATCCCCCCGCCGTGGTGCGCAAGCGGGCAAAAAAGGTTGCTGTCGCTGCTGACACCAATGAGTCCTGGTCTGACGACCCGGTCCGCATGTACCTGACGCAGATGGGTGAAATTCCGCTGCTCACGCGTGCCGAGGAAATCCGGCTGGCGAAGAAGATCGAGGATACTCGACGGCTCTTCCGGGCCCGCTTGCTCGAGTGCGATTACGTTATCCAGGCGGCCTACAAGACTCTCAAGCGAGTCCGTGATGGTGAATTGCCATTTGACCGGACAGTACAGGTTTCGGTCACGGATCGACTGGAGAAAGAACAGATCCTTGGACGCCTGCCCTTTAACCTGGGCACGGTCTCCACGTTGCTCAAGCGCAACCGTCACGACTACCGGACAGCGATCTGCAAGACCAAGAACAGCGATCAGCGCAAGAAGGCGTGGGCCTCGCTCGCTCACCGACGGCGAAGGGCTGTCCGGCTGATCGAGGAACTTGGCCTGCGAACACATCGTATCGAGCCAATGATCCGAACGCTGGAAGACTTCAGCCGCCGGATTAACGAGTTGCAGGGCCAGATCAAGAAGAGTCGTTCCGAACGGCAGTCGGCGGATGTCCGCGAGCCGCTCATTGACGAGTACCGGAGCATCCTTATTGCCACGCAGGAAACGCCCACCAGCCTGCGTAACCGGGTGGAAAAGCTTCGCATCGTGTACTCCGATTACCAGCAGGCCAAGCGGGAGCTTTCCGAGGGTAACCTGCGACTGGTCGTCTCGATTGCCAAGAAATACCGGAACCGCGGCCTCAGCTTCCTGGACTTGATCCAGGAAGGGAACGCCGGCCTGATGCGGGCCGTGGACAAGTTCGAGTACCGCCGTGGTTTCAAGTTCTGCACCTATGCCACCTGGTGGATTCGCCAGGCGATCACCCGTGCCGTGGCCGACCAGAGCCGGACCATCCGGATCCCGGTCCACATGGTGGAAACCATGTCGCGCGTTCGCACGGTTTCCCGTCAACTGCTGCAGGAACTGGGTCGCGAACCGACACTCGAGGAAACCGCTCGCCGTGCCCAGACGACGGTTGACGAGGCTCGCCGGGTACTGGCCATGAGCCGTTATCCGATCAGTCTGGACCGCCCGGTTGGAAACAGCGAGGACAGCCAGTTTGGTGACCTGTTACCAGACGGTGGTGCGGAAAGTCCTGCCACCGGTGCCTCCCAGGAGATGCTGCGAGGTCGCATCAATGCGGTCCTCAAGACACTCAGTTACCGGGAACGCGAGATCATCAAGTTGCGATATGGCCTGGGCGATGGATACAGCTACACGCTGGAAGAAGTCGGCCATATTTTCAAGGTAACGCGTGAACGTATTCGACAGATCGAGGCCAAGGCAGTACGAAAGCTGCAGCAGCCGAGTCGAAGCCAGGAACTGGTTGGGTTTCTCGACTAGTCCGACACGGACCGGGGATCCCCTGCAATTGCCCCGGCAGGCTGCACCAGCTATCCGGTCTGCGTTATGATAGTCGAGTCATAGCCTGGTGCGTTGTGCCGGCTTGCCCACTTCCATAACAAGCCCCCTTCAACGGTATGGACGTTGAACGCCTCGTCCAGTTGCTCGACCATCCTGGCCAGTCCGAGGACTGGTTCCACTCGCTCGGCGTCCGCAACCACCGTGCTGCCCATGCCGCCCTGGCACGAATCGCCCAGTCGGGATTGACCCTGGACCTGGCCGCCCAGATGTGTGGGCAACTCGAGAAGATCCTGCCAGCAACTGGTAACGCCGACATGGCGATTTCCAACCTGGAGCGATTTGTCTCGGCCAGCCGTAATCCACTGGCACTGGGAACTTTCTGGGAAAGAGACCATCAGGCACTCGAGACCCTGCTGAACATCTTTGCTACCAGCCAGCACTTTTCTGATCTGCTGCTGGAGCAACCGGAAAGCCTCGACCTTCTGCGGATGACCGAGGGCCAGCCAACTTCGCGCCAGCAGTTGGTGGATGAATTCTGCAGCGAGGTGATGGCACTGGCGGATGACGATGATGCACTCGCATCCCTCTCCCAGCTGATCCAGCGGGAACGGCTGCGTGTTGTTTACGGTGACATTGTCCATCACCAGCCGATCGAGATTGTGACCCGGCAGATCTCCTGCCTGGCAGAAGCGATTTGTGAAGCGGTCCTGCTGGTGGCAATACGACAGGTGGNATCNCGGCACGGTATNCCNCGGCGAGAGGGNAAGCNGGCCCGCTTCGTGNTNCTGGGACTGGGGCCGCTGGGNGGAAACGAGCTTAGTTACTCGGGAAATATCGACCTGATGTTCATCTGCGAAGCTGGAGGCCGAACCGATGGCANCCGCTCGCTGGACAACATCGATTTTTTCCAGCGGCTGGCACGGAAGTTCATCCAGATGTTCAAGCAGGCCCTGCCACCTGGATGTGGTTTTCATCCCGACCTGCAGATGCGAGCCGGCTCTGAACAGGACNTCATTGCCCTCGACCNGGATAACACGCTGAGATACTTCAACGAGTCTGGCCGCACCTGGGAACGCCAGGCAATGGTCAAGGCGCGTCCGGTGGCCGGGGATCAGAAGCTGGGCGCGGAATTCGTGGAATCAACCCGTCCCTGGGTCTACCGTCGCTACCTGACTCCCACCGACATTGGCGGCATCAANGCTCTCAAGCGACGCCTGGTCCAGCGTCTGCAGCATGGGGATGNAAGCCAGTTGCAGGTTCGCAGTGGCAGGGGAGGTATTCATGACGTGGAACAGGTCATCCAGTTCCTGCAGTTNCTCAATGGAGGGGATGTTTTCCCGCTACGGACCACGAACACGCTTGAAGCAATTCAGCAGCTTCACCAGGCAGAATGTCTCACCCATCAAGAGGCCAGTTCCCTGAGAGACAGCTACCTCTCCCTGCGGCACATGGAACACTATCTTCAAATTCTTTTCGATCCGGAAATGGAGACGATCCCAACGGACAACCAGAGGCTTGCTCGCCTGGCCCAGAAGCTTGGCTACGCGGAGACGGAATCTCCCGNGCAGCTGCGACAGAAGTTTCAACAACGACAGCAGGCGAGCGCCATGATTCTCGAGCAGCTCCTGGAGGAGACTTTCCAGCAAGAGGAGGGTTCACCGGAATCNGACCTGCTTTATGACCCCTGGCCTNCCGAGGAGTTCATNAAGTCGGTGCTTTCCCGGCACCGCTTCCNGAACTTCNCNATCGCTCACAGCAACCTGGNCAGCNTGGCCCGGGAACCGACCCGTTTTCTTTCTACCAGGCGAAGTCGATATTACCTGGCTGCGATCGCCCCCCGGTTGCTGGAGACAATCTCCCGGACACCTGACCCGGATGCGACACTCTCCACGCTCAACAGCGTGAGCAATGCAATNGGAGCCAAGGGAGTTCTCTGGGAGCTGTTCAGTTTTNACACTCCCTCGATGGANCTCTGTGTCCGNCTCTGCTCNGCAAGTCCCTACCTGGCATCCATCCTGACNAGCTTTCCCGGCATGATNGATGAATTACTGGACTCNTTGCTGCTGGAGCAACTTCCCACCCAAAGAACACTCCAGCGAACACTTGCCGATCTCTCTATCGGGGCACCATCGATCGAGCCAATCGTACATGGTTTCAAATCGGCCCAGCACCTCGGGGTGGGTGTGCGTGATATTCTTGGCAAGGACAGCATCCGGGCCACGCACCGTGCCCTGTCGGACATCACCGAGGTCTGCCTGAGCCGGATAGCCGATCACCAGTATGAGCAACTCGTGGAACGTTATGGTGAACCGACAGGTCCGGACAGGGAGCCTGCCTCGCTGGTCATGCTCTCACTGGGAAAACTAGGGGCACGGGAACCAAACTACCACAGTGACGTGGACGTGGTCTTCCTGTTCGACAAGGAGGGGACCACGCGGCATGATCGCCGGGGGGGTGAAACCACGAGCAACACCCACTTCTTCAACGAGCTGGCACGNCGAGTCATCCAGGTCAGCTCCCAGCACGGACCACTTGGTCGCTTGCTGGAGCTGGACGGAAACCTGAGGGCCACCTCACCCCATGCCCCGCTGGCCGTCTCCCTTGAGGACATGCGACAGTTCTTTGCCTCCGGTGATGCACCCCTTTCCCAGCGACAGCTCTTGTGCAAGGCACGTGCAATTTACGGAACAGAATCCGCCTGCCTGCAGAGCGAGGAGATTGCTCGCCAGGCCGTGCAGTCCACCCCCTGGTCACACGAGTCGGCCNCGCAGATTTTCCAGCAGCGGATGGACCTGGAACAGACCGCCTCGGTTCACAATATCAAGCGCGGGCCCGGGGGAACGGTGGACGTGGAAGTGATCGCTCAGATGTTACAGCTCAAGTATGCTGCCCGCTCCCCCGCCGTCCTGGTGCAGGGAACACTTGATGCCTTGCAGGCCCTGCGTGACGAGGGCCACCTGGANGAAGAGGACTGCCGNGTGCTCTGCCAGTCCTACGACCTGCTGCGCAGNATCGAGTCCGGCTTGCGCCTGATGAACACCACCGCTCGCCACGATCTGCCCGAGGACAACAAGGGACTCTCCCAGCTGGCATTCCTGCTCGGTTATGATGATCCGCGTCAACTGGTGGAACAATCCAGGCATTACCGGCAGGAGAACCGCCAGCNTTTCCGTGCCATCTTTGATCACCATTCCGCTGCCAGGCCGGTCCGGTAGCGCGGGGCAGACAAGATGTCCGATTCGTATGACTGCATCGTTATCGGCGGGGGCGGAGCGGGACTGGCCGCTGCCTACTCCGCAAGCACAAGCGGAGCCAGCGTGGCACTGCTGGAAAAACGACCCCAGGCGGGCGGCACAACCGGGATCGCCGTCGGTTCATTTACTGCTGCCGGGACGCGCTGGCAGAAGAGAGCTGGAATTGACGACAACCCGGCGAACCATGCNGAGGATGTCGCTCTCTTTGCTGATCCTGNCATCGAGGCCCGCAACAACGAGCCACTTCGTCGCTTCTTCCTGGAACANGCGGCCGANACCCTGCACTGGCTTCAGGAAGAGCTTGGCCTGAACTATGTTGGCCCCAGTCCCGAACCGCCGAATCGCTGTCCCCGCATGCACAATGTGGTTCCGGGAGCAAAGGCCTANGTCGCACGNTTTCAACTGGCACTCAGGCGGCGNGGAGTCACGATCATTACCGGGGCCGATGTCAACCGCCTGGTCCTGGACGATGGCCGGGTTACTGGAGTTGAATTTCGCCAGGGANCTGGCGTCCGCCANCTGCGNGCTCNCCGCGGCGTTATCCTGGCAACAGGTGACTATGCCAATAACCCGGGGATAATTGCCCATCACAAGGGGGAGAAATACCGTCAGATCGAGGGCATCAATCCACACGCCCTGGGACACGGACACGAGCTTGCCGAGCAGGTGGGAGCCAGGCTCGTCAACATGGATATNACTTATGGTCCGGAGNTGCGGCTGGTAGCACACTCCAGCAAGCCNTTTCAGCAATGGCTNCCGGCCAGCGGATTTGCCTCCCGCATCATGGGCTGGCTTGCCGAGCGAATGCCTGGCTGGATGATCAACCGATTCATCAAGCGACTGCTGGTGACCTGGCAGCACCCGGAGGACGCACTCTTCCAGGATGGTGCGATCCTGGTGAACTCACGGGGAGAGCGGTTCGTCAACGAGTTGTCCTGGCCGGAAAGAGAAATCGCCGTNGCCAGCCAGCCGGGGAAGACTGCCTACCTGCTCCTTGACGGCCGGCTCTGTGAGCAGTATTCCCGCTGGCCCAAGTTCATTTCCACGGCTCCTGATATCGCCTATGCCTATGTCGATGATTACCTTCGGCTTCGACCCGACGTCACCGCCAGCGGCACGCAGATCGAGCAACTCTGCCAGCTCCGCGGCCTCGATGCGACCGTTCTCAAGGNCAGCATCGAGCAATTCAACCAGCATGCCCGGGANGGGACAGTCGATTCNCATGGAAGGCCGGGGGCTGCCTCGCCACTGGCTACCGCTCCCTGGTTGCTACTCGGTCCCGTCAAGGCCTACTTCACAACCACCGAGGGGGGCGCGGCAATCAACCAGCGACTCCAGGTACTGGATCAGCAGGACCAGCCGATCCCGGGACTTTATGCTGCTGGCCAGGTCGGCCTGGGNGGCATGGTGCTCTGGAGCCATGGCCTTCACATCGCCTGGGCAATGACCAGCGGTCGCCTGGCCGGGATCGAGGTGGCAGGGGAAAGCTAGAGGCCGAGGTACTCTTCCAATGCCTCACGCATCACGCTGGCATCCGGTTCAACCCCCGTCCAGATGCGGAACCCGATCACGGCCTGGTTAACAAGCATNCCGAGCCCGTCCAGGATCCGGCATCCGCGATCGGCGGCATCTCGCAGCAGCCTTGTTTGCGGGGGATTAAACACCACGTCTGCCACGACCATCGATGGCNCCAGGCTCTCGACTACCAGCGGCACACGGGCCTCGGCATCACCCAGCCCGATCGAGGTGGCATTGATNACGATATCGGTCCCCGGCGGGACAGCATAATCCACTCCATCGCTACTCTCCAGCCGTGCGGGAACACCAACCCGGCCATTGATCAAGTNAACCAGTTCCTCTCCCCGTGCTGCTGTTCGGTTTACCACCACGATCTCGGNAACACCCTCCAGCCCAAGTTCAACCGAGATGGCCCGGGCCGCTCCCCCGGCGCCGAGGATCACCACGCGTGTTCCCTCTGGCTGCACCAGTTCCTTGAGAGAGGCGACAAATCCCTTGCCGTCGGTGTTCTCACCAATCAACTCTCCCCCGCTTGCATTCACGCAATTGACTGCTCCCATCAACTCCGCCGCCTTGCTTAACCCGTCCAGGTACTGGATCACCGAGACCTTGTGGGGAATCGTGAAGTTCCCGCCACGAAAACCCATGGCACGCATTCCGGCCAGGGCTGCCTCGAGATTCCCTGGCGGGACCTCAAACGTCACGTACCGCCAGTCCAGCCCAGCTGCCGCAAAGGCTCGCTCGAACATGAACTCGGTAGGATTCCCCGCCACGGGCTGGCCCATGCAACTTACAACCTCGTGAATCGGCTTTCCTGTCATGGTCGGCTTTGCTTTCTCTTGCAGGCAGGCNTCGGGTAAAAGGGATGAAGGACAAAACAGGAGGCTGCCAGGGTCGTTCGGACTGGCCCAGCCATTTTCTCACCCTTCCGGCAATGTTACCCTATCACCCATGACCGTTCAGCAACCAGCAGGTCTGTTTATTGCCGGTAGCGATACCGAGGTCGGCAAGACCTACGTCACTGCCCAGATCGCTGCAGCGCTTCTCGCGACAGGGAAAAAGGTAGGTGTCTACAAGCCTGCTGCAAGTGGCTGCGACCTGGTCGATGGCAAGCGAGTTGCAGCTGACGCGCTGNCAATCTGGGAAGCGGCCGGGAAACCCCGTTCGCTCGAGGAGGTCTGTCCCCAGTACTTCGAGGCTCCCCTTGCACCCCCGCTCGCGGCAGAACAGGAAGGTACGAAGGTCGACCCGGAGTTACTTCGCAGCGGCATTCAGTGCTGGCAGGATAACCATGACGTGGTACTGGTGGAGGGAAGTGGCGGTCTTCTTTCCCCCATCAGCGACGAGGATTTTGTTGCTGACCTGGCCCTCGAATTCGGTTATCCGCTGATCGTGGTCGTNCCNAATCAGCTGGGAGCGGTAAACCAGTTGCTGCAAACGCTCGTCACGGCAACAACTTTTCGTGAGGGACTTACTGTCGCAGGGATCATCCTCAACCAGCAGGCGGGCGATAGCGCGGACCAGAGCAGCCTGTCAAATCGCCACCTGATCCAGCGGCANGCGATCCCACCCCTGCTTGCCGAGGTCGAATTCCAGGGGAGCCTCCCCTCCTCTATCGACTGGATGGCGCTGGCCTGCCAGCGAGATGAGAATTCCGAGAGCAGGGTGNTACTCCAATGAACAAGGGCGAACGTGACAGGGCATGTCAGCACAATCGCCAGGCCTGGGACCGCCTGGTTGAAAAGAAAAACCGGTTTACCCGCCCNGCCAAGGATGAAGACCTGGTTGACCCNCTCTCGACGGTGGATGCCATTGGCTGGCTGGGAGGGAACATCCGCGGTCTCAAGCTACTCTGCCTGGCCGCGGGTGGCGGCAAGCATGCTGTCATCTACGCAGAGGCTGGAGCGGATGTGACGGTGGTCGACCTCAGCCCGGCAATGCTGGAACTGGACCGGCTGGTTGCCGCCGAGCGGGGACTGGACGTTCGCACGGTGGAAACCTCGATGGATGACCTGAAGATGTTTGGCGAGGGTGAATTTGACCTGGTNATTCATCCGGTCAGCAGCTGCTACCTTCCCAGCATCGTGCCNGTCTACCAGGCAGTCGCCAGGGTGCTTCGGGTGGGAGGCCTCTATATCAGTCAGCACAAGCAACCGACGAACCTGCAGTCNGGAATGGAACCCTCGGTCTCGGGATACGAGATCACTGAGCCTTACTACCGCCAGGGTTCTCTGCCACAGGTNGGCAACAGCCNNCTCCGCGAGGAAGGAACTCTCGAGTACCTACACCGCTGGGAGGAGATCCTCGGCGACCTCTGCCGCTGTGGATTCGTCATCGAGGATCTGACCGAACCGGTACATGGAAAGCCAGACGCAGAACATGGCAGTTTTGGCCACCGCGCCATGTATATTGCTCCCTATGTTCGCATCAAGGCTCGGCGTCTCAATCCAGACTACCTGCAACCGACACCAAGTGTCATACTTCCGGGTTCATGAATGCCCTTGGGTGACAAGAGGCCAAAACGATGAAACAGCTCACTCCCTGCTATCAAGTTCTGCTCCTGCTTCTGCTCGTCTCTGCCGGCCTTCCTGCTGCCGAGCGGAAAAAGATCTCCGTGACGAGCTCGATCGACGGAAGCAACCAACCCTGTTACCTGATTCTGCCCGACCGTTACCTCAAGCAACCGGCCCTCTCCCCCCTGCTGGTTTCACTCCATACCTGGAGTGGCGACGTGGAACAGCGGAACATGCCGCTGGAAGCGGAAGCGGAGAGGCTCGGCTGGATTTATCTTTTTCCCCATTTCAGGGGTGCCAACCGGCATCCCGATGCCTGCGGTTCACGCTTGGCTCAGCAGGACATCCTGGACGCGGTTGAGTGGGCCTGCCAGAAGCACCAGGTCGACCGGCGCCGCATCTACCTGACTGGTGTTTCTGGCGGCGGACACATGACGATGTTGATGGTGGGCCGCCACCCTGGAACCTGGGCGGCAGCAAGTGCCTGGGTCGGCATCAGTGACCTGGGTGCCTGGTATCATCGGCACCAGGAAAGCAATTACGGTAAAATGATGCGGCTCTGCTGTGGTGGAGCTGCCGGGGAAAGCCGGCTGATTGACAGGCAATACCGCCAGCGATCGCCCCTCACGTGGCTCAGGCATTCCCTCCCCGTTCCGCTCGACATTGCTGCCGGTGTTCATGACGGCCACAAGGGCAGCGTGCCGGTCCGCCATTCACTTGAAGCCTTCAACGTGATCGCCCGGGCTGCCGGCGAGAGGGGAATAAGCGAGGAGGAAATCAGCCAGATCGGGGCCGTCAATGGCCGNCTCCTGAAANCCGCTCCNTCCGACCANGTCACCGACCCATCGCTGGGCCGCNAGATTTACCTGAGGCGAGAGGCCGGCCAGTCGCGTGTTACCATTTTCGAGGGCGGCCATGAAGGTGTCGCCCGGGCTGCGACCGCCTGGCTGGGCCAGCATCAGAAACCGGAGAATGACAGGTAATCGATGCCCAAAATNCACNGAGTCCTGATNATTGGCACCGGTTCGATTGGCGAGCGGCACACCCGCTGCTTTCTCAACACCGGTCGAGCAGACGTGCAGATATGTGAACTCAANCGGGATGTCCGGCTNCGCGTTGCGGATACNTATGGCGTGGAATCTCACGTCGCCCTGGAACAGGCACTCCAGAATCCACCGGACATCGCTGTTATCTGTACCCCTGCACCGCTCCACGTTCCGATCGCCCGCCAGCTGGTGCTGGCTGGTACGGATGTGCTGGTGGAAAAACCCCTGGGAACATCAACNGACGGTGTTGATCANCTCTGCTGGGAAGTGGAACAGGCCGAACGAGTCGTCGCGGNTGCCTACGTCAGTCGACAGAACCCGATGCTCGTCGAAATGAAACAGGCGATCGACTCCGGCCGCTTNGGCAAACCCCTGGAGTTAATTGTCCAGGGTGGACAGCATTTCCCCACCTACCGGCCTGCTTTTCGAGAAACATACTACCGTGACCGGGAGACCGGTGGCGGGGCCATCCAGGATGGCCTCACTCACTCGATCAACACGGCAGAGTGGCTCGTGGGACCCCTGCGGTACGTCGCCGCCGACTGTGACCGCCTGGTACTTGACGGGGTCAACGTGGAGGACACGGTCCACGTGATTGGCAGGCACGGATCGGTGATGGCCAGCTACACGCTGAACCAGCACCAGGCTCCCAATGAAACCCGCATCCAGGTTGTCTGCGAGAAGGGTGTTGTCCGTTACGAGGCACACGAGCAGTTATGGAAGAGCATGGTCACCCCTGGCAACGACTGGGTCCTTGAAAACCAAGTCTCGCTGGAACGGGATGATCTTTTTGTCAGGCAGGCCAGGATGTTCCTGGATGCAGCTGAAAAGGGAAGCCCTGTTTCCTGCACCCTGGCCGAGGGGGTGCAGACACTCCAGGCTAACCTGGCAATTCTGGCTGCTGCGGACACTGGCAGCTGGCAGGAAATNACCGAGATACCAGGAACCACCNCATCCGAAGAAGGACCGCTGCNATGACAAGCGAACGCCACGTGGACGACCTCTTTGATCTGACAGGCAGGNTCGTGTTGATCACCGGTGCCGGNGGATATCTCGGATCTGCCATGTGCCGGGCGCTTGTGGAAGCCGGGGCCACCGTGATTGCAAGCAGTCGCAAGGCAGAGCGAGCTCAACAGATCGCCGCCGAACTGGAAAAAATCGGCGGCAATCACTTCGGCATCGAGCTGGATCACATGGACCCCGACTCGATTGATCGCGGATTCGACAAGGCTGTTTCCCTGGCGGGCCATGTTGACATCCTTATCAACAACGGCAACGAGGCCGCTGGGGGGGACCTGACAACGGTCACTGCCGAGCAATTCAACCGGCAACTCCAGAACGCAACTGGTTTCTTTCTCCTTGCCCGCCGCCTGCATGATCACCTCAGCGAGAGGTCGGCAGCCGGCAACATCATCCTCATCGGGTCGATGTACGGGGTGGTCGGATCGTACCCGGATGCTTACGAGGGAATCTGCGATGCCAGCCCGGTTGGGTACCACGCACTCAAGGGAGGAATCGTGCACATGACCCGCCACCTGGCTGCCTACTGGGCCAGCGACAACATCCGCGTCAATTGTCTCAGCCCGGGCCCTTTTCCCAACCCGGAATCGGCACCGGCAGCGATGGTCGAGCGGCTGTGCGAGAAACTGCCGATGAAACGGATGGGGAACAACCATGAACTCAAGGGGGTGATCGTCTTCCTGGCAAGCGATGCGAGCAGTTACATGACGGGACAGAACCTGATCATCGACGGCGGCTGGACTGCCTGGTAATAAACACTGCAAGGGCAGGCAACTGTGACCATGGATATTCAACCCGCCAATTACCGGTCCGAATCGGCTCGCCCACTCACAAGCCTGGTTTTCATCACTCCCATGCTGTTGGCCTACGAGGCAGGGATCTTCTGTTTTGGTCAGCAGGCCATGCGTAACGGGGCGGATGCATGGTTACGAGAGTTGCTGATCCTGCTTGGTTTTGGCCAGTACTTCCTGCTTCCCGTCCTGGCCGCAGCGATCCTGCTGGGCTGGCATTACACCAGCCGGACCCGCTGGAAAATCGAGAACCGCGTGGTGCTGGGTATGTGGGTCGAGTCACTGGCGCTGGGCATGATCCTGCTTTTTTCAGCACGCCTGCTGGCAATGCTCTTTTTCTGGACGACCACCCCCTTCCAGGCATCACTCTCGATGAGCAACCTGCCGGCAACCGTCTGCGGATATTTTGGTGCCGGAATCTACGAGGAACTTCTTTTCCGCCTGATCCTGGTGCCGGCAATCCTTGGCCTGCTTGCCTGGTGGGGCTGCCGCAAGCGAACCGCCTCGGTCTGGGCGGTGATTCTCAGCAGCCTGCTGTTTTCCCTCGCCCACTACGACCTGTTTTCCAGCGTGGGTGACCCATTCAATCCCTACAGCTTTGTCTTCCGTACGCTGGCTGGCATCTTCTTTGCCACGCTCTTCCTGAAACGGGGTTTCGGCATTGCCGCGGGCACGCACGCNATGTACGACATCTGCACCCTNGCCTGGTAAACCGCTCGATCAACTGATCTTTGTCCCGCCGGGCCACCCCGCNTATAATNCGTCCGCTGNAATGGCAGNGCCGGATCGATCCGGCAGGATNTCAGGATTATCGCCAGGGGACATTTTATCACCGTGTTATCTGTCAGGC
Organism: Planctomycetaceae bacterium; assembly: GCA_002708345.1. The sequence continues at coordinate 9,382 of PANG01000048.1, read as the reverse complement.
CCAAGGTCGCGGAACTGGTTTTCCAGCTCTACGGACGTGTTCTTCATCCGGAATTATTCCAGGTCTTCAAGACCCAGGAAGTGGAACGCGGTGACTACTCCGCAAAAGTACAAATCACCTCTGCCGGGCACGTGGTGACCTGGCGATACCAGGGGATTACGCTTTCGGAAGTCGCTACATCTGCTCAGCACCCGCTTCCCCAGCGCCGCCGCCTGCTCTCTCATCCCCTCAAGGGCGACCAAAGTGACGAGGTAGAATGCCACGGGGGAATGAGTTACCAGACAACATTTCAGCTGGAACAGGTGCCGACCGATGTCTTCTGGACCTTTCAGCAGGAACTCACGGCGGATGGCCAGAAGAAAGGGATGCTCTACACGTTTAACTCGAGTGGCCGGATGGCAATGGGAGCCTTGAGTTACATTCACGTCGAGACGCGGGCACGTAGCATGCTGCTGCAGGCCTTTCATACCTTTCCGGACGACCATGCGATCGTCAAGAGCCAGTCGCTGTTCAAGCTGCCCTGAGGCAGATTCCTGGTACGGGCTTTCTGCCGATGGGCCGGGCAATCGGCCCCCGAATCCCATCATTGACGAATTCCCCTCTTCCTCCAACAATGCACTGTCGCCTTGAGGATGAAAGATCGAAAACCGCTTCGTTGAGCAACTCCCATGAATGCCATTCAGCGCAATGACCCCCAGGTATGGGAAGCAATCCAGTCGGAAATTGATCGCCAGCGAGATGGCCTGGAGATGATTGCCAGTGAGAATTACACCAGCCCGGCGATCATGGAAGCAGCTGGAAGCGTGCTTACAAACAAGTATGCCGAGGGTTACCCGGGACGGCGTTATTATGGCGGCTGCGAGCATGTCGACGTGGTGGAAGAGCTAGCCCGCGAGCGGGCCAAGCAGCTTTTCGGGGCCGAGTTTGCCAATGTCCAGCCACATTCCGGTTCCCAGGCAAACATGGCTGTTTACCTCTCAACCCTCCAGCCGGGGGATACCGTGCTGGGACTGGACCTCGCCCATGGCGGCCACCTGACCCACGGCATGAAACTCAATATTTCTGGTCGCCTCTACAACTTTATTAGTTACGGGGTGACAGCCGACTCCCATCGAATTGACTTCGACCAGGTTGCCAGCCTGGCCCGTGAACACAAGCCGAAGCTGATCGTGGCCGGGGCAAGTGCTTACCCGCGGGAAATCCCACACGATCGCTTTGCCGAGATCGCCGAGGACGTCGGGGCACGCCTGTTTGTTGACATGGCCCACTATGCCGGACTGGTTGCAGCCGGACTGCACCACAACCCGATCCCGGTCGCTGACTTCGTCACCACCACAACACACAAGACGCTGCGGGGCCCTCGCTCCGGACTGGTCCTTTGCCGTGAAGAATACTCCAAGGAGATCAACCGGAGTGTCTTCCCGGGACTGCAGGGAGGCCCCCTGATGCATATCGTCGCAGCCAAGGCGATCTGTTTTGGCGAGGCCCTGAAAGATGACTTCCGGGATTACGCCCAGCTTGTCCTGGACAACGCCCAGGCACTGGCAGAAACACTCTCTGCCAGCCCCCTCGCACTGGTCAGTGGAGGCACCGACAATCACCTGCTGCTGGTGGATGTCACCCCACTTGGTATCGGCGGCCAGTTGGCCGAGGAAGCACTGGGGCGATGTGGTATCACGGTCAACAAGAACATGATTCCATTTGACGAGCGCAAGCCCGTGGATCCCTCGGGTATCCGGGTTGGCACCCCGGCACTTACCACCCGGGGCATGGAGCCTGAAGAAATGCGTCAGATCGGCGACTGGATGATCCAGGCACTCCAGTCCCCCGACGAGACAGGCCTTCACGAGACAATCAGCCAGTCGGTATCCCAAATGTGCGAGAATTTCCCTGTCCCGGCCGATAGCACCGGGGCTCTCCAGGCAGGGTGAAAAACATCATGACCGAAAACAACCGAATCCTGATCGCGGATGATAATCCCGCCAACTGTGAGTTATTGCAGGCCTACCTTGAAGAGGTGGACTGCCAGATCGAGCTGGCGGTCGATGGCCAGGACACGCTTGACAAGGTGGAGTCCTTCCAGCCTGACTTGATCCTGCTTGACGTGATGATGCCACGGCTCAATGGATTTGAAGTCTGCAAGCAGCTCAAGGAAGATACCCAGACCAGCAAGATCATGATCCTGATGGTGACAGCGTTAAATGAAATCGGGGATATTGAACGAGCGGTCGGGGCCGGTACCGATGATTTCCTTTCAAAACCGGTGAACCAGGTGGAGCTGGTCAAGCGGGTGGAAAACATGCTCAAGCTCAAGGATGTGACCGATGAGGTTGAACGGTTGCGACAGTATATCGAGCAGATGGAAGAGTAACCCAGGTCTTCGAGCTTGCCGCCCGGCAAAAAAGTGGGGTATCCTGTAGATTCAAACCGTGTGCCCCGGGGAGTCCTCCATGACACCCAGAAAAACCCTCTTTACGATTCTCCCCAGCTGCCTGGCGTGGTTGCTTGCGATCGCCATTTTCCAGGTCGCGCCTGCGATGGAGAATCCCGACACGGATAGTCAGCGGCTTGAAGAACGCATTCTCTCGTTGATAGAGCAACTGGGGCATGATAATTTCAACCGGCGGGAGTTTGCCCAGCGAAAGCTAAGACAGCTTGGATTGACCGCTTACGATGCTGTCCACCGTGCCCAGCAGCACGACGATATCGAGGTTGCCAAGCGAGCCCGCTACCTGGTGCAAAGCATGCGTATCCAGTGGAGCCGGGAATATGACCCGGCGATGATTCGTCGCATCCTGGTTGGTTACGGTGACAGGAGTCCCGAGGAGCGACGCAACCGGATGGAGGAACTGGCAAGCCAGGACCAGGGGCAGCTGGTTCTCTGTCGCATGGTCCGTTACGAATCCACGTCTCCACTCTCCAAGTACGCGGCCCTGTTGATCATCCAGCAGGAGAGGCCCGCTGACGAGTCCCAGGCATCGGCGCTGGCGGATCGTCTGCATGATGCAGTACGACAGAGTGCCCAGACCGCGGCTGGCTGGATACGGGTTCATGCAAAAACGCTGAAAGACCCTGAATCGGCACTCGATCAATGGGAACAGATCTGCCGCCAGGAAGAAACCACGCTGACCCAGTTCCCGCGAGAGACAAGCCGAGAGATCACGCGAGACCTGCTGCGAGAGTATGCCACGCTGCTGGATACGATTGACCGGAAGGAACAGTCCCTGGCTGTACTGCGGCGGACAATTAACTTGCTCGACGGAACAAGCAAGCAGCTGCTGGAGATGGTGGACTGGCTTGTCGACAACGAGGTCTGGTCCCTTGTCCAGGATGTCGCGGAGCGTTTCCCCAGTGAATTTTCCAGGAATCCCTTCCTGATCTACCGCCTGGCCGAGTCCCATTTAAGAGAAGGAGATCCGCTGCAGGCCGACGAGGTGGCGGCACGTGCACGAGCGATTGACCCGGAGAACACCCGGGCCCATACGCTGATAGCGATCCAGTTGCAAAAGCAAAACCTCGTCCGCTGGTCTATCGAGGAGTTCCGACTGGTCCTTGAAAAAGCAGACTTGAAATCCCAGGACAACCTTTATGCTCGTTTTCTCCTGAGCGAGATGCTTCACGACCAGGAAAAAGAAGTCGAGGCAGCCAGTGTGCTTGAGGGGGCCATGGAAGCCGTCAAGGATGAACGGGTTCAAAAGCATGTGGAACAGGTCTTTGGCCGCACACCAGCAGGCATCACATCACGACGGTTGTATTTCCTGGCAATGGCACGGAAGCAGGCCAGCATGTTCGATGAACAGAGGAAGCTGCTGGAAGAGGCAATCCAGTCGGATCCCAGTGACGGTGACGTGTTGATTGCCATGCACCGCTTCAAGCAGGCAGATGAAGCGTTCAAGAAGAAAACGCTGACCCTGATCGAGGCTGCAATCGAACATCACCGCATTGAAATCGAACTCTATGAAAACGCCTACCGGATCAGTGGCGATGCGGAAAGAGAGACGGCGAAAAGAAAGCTGGCCGGGGCAAACAACCAGTTTGCCTGGCTGGCATCCAACACCATTGGGGATTACAAGGAAGCCGTTCGCTGCAGCCTTAAATCGCTGGAATTGCGGCCAGGCTCTTCCAGCTACCTCGATACTCTCGGGCATTGCTACTATGCGGCGGGCAACTATGCCGAAGCAGTCAAGACCCAGCAGCAGGCAGTCAATATCGACCCCAGTTCGCAGCAAATGCTGCGAATGCTCAAGGTTTTCCAGGACGCGCTGGCCAAATCGCAAGAGAAGGAGTGATCCTCTTCTTTCCGGCTCACCAGCGCCGACAACTAGGGAGCCGTGGCATGGGTGATCTTCACGGTCAGCTGTCCCTGGTTGTCTGACAGCCCTGAGGGGGCATCGTTAATGCGCAGGTAAAGGACCCCCCCCTGCTGGCAATCGAGCGTGCCCGACGAGCCAATCGCTTCCGGCCGGACAAGACGTGTCAATCCCTGCGCCGTATCACCCGGTCGGTCTACAGCGGCCAACAGCTTGCCCAGGGGCTTGCCCTTGTAATACCTGGCCGTGACACCATCTGCTTCACTGATCCAGGGCGCGGGATCCGTTGCCAGCTGGAAACGNCCGCTGGCTNNAAGCTNCAGGCGGGTTCCATCGGGAACCTCGTAACCTGTCGACTGCCACCCCCTGTCCGCCTGCAGGGTAACCGTGCCACCCTCATCGGGGAGAACCATCACCGGCGTGCTGGTAATCGCCTCACGGGGAATGTCATAGCCATACTCGATATTGACCGCAAAAAGCTGCCACTGCTGGTGAAGTCGTGGCCACTCGTCTTCCACGGAATGGAGAAATTGTTCGGAAAACTCACCGGACGAATCCCGGCTATGGCGAATCATCTTGCGGAAGGGATCCTGGAATTCAGGATGAAAATCCAGGAAGGCCGCGGCGGCCCAGCACCAGCCATAGGCCTGCACTTTCAGGTGGGCATTCGCTCCATAATTCATGATCGCCCGCAAGGGCATACCTCGGCCTGCCGCCATGTCAGCCTTGACGAGCTTGATTCGCCCCCAGTAGGGGGTCTCGCTCCTGTCTTGCGGGAAGGACCGCAAGAGGAGCTTTTCTCCATCCCAGCTGTGTGTACCGAGCAGTTCGGCCATCCCTTCCATATACCAGGGCGGCCCTCCTCCCTGCAGGAAATGCACCATGAACGAGTGGGTCCCCTCGTGCAGTAGCAGGTGGCGACGATAGTAATCACTCGGCTGATCGTAAAACCAGACTCGAAACTCACCACTATAACCATGGGAAAATGGTGGCAGGCCGTCCGGCAACAACCCCGCCTGTTCGAATCGTTTCTTGTCCTTGATCAGGCACCCGATCACCTTCCAGTCCCCTGTCTTGTCAACCGGCACGTCAAAGTAGTCGCACCACTGTGTGACAGCGAGATCGAACACCCGGGGGAGTTCATCAATGGCAGGATTGGCCGGGATGTCGGTGTAGATCGCAATCGACTTCCCCTCCATGACCCGCAATCCTGCTGCCTTGACACGCTGCTGGTCCACGGTGGGTGGACCCGTATTGTCCGTTTCGGAAATCTGGATCGGCAGCGGGCTACGGGGAACCTCGGGATCCATTGGCAGTGGAGCTGGATCGGGGGCCGGTTCAACGCCGGTTGATCCCGGCCGTGCAACTGGCTTGCTGTCAGGCTGCGACGGCGGGGGAGCTGCTGGCCTGGTGGCTGGAGGGTGCGAGACAGTCGAGTTCTCTGCGCTGGAAGGGGGTGCCGGATCACAGCCAGAAAGCAGCCAGCAGATGGCCAGCGGGATGGCGATCTGCGGCAACCGGCTTCGCATGCTTATACCCCTCGGCGATATCGTTTCGGTGGTCTCTTCATGAGAGACGCGGGCGGCGCTTTCTTTTCCTTCTGCTCCTCCAGCGGCTGGCGGGCAACGGTTTCGAAACCCTCCATCTCACCTCGCTCAAGCAACTGGTTCACCCTTATCTCGATCTGCGTCAGCAGCTTACCCTCTTCGGTCGAAACGAAAGTATAGGCAACACCCTCGCGGCCCATCCGCCCTGTTCGACCAATCCTGTGAACGTAATCATCACAGTACTGGGGAGTATCATAGTTAATAATATGCGAGACTCCCGTCACATCGATCCCTCGGCCAATCACATCGGTGGCGACAAGGATCTTGACCTGTGCGTCGCGGAATTTCTGCATCACCCGGGTCCGCCGTGATTGTGGCATGTCACCATGAATGCCCTCCACCTGGCTACTCTTCTTCGACAACCGCTCGTTTATCCGGTCCGTCCTTCGTCGGGTCCGACAAAAGACAATTGCCTGGTCCGGCTCTTCTCTCTCGAGAAGCCGCTCAAGCAACTCGAACTTCCTTCCCTCTTCCACGGTAAAATAGTACTGGTCGATCGTATCAACCGTAATATCCTCGGGCGAGAAGTCGAGCATTTCTGGCTCGTACATGTACTTCTGGGCAAGCTGCTGGATCGACACCGGCACCGTAGCACTCATCAAAAGTGTCTGCCGATTTTCATAAGTACACTTTCGCAGGATCCGCTCAATGTCAGGCCGAAAACCAATGTCCAGCATGCGGTCTGCCTCGTCCAGCACAACACACCAGGCATCGCGAAGATCAAGCGTCCCCCGTTGGATATGGTCCAGGACTCGTCCCGGGGTTCCTACTACGATTTGGACACCTTGCTTGAGCCGGGTGATCTGCCGGTGGATCGGATCACCACCATAGACTGCCACCGTGTTGATTTGTTGACCAAAAGAGAGTCGTTCCACCTCGTTGGTCACTTGCAGCGCCAGCTCGCGCGTGGGAACAAGAACGATTGCCTGGGGCTTCGGAATCTCTTCCGAGGAGGCCAGTTGCTCGATGATCGGGATGGCAAAGGCTGCCGTTTTCCCGGTCCCGGTTCGGGCCTGTCCCATCACGTCATAGCCTTCAAGCGCCAGGGGGATGACCCCTTCCTGAACCGCCGAGGGGAACTCGTAGCCGACATGGTCGAGGGCCTTGAGCATGGACTCGGAGAGATCCATATCCTTGAAACGAAGTTGTTCTTCCTGTTCCGTGGACAATTCAGTTACCGTTTACTTTCTGGACGCGATCGGGCCGGGGAGTGCGGCAAGGTGGGGGCCGACAGGCTTCTCGACAGTGCGCACGAATTGCTTGATTTGTGCATCATCCCGTCGGGGATCGTCGTCATTCTAATAGAGCGTGACCTTTTATTCCATTTTTCTTATGCATGGAGTTTCCCCGTTAATACGGGGTCACGTCAAGGTGGGATCCCGCCCTCCCCCGCTGATATGCTTTACGTTACGCTCAAGAGACGATGAAAGATCCACTTAAAACAGTAATCCAGTCCATTGATGCACTGGCCGATGATAATCTCCGCAACCAGGCCAGGCAGCTCCTGACTGACTGGCTTCCTGCCGCCACACAAGAGGGTCTCAGTGAACTGCTGAAGGGCTGTAACCAGCAGGCAGCCGATACCAGCGTTCCAGCACGGAACCAGCTGCGGTTCTTTCTTGGTGAACTTGCCAACTGGCTGAGGCCGCCGACCGCTGGCAGATTCAATTCCGATCAGCTCTCCCTGCTGGAATCGCTCTACCATTGCCTTGATAACGACTGGCAGACATCCCAGCATGTGCTTTCATTGCTCTCCCTGCAGAGGGATGAAACAGCACTCAAGATTCTCGTGGAACTGCTGGTGAATTCTCCTCCATCTGAAAGTACTGCTGTCGACCTGGTACTGGGGCCACTCATCCTGGCGCCCCCTGAAAATACCGGCATTCTCTTTCCCCGCCTGCTGGATGGCCTCGCCCATCCAAGCATCGCCGTGGCAGTACTGGACATGGCTAACTACATGACCCGACAAAACCTGCTGGATTCTCACCCTGCCAGGGAGCGAGTGAGCCAGCTGGAGACACTCCTGCATGGCATTAACCATCATCTTGAAAAGATGCCGGAGAGGCCGGCCGAGCCAGAAGAATCACTGCAGCAGTTGCATTCAACGGTGGCCAACAGTATCGCGATGGCCGTGTCCCTTTGTGATGCGATGGCACTGATTGCCAGCGATACCTCGATTTCTGTTCTCCGTCTCACCTGCCAGCTCCCTCACCGCCGATTGCGTACCGAGGCGGCGGCAGCTCTTGCCGGCCTTGGCGAGGAGGAGGGCCGGGAGATGCTGCTTGGCCTGGCCAGTGAACCGGTCGTGCGGCTGCGTGTCATCCAGTACGCCGAGGAACTTGGTATCGAGGACCAGCTCGACCCATCGCTCGTCAACATGGCGGCCAGGAAGGAAAGTGAACTCGCCCTCTGGCTCGCTCAACCAGAAAACGTCGGCATCCCACCGGGCGGCATGCTGCTGCTCGACGAGCGACAGCAGTACTGGCCAGGATTCGAACAACCGGTCGACTGTTTCCTGTTCCAGTTTTTCTACCAGTTTGATACCGGGGAGTACCGCAACACGGGCATTGCTGCTCCTGCCACTGCAGCCGTCCATGCCAACCTGGAACACCTGGAGATCGAAGATATTTATGCACTCTTTGCCGGAGCAGATGTGGAGCACGAGGAGATCTGCCAGTGGGACGTCGCCGAGCTCGGTGAGAGGTTGGAAGCGGAGAGAAAGCAACTGGCTCAATTCATCGAGGAAAATGACTTTAGTGATGTCCAGCCCCAGCTGCTGATGCAGTTCTTTGGCGACAATGTACTCGCCGCGGAGGCGAGCAGGGGTCAGCAGGGAGGTCTTGTCGTCGCAGACTTTGTGGATTGCCTCTGGTTCCCGGAGAAGGATCCGCTCAGGCCGCTGGCGCCGGCTGATGCACTCAACATCTTTTCGGGGAAAAAACTGCTCGAAACGTTTAACGCCTAGTATCGATCCTGAATTCATTCGATACTATTTAATGTCAAGCAACAGAAACTGTTTTTGGATCTTCGAGGATCAGGAGCTAACAAGGTGAAATACTGTAGCTGGATTATTCTCTTTACTGCCGCACTGCTGACAGGTTGCTCGCAACCGGGGAGTTCGGATGGGACCAATCAAACCGGGGCATCGCTGGGCGGAGCAGACAAAGTCGTTCATGCAAGTGCCACGGAATTCAAAACAGCAATCAACGGCGACAAGCCAGTGCTGGTGGACTTTTTCGCCAGCTGGTGACCTCCCTGCAAGACGCTCTCACCGCGGATCGACGAAATCGCGGGGGAGTACGATGGCCGGGCGGTCATCATTAAAATGGATGTCGACGAGCACACCGATCTGGCAACCAGTTACGGTGTCTCGGTGATTCCCACGGTGGTCCTCTTCAAGGGCGGAAAACCCGCGGGTGAGCCAATCGTTGGAGCGATGGACAAGCAGGACTACACCAGTCGACT
>PANG01000047.1 GCA_002708345.1 Planctomycetaceae bacterium | reverse complement strand
AAACCAGGAAGGTGCCGAGGGTGACCAGAAGCAGGAGCGTTTTTTTCATGGCAGGAATTCTATTCGGGGGTTGGAGAATCGATCGTGGGAGAAAGGTATCTCACGCTCAGAAAGGGTAATCGCTCGGTACATGAAAGGTCAAGTTCTCGGGCGAAATTGCGCCCGTTTTGACGCTAATCGTCAAACTCCACCTGACGGGAAAGGACAACGTTACTGGAGCAACCGTCATCTGGTGGGGCAGAGGTCAACCGGCAATCCCACTGGTGCCGATCCTGATTGCATTGAGCCCGGATTTTACCCTGCTCCTCTACCGCTCTCTCCTCTTTGTGGCGAGTTTCGATGACCGAAACGACTCCCAATGCCCATACGCTGCTTGAAGAGCTGGATGCTCGCCAGGACGAGGTCATCGGACAACTGAATGAGCTGAATGAGCAGATCGAGGAGGTGCTGGAAGGCTGGAACGGGAACTCCAAGGAGCTCGAAAATGAAGAGAAGGCTGAGGACGACGAGTGAGAGCCGGTGCCGTTTTAGCTGGGCCAGTCCAACCCGATATCCAATGCGATTGCTGAATGCGTCAGCGCCCCGGCACTAATGCGATCCACACCGCTGCCGGCAATCGTGGCCACCTTCTCAAGCGTGACTCCTCCCGAGGCTTCCAGTTGCGTGGCTGGCGAAAGGCGGTCCCGACACGCGACCGCCTGCTGCAGCATCTCCACGGACATGTTGTCCAACAGGACGATATCCGGATTGGCCGGCAGCAGGTCCTCGAGTTGTTCCAGCGTGTCGACTTCCACTTCCACCAGCAGGTCTTCGGGCATCGGGATCTCCGACTGGTTCTGGCGGAGGAATGTCCGCACCTTGTCCACTGCCCTGGCGGGACTCCCCTTCCCCTCTCCCTCCTGGATTGCCAGGTGATTGTCCTTGACCAGGATGCCATCAAAAAGCCCACTGCGGTGATTGTATCCACCGCCACAACGAACGGCGTACTTCTCCAGCCGNCTCCAGCCGGGCGTTGTCTTTCGGGTATCGTAGATGCGTGCCTCGCTGTGAGCCACGNTGTCAACGAATTGCCGGGTCAGCGTGGCGATACCGCTTANCCGGCTAACGAGGTTNAGCAGCGGCCGTTCCACGACCAGCAGGTCCCGGGTGGAGCCTGCCAGTTGTCCCAGCTGCTGCCCCGCTTTTATCGCGTCCCCGTCCCCGGCATCGGCCTCCCAGCTAAGCCGGGTATTCATTTCGTTGAGCATCACAGGGATCGCCGCCAGGCCGGCCAGGATTCCCTGCTGTCGACTGGCCACGACGGCCCTGCCCTCGGCTTCTGCCGGGACCAGGGCAAGGGTGGTCCAGTCGTGGTAACGGTCCAGGTCTTCCAGCACTGCCAGGCGAACCAGCTGGCGGAGGTGATGNTCCAGCTCGGCATCCCAGTCGACCTGTCGGTAGTCAGGCGTGGCAGGGATTTCGTTCATGGCAGGGGGTGACAGATTGTGGTGTTTTNTTTGCTTGGCAGGCCGGGGAGNTTCCCTGATGATTCATTGTCGGACAGTTATGCGTGGAAGCAACCGGGTGGGGGATGAAACGAGGGGGGAGAGGGATGAACTGGATCTGGAAAGCAAGGGATCTGCAGACATTGTTGTGTTTGACCGTGGTGCTGTGCGGTGCTCTTCTGGCTCACCTGCTTCAGGTGGCGGGTGACCTCCGCGAGTTTCACGGCAGCTCCCGTCCACCGCTTGACTACCGTATCGATTTGAACGAGGGTGCCTGGATAGAATATGTTATGGTGCCCGGGGTTGGTGAAAAGACGGCNCGGGCGATCGTAGGGTGGCGAGAGCGACATGGGTCTTTCGACTCCATCGATCAACTTGACCAGGTACCGGGGATTGGTCCGGTAACAAGGGAGAAGGCCAGGCCTTACCTGTTTGTTTCTCATCCCGATCCGACNCCCAAAATGCCCTGAATGTTAGGCAGGCTTCTTTCCCGTGAGTTTTCAGCTCCACAAACCCTTTGAACCTGCCGGGGACCAGCCTGCGGCGATCGAGGCCCTGACCAAGGGNCTGACGTCGAACCAGGCGGAACAGGTCTTGATGGGAGTGACCGGGTCGGGCAAGACTTTCACCATGGCCAACGTGATCCAGCAGGTGCAGTTGCCGACCATGGTGCTCTCGCACAACAAGACACTTGCCGCGCAACTCTACGGCGAATTCAAGGCGTTCTTTCCCACCAACGCGGTTCACTATTTTGTCAGCTACTACGACTACTACCAGCCCGAGGCGTACATTCCCCAGCGGGANATCTATATCGAGAAGGATTCATCGATCAACGAGGAGATCGACCGTCTGCGGCTTGCCTCCACCAGTTCGCTGGTAAGTCGCGAGGACGTGATCATCATTGCCAGCGTTTCGAGCATTTACGGCCTTGGATCACCGCAGGATTACAAGGAGATGATGGTGGCACTCTCTTGTGGCCAGCAGGTCGATCGCGACCAGATGCTGATGAAGCTGGTCGATATCCAGTACGAGCGTAACGACGTCTCCTTTGAACGGTCCAAGTTCCGGGTGCGTGGTGACTGCGTGGAGATCTGGCCTTCCTACGAGCAATTTGCTTTTCGCATCGAGTTCTGGGGTGACGAGGTGGACCAGCTGGCGATCATCAATCCGCTCACCGGTGAGACGATCAGTCGTGAGCAGCACCTGTTCATCTACCCGGCCAAGCATTTTGTCATGCCGGACGAACGGGTCGGAGCTGCGGTTGCGGAGATACGCGAGGAACTGGAAGAACAGCTGGAGAAATTCCGATCCGAGGGGCAGCTGCTTGAGGCCCAGCGCCTCAGTGCCCGTACCCGCTTCGACCTGGAGATGATGCAGGAAATGGGTTACTGCCCTGGCATGGAGAACTACAGCCGTGCGCTCGCGGGCCGCAAGCCAGGGGAACCCCCCTCCACGCTGTACGATTTTTTCCCCGACGATTTCCTCCTCTTTGTCGACGAGTCCCATGCCACTGTGCCCCAGGTACGGGCCATGTATGCCGGGGATCGAAGTCGCAAGACGACACTGGTCGAACATGGCTTCCGGCTTCCCAGTGCACTCGACAACCGTCCCCTGACGTTCGAGGAATGGCAGAAGAAGAACCCGCGCGTGGTCTACGTTTCGGCAACTCCTGGCGATTTCGAGCTTTCTCGGACTGGCGGCGAACTGGTCGAACAGGTGATCCGTCCGACCGGCCTGCTCGATCCGGAAATCGAAGTTGTCCCGGCCCGCGGCCAGGTTCCTCATTTGCTGGGGCAGATTCGCGAAAGAGCGGCCCTGGGCGAGAGGGTGCTGGTGACGGCTCTCACCAAGCGTCTCTCGGAAGATCTCTCTGACTACCTGGTCAAGGAAGGGGTCGCCTGCAAGTGGCTTCACAGCGAACTGGACGCCTTTGAGCGGGTTGAGTTGTTGCGAAACCTTCGGGAGGGGACGTTTGATGCGTTGGTCGGTGTGAACCTGCTGCGCGAGGGACTGGATCTTCCCGAGGTCTCGATGGTTGCCATCCTGGATGCGGACAAGGAGGGCTTCCTGCGAAGTGAAACCTCCCTGATCCAGACGATTGGCAGGGCGGCACGTCACGTCAATGCCCGGGTGATCCTGTATGCCGACAAGGTGACCAACTCGATGCAGCGGGCGATCGACGAAACCGCCCGCCGCCGGGCGATCCAGCAGGCCTACAACGAGGAGCATGGAATCACCCCTGAAACGATCCAGAAAAACATCCGCCAGGGGATCGAGAGTGAAGTAGCCGCCCATCGCGAGGCGAACGAGGCGGTTGGTCGTGACAGCGAGGAAGAGTACATCACCGAAGAATATATCCGTGAACTGGAAGCAGAGATGATGGAGGCTGCCGATCAACTCGAGTTTGAACGGGCTGCCGCGATCCGGGACCGAATCACTCAACTGCAGGATTCCATCGGGGAAAAGGTTTCGGATGTAAAAGTTGAGTCGCACAAGCGGGGGAAAAGAGGACGCCGTAACGCGAAATCGGCAGGTCGTGTTCCACGCCCGCGAAAAATGTCAGAATAAGTCCTTCCAGGCAGGGAGAAGTTGCTCGCAGGGAACTTCACTGAACTGGCAGCGTCTAAGCACGTAGAACACGACAACTGCCGGGAAAAAGACGCCCTGGGAGTATTCGACAGATGCGACTGGCACGTGAGTGCCATAGAATGCTGGTTTCTCTGGTTCCTGTGGGAATAAAATCAGGTTTCCACGGGTCGATTTGGTAGCGGAGTTTGATGGAGTTCTTTGAGTGGCCCCCAAGACCCCACTTGTTGAAACCACGAACCTGGCAGCGGTGCCGAGCCGTGTCCAACAGGATGCCGCTGCGAACGGTGAGAACCTCATTGATCGCCTGATTCACCAGTACCATCCTGATGTCTATCGCTATGGTTACCGGTTGTCAGGCAATGCCGCTGATGCAGATGACCTTGCACAGCAGGTCTTCCTGGCCGCCTACCAGAAGATCGATCAGTTGAGGGAGGTTGAGAGGGCACGGGGCTGGTTGCTGGCGATCACCCGGAACCAGTTCCTCAAGATGTACCGCAGACGCCGGCCGGTGGATAGCAGTAGCCTGGAGATGGATGTAAACCAGGTTCCGGAGAAAATCAAGAAAGAGGATGTTGACAAGGAGCAGCTCCAGGCGGCCCTGGACGAGATGCCGGAACCATTTCGGACCGTGCTGCTGATGTTTTATTTTGAAGATCTGTCCTACCAGGAGATTGCCGAGTCCCTCCAGTTGGCAATTGGCACGGTGATGAGCCGGCTGTCACGGGCCAAGGGACAGTTGCGATACAAGTTGCTTTGTAGCGAGGGTAAAGAGATCTTCCCGGCAGCCAGGGAAGAGTAAAGAACCATGACCGAAGACCGAAAACAAATTGAACTGGAAATTGATGCCTGTCGGCCAGGAAGCCGGGATGCGGATCCACTCCAGCTAGATGAAAATGGTCGTGATCTGCTGCGGCGATCGCAGGAGTTTGACCAGCTTGTCGGCGAGATGCTCAGGCAGGGTGACGTGCCTGGGGATCTGGAAGTCCGGCTGGCGCAACAGGTCTTTGCTGGACCGCAGACCGAGGAGGCCCGCGGGTTGTTGAGTGACACGGTCATGGCGGTTGTTGCCGCAGAGGGGGCATCGGGCGACGCGGCGGCAGAAGTCATGCGTGCCAACCAATCCGGACAGGACCTCGAGGTCCCTCGGAAACCACGTGCCTCTCGCCGGTTGCTGGCTGTCTCGCTGGGAGTGGTGGTGCTTCTGACGCTGGCAGTGATCTGGCAGGGAGACGAGAAGGCGGGGTCGCCTTACCTGGCAAGTGAACTTGCAGATCGGGCTGGTCGCTGGCTTCCACGTCTTGAGCAGCAGGTCCGCATGCCGGGGTCCTGGTCCACGGTAATGGGTCAGTTGCCGTCAGATTACGAAATAGATCCCCGTATTATTCCGGCCGCCAGGCAGTGGCAGGTTTTTTCCACGGGACTCGATTCGCGGGCAGTCGTGCTGGACGTCTCGTCGCAACGCCACGGGACGGTTTACCTGGTCGTGATCAAGACGCCCCGGCGGTATTCTCTTCCGAGTTATCCGCTGCGAAGGCTGGCCAGCACAGGCCAGTGGTCTCTGGCCGCCTGGCAAAACGGGGACTCGTTGTTCGTGCTGGTGGGGGGGAGCGATGTGCAATCGCTTGACCACCTGGTCCGCTCACCTGATTTTGGCTAGTCCAGCCAGTGACAGCCCGAATCCCCAAAGTCGGTCTAACCGGTACAATTACCTCTCATGGCAGGCCGCCACGATCCGCAGCTCTGATTGGTCTTAGCGCGGCTTTCGTGGTTTGTCGAATCCGATAGTATCGGTCCCTGTGCTCACCCTGGATCCCTTTCGGTCGATTTCATCCGGGGATAATAGGACGTGGAAAAATGACTGCCATCCTGGGTATTTCTGCTTTTTACCATGACTCGGCTGCGGCCCTGGTCGTCGATGGCAGGATCGTGGCCGCGGCACAGGAAGAACGGTTTAGCCGCAGAAAACATGATTACCGCTTTCCCCAGCAAGCGATCGAGTACTGCCTCCAGGAGGCAGGAATCAGCGCTACGGAACTGGACCTGGTGGGGTTTTATGACAAGCCGCTGCTGAAGTTTGATCGCCTGCTTGAGACCTACCTGGCATACGCACCTCGTGGTTTTCGTTCTTTTCTCCAGGCCCTGCCACTCTGGGTTAAGCAGAAACTCCATCTGCCACGCGAGATACGCCGTGGACTCAATGGAGATTACTCTCGCAAGATCGTCTTCACCGAGCATCACGAGTCGCACGCGGCCAGCGCATTCTTTCCGTCCCCGTTTGAAGAAGCGGCAATTGTCACGCTCGACGGTGTCGGTGAGTGGGCGACTGCCTCGATCGGTCATGGCCAGGGAAACCAGATCCAGCTGACGCATGAAATGCACTTTCCCCATTCGATCGGGCTGCTCTATTCCGCCTTCACCTATTACTGTGGATTCCGTGTCAACTCGGGAGAATACAAGTTGATGGGGCTGGCCCCTTACGGGGAACCGCGTTATGCCGACCTGATCCTGGATCACCTGCTGGATCTCAGGGAAGACGGTTCCTTTCAACTGGACATGTCCTATTTTAACTACTGCCAGGGGTTGACCATGACCAGCCGGCGGTTCCACGACCTGTTTGGTAGTCCGCCGAGGAAGGCCGAGGGCGCGCTCACCGATCGGGAAATGGACATCGCGGCTTCGATCCAGCAGGTGACCGAGGAGATCATGCTTCGGACCATCCGCACGGCACATCGCCAGGGGAAAAGCGAGAACCTCTGCCTGGCTGGTGGGGTGGCTCTTAACTGCGTCGGCAACGGGCGGATCCTGCGGGAATCGCCCTTTGAAAACCTCTGGATCCAGCCGGCTGCCGGTGATGCGGGGGGAGCATTGGGGGTGGCCCTGTTTGCCTGGCACCAGCTGCTCGGCAAGCCCCGGACTCCCAATCCGGATGACAGCCAGACAGGATCGCTGCTGGGCCCATCGTTTACTACCGACCAGATCCGGCAGTACCTCGACAAGCAGGGAGCCAGCTACCGGTTGATCGAGGACCGCGAGCAGCTGGCAGAACATGTGGCCGGGCTGCTGGCGGACCAGAAGGTGGTGGGGTGGATGCAGGGCAGGATGGAATTTGGTCCCCGTGCACTTGGAAGTCGTAGCATCCTGGGAGATGCCCGCAGCCGTGAGATGCAGTCGGTAATGAACCGCAAGATCAAGTTTCGGGAGTCCTTCCGCCCCTTTGCTCCTGTCATCCTGGCAGACCATGTGCACGAGTTTTTTGAGATGGACGATGGACAGCTCAGCCCCTACATGTTGCTGGTTGCGGATGTGAATTCCGGCCAGCTGAGCGAGTTAAGCGACGAGGACAGGCAGCGGCGGGGAGTCGACAAGCTCAAGGTGTCCCGTTCCAGTGTGCCGGCGATCACGCATGTTGATAACTCGGCACGTGTTCAGACTGCCGATCCGGTTCATGCTCCCGAGCTTCACCGGCTGTTGCAAAGTTTTTACCAGCAGACCGGCTGTCCGCTGGTGGTGAATACCAGTTTTAATATTCGCGGGGAACCGATCGTCTGCACGCCGGAAGATGCGCATCGCTGCTTCCTGGCTACCAACATGGATGTGCTGGTGATCGAGGGATTCGTACTGCTCAAGGACGAGCAACCCGATGCCGCACGTCATGAAATCGACGCTTACATCAGTCAGTTTCCACTCGACTAGGACCTCAGATGGCACTCTTTGACCTTGAACTTCGACCCCAGGACCATCAGCTCAAGTCCTTCGGACTATTCTGGCTTCCTGGGTTTTGCCTGCTGGCCGCGCTGCTTGCCTGGCTGCGGTTTGACCAGCAGCTGCTGGCCCAGGTGCTCACTGCAGTTGCCGCGGCGAGCGTCTCTGTCTCGCTTGTTCAGCCCCGCATGCTGCAGCCGCTGTTCGTCATCCTGATGATCGTGACCTTTCCAATCGGAGTTGTTGTCAGCCATTTGCTGATCGCTGTTGTATACTATTTGTGTATCACCCCGATTGGGCTGGTGCTGCGATTGTTCGGACGAGATGCGATGAAGAGACGTTTTCCGGGGGGCGAGGAGAGCTACTGGATCGAGCGACAGGGAGTGGAGGACCATGGGCGTTATTTTCGCCAGTTCTAGTGATCCCGTTTTCCAGCAAAAGATGAATATTCATGACAACTGAAGAACAGAACAACGAACAGGAAGAAAACAGCCAGGAGAATAACTTCCTGGCCGATGCAGAGGCCTCCCAGGTAGGCCTGGTGGCTGAGTTCGTCGACTTCTTGAAATACAACAAGAAGTGGTGGATGACGCCGATCCTGCTCGTGCTGGCACTGATCGCTGTCCTTGTGGTCATCTCCGCAACGGGTGGAGCTCCCTTCATTTACGCACTCTTCTAGAGCTGGATGTGTCCGATTCCGTCGATAAAGAAACGGGTGCCGCCGGACCGGAATCTGTCACCGGCCGGCTGATGTTCATGGTGGCCCTTGGCTGGCTGGGCTGGGCTGGGCTGGACCTGCTTTCAAGCTACCACTATGGCAGCGGTGTCATTACCGACCCGACCCTGACCGGTACGATGCGGTGGGCACTACTCTGTACGCTGGCGGTAACAGATGCGATGGCAGTCATTGGCATCGGGTGCCTGGTTCGCCTGGCGCTGTTGCTGTTTCACCGCCGCTTGAAATGGCTGGGGAAACTGCTGATTGGCGGAAGCGTGCTCGGTACCCTGTTTGCCGTGGTAGCCAGCTGGGCAAGCTACGATGGGGGCGGGACGTTCATCGATGTCCAGGGACTCCGTTTCACACTTGCCTTTCCGGTCCTGCTTATCGAGCACGCGGTCCACATTGACCTGTCGCAGATCCTGCTGGTTCTCGGCAGCTTCCTGGTGGTCTCTTTCCTGCTCCTGCGTTTTGGTCCATCTGTCGCCGGCTGGGCGATGAAAAGCCGCCGGTTGGTAAGAGCCGTTTACACCACCTCCCTGGCCCTGGCAGTGGTGGTGCTGCTGGGAAGCGGGCTGGGACATTTTCAAATGCGCCATTCTGATCGGTTGCTGCCGCGTCATCCTGACACGGGCGTGGTCCACACCCTCGGCGAGCGCTGGCACTCTTCGCTGCAGAATCATCTTGGACCCCTGCCCTCCTTCCTGAGCACCCTTTCTTTTGGTCGTGGGGATCTACCTGCCCTGCAGCAGCTCGGGAAGCTGCGAGTCTCCGGTCCCCGGGTCGCCCGGCCGCCCCAGGTCCCCCTGGCGGATTACCTGCAGAGGGTGAATCCGGAGCAGATGAAAAGGTGGAATGTGGTGATAGTCCTGGTGGAGTCTCTCCGCAAGGATGTCCTTTCCGACTGCGGTGGAGAGCTGCCGGTGATGCCGAACCTGGAGGCACTGGCCAGCGGATCCCTTGTCTACTCGAATGTCTATACACAATCGAGCCACTCCAATTACGCCGACCTCTGTATCCTGAATTCCCAGTTCCCGCTGAGGTCACAGTGGGAATACTTTTATCCCCAGGATCCTGCCTACCCTCGTACTTTTCTGCATGACATTCTTGGCCCGCTTGGTTATTCGACAGCGGTTTTTTCTTCCCAGGACGAGAACTGGGGAGGCATGATCCGGTTGCTGGATCCTGGCAGCTTTGATCGTTTCTTCCACTCGGGAGATTTTCCGGGCTTCCGTTATCCCACCTCGGGGGTCGGCGGTGAAGGAAGTTCCATGAAAACAAAGCTCTCGGGGAAGATCGACGACAGCCTGACGGTCAGTGAAGCGGTCAAGTGGATTGCCGCCGAGCAGGGCCCGTTCTTCATGTACATGAATCTTCAGAGTAGCCACATTCCCTACGTGGTTCCGGAGAATCATCCGGTGAAGTTTGGCCCCCGTGAACTGGATTTTTCCATCCGCCTGGGACGATTTCCTCGTGACAGGGTGGAAACAGTCAAGCAGCGTTACTGGGACAGCCTGAATTATGTGGACCTGCAACTGGGGAAGCTGGTGGAGGAACTCAAGCAGCAGGGAAAATGGGATTCCACGTTGCTGATTGTCTCGGGCGACACCGGCCAGGCGTTTTACGAGCATGGTTTCTGTGCCCATGCAAACCAGCTTTACGACGAGGTCATGAAAGTCCCCCTGGTGGTGCGATACCCGGGAGTGGAACATGAGGTCAGCGATCTTTCGCTGCAACATGTCGATGTCCCTTCCATGGTCTTGTCACTTCTTCGTCTTCCTCCCCATCCCGGTTTCCAGGGGAACTGGGAGGCAGCGGTTTCCGGAGCGGGAATGCCCAGGTTCCTGGTCACGCAAACCACCCTGGCGAACCAGGTGGGAGTTGTCGACGGTGGCTGGAAACTCCTCTATGACCTCGATTTTGGCACCTTCCACCTCTACCATCTCGAGCAGGATCCTGGGGAACGAATCGATCTTTCACGGGACAATCCCCAGCAGGCATTACGGCTTGGTTCTCTGCTGGCTCAGTGGGTGTTTTCCCAGCTGGAGTATTACCAGGATCCAGTTCGCCAGGGCGGCGAATTTCCTCCCCGGCTTTTGATCAATGACAGGCATTGATCAAAAAGGGCTCCTTGCTGTAGCCAATCGGCATTTCTTACCGGACCGGAAAACTTTGCCTAACCGGTAAATCTTGTTGCAGCCTGCTCCCTGCCAGTGACGAAGAAAGATGATGAGAGGCCGCGTTTTGTTGGCAGCATGAGGGTGTGCTCAGTGGTTATTGTTCTGAAAAAAGAGTCGGATGTCTCCGCCAAGTGGCGCAGCTTGATCCTGGCGATCATGCTCTGTGGTTCGGTCGTTGTGGCCGGCTGGGCTGCCTACCTGGTTGGTGACGATGCGGCGGGCGAGTTCTCCATCCAGGACCCGGAAAATCTGCCGGCACGCATCGATATAAACTCGACGTCCCGGTTCATGCTTACTGACAACAATGGTCAGTCACCCGTTCTCCAGGTGACGGAAATTTCCTCGCTCGATGCTGTCCAGGGGCAGGTCTCACTGGAGTTGCCGCGTGCCGAGGTATCCGGTCTCCCTCATCCCCCGCAGCCGGTGCCACTGGAGCTGGGAGCTGAGAGGCCGCGATTAGAGCCAGTAGCGGTGCACCAGCAAGAGAGTCGCCACGACAGGACCGAGGAAATCGTGGCAAGCCTGAGGCAGAGGATGAAGCTGGGGACGGTCGAAATCCTGCCCCCGGCCGTGGAATTCGCGGATCTGTACCAGCCTCCCGTCGTTGCGGTGGTGTATCAGCAGCCTGTTCCGAGTACCAGTCCAGCCGAAACCCCGAAGGCAAGTCTCATTGCGCGTCTCGGTTATCACCTGCCAGCGATTGAACTGCCCAGGATTCATCTGCCGCTGCCAGCAGGATTCGAGTTGACCGAAAAGGAGCCCTCGAGCTCTCCTCATCTCCCCTGGCGACATTCAGGCAGCAAGGGCAAGTGACCGTTTGCCAGGACAGGTTTTGCTGGCATTCCCTCGGTCATCATGTAATACTTGTGGTCGCGTGTAACAACGTACCCACCTGGCTTACCCTCCACTGCTTGACCCCCGAGCGATTCACTCGCCATGACGATCCGTCTACTGCTGGCAGATGATCACGATCTGTTAAGGCTTGGTTTCCAGGCTTTGCTTGCTAGTCATGATGACCTGGAAATTATCGCCGAGGCAGCGAATGGAGAACAGGCATACGAGGCGGTGGCAGCATGTAATCCGGACCTGGTCGTGCTGGATGTTCGAATGGCCCGGGGAGATGGGCTTAACTGCCTGGGCCGTCTCAAGCTCGAGTACCCGGACCTTCCTGTGCTAATGATCTCTAGTTACGACAATCCCACCTACGTTGCCAGGGCGGTTGCCCTGGGAGCGTCCGGATACCTGCTGAAAAGCAGTACTGGAGAAGAACTGGTGGAGGCAATTCGTGCGGTGGCCGCAGGAGAGTCGGTCTGGAAACGCTAGGCCCTGAGGCGGATGACAGGTGCCCTGGCCACCCCGCGGCTCAATGTCGACGTGGAAGTCCCCCTGACGCAGCGTGAGAGCGAGGTCCTGCAGCAGATGGCCCTTGGGCTGACGAACAAGGAGATTGCCCAGGTGCTGGGGATCAGCTACGAGACAGTCAAGGAGCACGTGCAGCATGTGCTTAGGAAAGTGGGTGTTGCAGATCGAACCCAGGCGGCAGTCTGGGCAGTCCGCAGCGGGTTGGTGTAGCGGAGCCAAAGCCCGCTCACTCCTGCCCGGGATGAACCGGAAATCCAAGCCCGCTGCCGACCAGCGATCCTGTTCCGACCCTGCCATCGGTGATCTGGAACATCTCCGGGTAGAGTCCTTCCCATTCGCTGTTCCCCAGTGGGCAGTACTGTCGCCCGTTTCCCTCGATCGCTGCAATCCCCGGGATGCGGGCTGCGAGACTTGCCGAGTGAAGGAAGGATGCTCCCACGCAGGTTAAATCCTGGACACAGAGAAAAAGGCCGTGATGCTGGGCCGCTGCCCCCATCAACAGGGCCTCGCCATGCCCCTTGCAGGTTTTCAGTGCCACGCCCGAGTATCCCAGTTGCCGCGAGAGCAACAGCGATTCGAGATCGACAAGGGATTCATCAATCACCACCGGCTTGATCCTGGCTGCCTCGTGCATCGTGTTCTCAAGATTGCTCCCCAGGTCACGGTTCGTCGGTTGCTCAATGTACTGGACCCGGGAGAGTGCCTGGGGCGACTGTTCGGTGAGCTGGCCGAGGAAATCAAGCACGTACTGAACGTTGGCGCATTTCTCGTTGAAGTCCAGTGAGTAGTACCACTGCTGGCAATCTCGCGACTCTTGTGCCTCTGCCGCTGCTCCTTCCACTGCCACGACCCGGGCGATATCCCAGGCCAGGTCATCTCCGGCGAGCTTGATCTTCATGTGCGTCAGGCCATCTGCACAGATCCATTCCCCCAGCGTTTCGGGGCCGCCGTCATCCAGGCGGCTTTCCAGGTCCCCGTCGGTCAGTGGATCAAGTGCTCCCACCAGGTGATACAGCGGCATGCTTTCCTGTGGCGTGCGGAGGGTGTACTGGTCAAGGTAGTGTCCGGAAAAATCCTCCCCCAGGTAATGCCCCAGGTCGCGGTTCAGGTGATCGGCGCCCAGCAGGTTGTAGCTGTTTTCTCCCAGTGCTTTCCCCAGTGCATCGTGGATGGCTCCGTCGGTGGGGCTGGCGGCAACCAGCTGCGCCAGCCGTGGCATCGATTCATCAATCGAGGCGGCCCGGTTTACTTCGTCGGCCAGGTCCTGGTACTGGCCANCCAGGTCATGCATGATCTCCAGCGGGTGGCCCTGGTCCTGGTAATCTGCCAGCAGNCGGGCTACTCGCTCCCCCAGTTGGATCATTGCCTCGAGCGTCTGATCCCCCTCGACCTGCTGGCTTGGCCATCCCCAGGCATTGCCCACCGGCATGGAACCGAACCCTCTGCCCGTTCTCCCGTCACGCGTTTCCACGTCCACCAGGACATTCAGCAGTGTCACGTCCTTGACCACCCGGCCACCGAATTTTATCGGTGTGCGGTAGTCGATCTGCTCAAGCTGCGTCTGGACCTGNAGAATTCGAATATCAGTTGGCTTGGACATGACAACTCACGCAAGGAACCTGGGCCTGGGCGGTTTGAGAGGTCATCGTAGTGGCCGTGAGAGATCGATTCAACCGCTCGGCCAGAACCTGCGGCGCAGGATATGCCCGAGGGCGAAGCCTCAAGGAGATCGAGGTGGCTTTTGTCTGTATGAACCTGCCCTCCACAATGGACGTCAAGCAGGCAGCCAGGGCGGTGCTGATCTTCCGTCCCCGGATTGTCTATCCCTATCACTACCGTGGCCAGGGAGGAACCAAGAGTGACGTTGAGATGTTCCGGGCCCTGATCGGGGATGATCAGCCGATCGACATGCGATTGCGTGACTGGTACGTGGAGTGAGCAGCGTTGTGATCAGGCGGCACGGCGGACGACAACCGGTTCGATCGCGTTGGCATCCCTTTGCAGCAGTGCTCCATCGATAACGGCCTCGAGTGTCATCTCCTTGAGTTGCTGCTGCTGCCCTGCTGAGAGCCGTCGAACCGAGGTGTCTTCTGCGAGTTTTTGCACAACGATCAGGGTGGCCCGGCTGCGGATGTAGCCACGTGCCTCGTTGATGTCCATTGCCAGGATCCGATGGCGGATGCGGTCCCAGACCTGTCCCGCAGAGCGGTCTGCTGTCAACTGGACGGTACGACCGAGATCCTGCATTCCAAAGATCTTTTGTAGTGCGTTGAAAAATCGCATGGAGGAATCCTTTCGCTGCCTGGTGGAAGCCCGCATAAACCAAAAAAAATGGGTGCCCATATCAAGCATCGAACACTGCGGGGTTGTTTCTTGACTGGCAGGTGGGAGAGTCCAGGTAGACCGCGTGGGCAAAATAATCCAGTCAATTGGGCCTTTCCTGGAAGGCTCGAAAAGGAGCGGTGTCGTTACAATCGGAACCGGCGGCAAGGGTTTCCCAGCTGGCTTGACCGTAACCAGTANATGGCCTACGTTGAATTTCCGCGGCGCCGTAGCCAAGCGGCTAAGGCAGCGGATTGCAAATCCGCCATCCCGGGTTCGAATCCCGGCGGCGCCTCTCGCCAAGCGCCGGGCCGTACGCGTCCCGGCGTTTTTGGTGTACCACGAGCCTCCTTCGCCTTTCCGAGACGGTGTCCAGATCATGCAGTTTGATGCTCGCCGATACGATGATAATCAGGCCGTATCGATTGTCATTGAGGGGGGCCAGTTGCAGTCGGTAACTCCCATGGAGGAGGACCCTGGGGACCTCCCCTGGATCGCCCCGGGGCTGGTAGACCTGCAGGTGAACGGCCATGGCGGGCAGGAGTTTAATGATCTTGACCTGACGATCGAGAAGGTGAGCCAGGTCAGTACTGCCATGGATGCGGATGGNGTGACTCGCTACTGCCCGACGGCAACGACGCAGAGTTTCGAGATGCTCTCGCACGCTNTGCGGACGATTGATGAAGCCTGNAACCAGCTGCCTGAGGTAGCCCGGCGGGTTGCCTGTATTCACCTTGAGGGCCCCTACCTTTCACCCCAGGATGGTCCTCGTGGAGCACATCCGCTGGAACATTGCCGGGAGCCCGACTGGGATGAATTCCAGCGGCTCCAGGAGGCGGCCGGGGGCCGGATTGGGATTCACACCATCTCGCCCGAATACGAGGGANCAGCGGCATTTATTCNNCAGCTGGCCGAGAGTGGCGTGTTGGTTGCNATTGGACATACCAGTGCCACAAGNGATCAGATCCAGGCTGCTGTAGACGCCGGGGCCTCGATGAGTACGCACCTGGGAAACGGTGCCCACGGGCAGATTCGNAGGCANCCNAACTATATCTGGGACCAGCTTGCGGATGACCGGCTGACAGCAAGCCTGATCGTCGATGGGCANCACCTTCCGGCGGCAGTAGTAAAGACATTCTTGCGGGCCAAGGGAGTGGAAAGATGCGTGCTGGTAAGTGATATTACCGGCATGGCGGGTATGCCCCCAGGGTTGTACGAGAATTCCAGCCTGGGGAGCGTGGAAGTGCTGGAGGATGGACGACTGGTGGTTCCCGGCCAGCGGCAGTTGCTGGCCGGTGCCTGCAGGCCAATCGGTGTGGGAATTGCCACCGTGATGCAGTATGCAGANCTGGAACTGGAAGATGCGGTGGTGATGGCTAGCCAGCGGCCGGCAACACTGATTGGTCTTGAGCCAGGGAGCCTGGAACCGGGGGCGGTGGCCGACCTGGTGATTTTTCAACTTCAGGAAGGCCGGTTCGATGTCCAGGCAACGATCCTGGGTGGTGAACTGGTACACGGCGAACTCGAGAGATAGGAAAGGGAAAAATGTCAGAACTTGCGGATATTGGCCTGGTTGGCCTGGCGGTGATGGGAGAGAACCTGGCGTTGAATATCGAGAGCCGGGGTTACCGGATCGCGGTCTTTAATCGAACAACCGAGAAGGTCGATGCGCTGCTTGCCGGCCGCGCTGCCGGCAAGGAATTTATCGGNTGCCACTCCATCGAGGAGCTCGTGGAGAACCTGGCTTCTCCCCGCAAGGTCGTGCTGCTAGTCAAGGCAGGGCCTGCTGTGGATGCCTTCATCGATCAGCTGATCCCGCTGCTTTCCCCCGGNGATATTATCATTGACTCGGGCAATACTCATTTTTCGGATACCGAGCGACGAACCGAGTACGTCCAGCAGCAGGGATTGCTTTATATCGGTACCGGGATTTCTGGTGGGGAGGAAGGGGCGCTCAAGGGTCCCAGCATGATGCCCGGGGGAAGTGAATCGGCATGGCCGGAAGTGAAGGAGATCTTCCAGGCGATCTCGGCCAAGGTCGGCCCCAATGACGATATCCCCTGTGCCGAATGGGTGGGACCCCGCGGCGCGGGACATTACGTAAAGATGGTCCACAACGGTATCGAGTACGGGGACATGCAGTTAATCTGCGAGGCCTACCAGGTACTGAAGGATGCCGTTGGGCTCTCCAATGATGAACT
>PANG01000046.1 GCA_002708345.1 Planctomycetaceae bacterium | reverse complement strand
CCAGGCTGTCAGATCAGAGGATTACGAATACAAGTTCGGCACCTTCAATGAACATATCTCATCCAAAGCACTATCAGACTACGCCGCTGATGGTGGTGGTTGGAGGTTGAAGGCCGTCAGTGAGGACAACGGTGGTTATACCGTTTTCTTCGAGCGCGAAAAACGCTAGTCGCTTTACTACCGTCCACAACATGTGACCAGTTGTGGCAACACTCAGGTAACATTTCAGCTCACAGTCAGCCGAAATCCCCCCTTGTCCCGGAGAGAGCCGCTTCCCCCCGCGGATGAGAAAACCCCTGTATTTACAGGGGCTCGCAGAGCGGAGGGCACGGGACTTGAACCCGCAACCCCCGAAGGGGCACCTCATTTCCAATGAGGCTGCTAGCCAATTCGCTTACCCTCCGAGTCCATCGCGCCGCTCCCGGAGATCAGCTGAATAAACTCGTCGTTGGTGTCAAATCGACCGAGCTGCTTGGTCAGCTGCTCCATCGCTTCCACGTGAGGAATCGAGCTGAGCGTGCGACGCAACATCGTCACCGCATGCAGCCGTTCCGGGTCGAGCAGCAGCTCCTCGCGGCGGGTACCGGACTGGTTGATATCAATCGAGGGCCAGACGCGGCGGTCGGCCAGCTTCCGGTCCAGCACCAGCTCCATGTTGCCGGTCCCCTTGAATTCCTGAAAAATCAGCTCGTCCATCCGGCTGCCAGTATCAATCAGGGCGGTCCCGACCACGGTCAGCGAACCTCCCTCCTCGAATGCTCGGGCGGTGGCAAACAGCTTCTTGGGAACATCCATTGCCTTGATATCCACGCCGCCCGACATCGTCCGGCCGGTATTCCCGACCCACTTGTTAAAGGCCCGTGCCAGGCGGGTGATCGAGTCCATCAGCAGGAACACGTCCTGCCCCATCTCCGANAGCCGCTGGCACCGCTCGACNANNAACTGCGAGATCCGCACGTGGCTCTCCACGTCCTGGTCCAGGCTGCTGGCGACCACCTCGCCGTTGACANTGCGACGCATGTCNGTCACTTCTTCNGGGCGTTCATCGACCAGCAGCACCATCAACTTCAGNTCGGGATGGTTGGTGGAAATCCCGTGGCTAATNTGCTGNAGAAGGATCGTCTTGCCGGTCCGCGGGGGAGCAACAATCAGNGCTCGCTGCCCCTTGCCAACCGGGGTCAGCAGGTCCATCACCCGGGTNGTGAGTGGCTCGGNNCCGGTCTCCAGCTTCAGCCACTGNTCCGGGTTNATCGGTNTCAGCTCGNTAAAGGGCTTCACCTCGGNNTACTGCTCCGGCGTCAGGCCATCGACGTCAATAACNTCNTTCAGNCGCGGCCCCTGCTGNTTGCGAGCATGCTGAACCAGGCCACGAATCAACAGCCCCTGGCGAAGCCCGTACTTCTCGATCATCGTGCCGGGCACGAATGGATCCGAGCGTTCACGCGAGTAATTCTTCCTGGGGTTACGGAGGAACCCGTAACCATTGGGATGGAGCTCAAGCAGGCCATAGCCCGCTTCCACNGCTCCTGTTCCACTCTCGGGCATNTCGCCATCNTGACGGGGNACGTAATCACCGCCGCGACGACGCCTNCGTCCGCGNCCGTTGGATCGGCCTCCTCGCCCACCCGAGCGAGAACGATGTCTCTTCTTCGCCATCAAATCTGCCTCAAAGTAACACGTCTACCGGCAGGACAGGATGTCCCAGCACGGCAAGCTCGCATGTGGCAGCAACGCTGCCGGTGTAACACGCGGCGATANATTGGATTGTGCAGGCCGCTTTGTCCGCTCTTTGCCCANNGGGCGAAAACACNACAAAGCGTGCCTTGCAGTTCCCGGGAAACCGTTTTTTCGCGGCCACAACCAGGAAAATGACTGTTGTATTNCACGATCACCGCTCAAACAGGTGATCGCCATGGATATCGCCACTGCACCATCGCCAGGATACGGAAAGCAACCGATCACATCCCGGTGACATGTCTCCCCCAATCTTCCCCGTTTGGTTTTCCGATTGCTCACCCAGGGGAGCATATTCACCCGCAAGGATGAACGAAAACCAGCAAAGGAAACTGCCCGGAGAAAACATCCATTGGGCAACAGCGTCTGATTACGCTCGACAGAAGTCGTTTACTACTTAAGCGGCATCTTACTCAATCGCGCCCTTCTGTCAAGCGAATCNAGNCTGTTTTCGTCTCCAGAAGGGGTGTTTTACAGCNGGAACAACCGTGATAACCGGGATTTTTGATATATCTTTGNCGACCANCATACCGATGAATGAAGAGGAGTGGCTGAATCTCAATCCCTTCCAGCAGCGACCCATGTTCACTATCGCACCAGGNAATACGCGAGTCTTCTGGATCCTCCTGCTGGTACTCTGCGCCTGCTTCCCAGCCACCGCACCGGCGGATGACATTGAAGCGAGCATTCTCTGGCAGACGGACGTGGAAAAGGCCCAGCAACTTGGAGCCCGCCATAACCGCCTGATCCTGCTCCATTTCTGGTCCAGGAATTGCCCCACCTGCGAGGACCTGGAGCAGGGAGCATTCCGTGACCCGTCATTTGTCACGGCCCTGCACACCACATACATTCCGGTCAAGATCAACGTTGACCAGTTTCCACAGCTACGTCGGCGGTACCGCATCCGCCGCTGGCCCACCGACGTGGTGATTACTGCCAGCGGGGAAGAACTGCACCGGGGCCTCAGTCGCCGGACAACCAACCAGTACCAGAGCCTGCTCTCGGCCATCGCCCAGCGACACCGCGGTACACGACAGCAGCTCTCCCCGGTCCTGACAAACCCGGTCACGCGCGTGGCCCAGATCAAAAACGACGAGCCAGGCAGGGAAGAACCTGCTGTGAGCCCGGCGGCGGGACTGGTTCCACCACGGGTCACCCACGGGGTTCCTTTCGACCCGACTACAAGGCAGGCACCCCTCGCGACAGCGGCAGAACGTCAACCGGCCCGGGTTGCTACAGTTCCGTCGAGCACGCCGGAAGAAGGCGAGTGGCGACCGGTACTCTNGCGTCCATCCAGCTCGACCGCAGNCAACCCTGACTTTACCCCTCGCTGGGTCGAGGCTCCTCGCCCTCAGGCCGCTTCGCCACCTGGTGAGTTACCCGGTGAGCTGGCCCGGGCGATCGTAAAAGAAGCGAGCCGGCAGGCGACCATCTCGCCGGTCATTGAAACAGAGCAGGTGCTGGCAGCTGAACTTCCCCGACACACGTTTGCCAACACGCGACTGGGCCTGGGAGGATATTGCCCGGTAACCCTGCTGGGCACANCCCAGCAGGCAGGTAACTGGGTAATCGGTGATCGCCGCTGGGGTGTTGTGCATCGCGACCGGCTTTACCTGTTCACTGCTGCAGCACAGCGCGACCTNTTCCTCCAGGATCCGGACCGCTACAGCCCGGTCATCTCCGGTTACGACCCGGTCCAGCTTACAGAACATCGCCAGCTGGTCGATGGCCGTCGCGAGTACGGTGTCACCTACCAGGGACGGATCTACCTGTTTGCCAGCGAGGCAACACTCAACCGGTTCTACCAGTCGCCCGGGAAATACGAGTCCACCGTGGAGATTGCCATGCGGTCCGCCCGGCAGAGGCAACATCGTTCAATTGCCACCAAGCCAGACGACCAGTGAAAAACCTCGCGCGATCATGATTCCCATGACGATCAGCAGCAGTCCCATCAGCCCTGTCAGTCTCCCGGTCCAGGTAACTCCGACCCGGGACTCCAGCGCGCGGANCAATCGCATCTGCCGATACCAGGTCCAGCCCCGAACAGAGGCGACAATCAGCACCAGGCCAAGGAGGCCGGCCACNCTACCAACAAGCAGGTCCTGCGGTTCCACTACTGCACTCCGTTGGAAATAAATCCCCGTTTCCCACCGCCTGTCAGCCGTCAGTCTCCGCGGTNCCCCAACCCAGGGTTCGATTCACCGCGGTTGTCCAGCGGCGGGAAAGCTTCTCCCGTTCTGCCTGGTCCATCTGTGGCGTGAAACGCTTCTGCTCGGCCCAGTTCGACTCGATNTCCGCCCGATCTTTCCAGAAACCGACCGCCAGCCCTGCCAGGTAAGCAGCACCCAGGGCGGTCGTCTCTGCCACCACGGGACGACGCACCGTGGTCTCCAACAGGTCCGCCTGGAACTGCATCAGGACATCATTCACACTCGCTCCACCATCCACCTTGAGTTCATCCAGCTCCACTCCCACATCACGCTGCATTGCCTCGAGCAGCTCCATCGACTGGAAGGCCATCGATTCCACCGCAGCGCGAGCCAGGTGCGCCGCTCGCGTTCCACGGGTCAGGCCAAAAATCGCACCACGGGCATGCGGATCCCAGTGCGGGGCACCGAGGCCCACGAAGGCAGGGACCACCACCACCCCGTCACTATCCTCCACCTCGGCCGCCAGCTGTTCCACCTGCCCGGAGGACTCGATGATCCCCAGGCCATCGCGAAGCCACTGGACGACGGCCCCGGCGATAAAGACTGACCCTTCCAGGCAGTAGACCACCTCGTCCCCGACCTGCCAGCCAATCGTGGTCAGAAGCTGGTTCTCGGAACGGACCGGATCCGACCCCGTGTTCATTAACATGAAGCAGCCGGTACCGTAGGTGTTCTTGACATCTCCCTTGTTGAAACAGGCCTGCCCAAAGGTCGCCGCCTGCTGGTCCCCCGCGCAGCCGGCAATTGGTATCGCCCCACCCAGCAGGCTCTCCTCGCACGTGCCATAGACCTGGCTGGAGGGGACAACCTCCGGCAGCATTGCCCTGGGAACATCCATCACCTCCAGCAGTTCATCATCCCACTGGCGATCGTGAATATTCAGCAGCAGCGTNCGGCTGGCATTGCTGACATCGGTAACATGNNTCGNTCCCCCGGTCAGCCGCCAGATCAGGAAACTGTCNATCGTNCCAAAGAGGATCTCTCCCTTCTCGGCCCGGTTCCGCAGGGCAGGGTCCTGGTCCAGCAGGTACTTGATCTTCGTACCCGAGAAATAGGGGTCCAGCACCAGCCCGGTCTTGCTCCGAAACAGCTCCTCGTGCCCCTGTTGCCGCAGCTCATCACAGATTCCGCTCGTCAGTCGGCTCTGCCAGACAATCGCATTGGCCACTGGCCGCCCCGTGTCACGTTCCCAGAGAACCGTGGTTTCCCGCTGGTTCGTGACACCGATTGCCGCCACGTCCGCCGCCGTGGCCTCGGCACGCTCCATCGCCTGCCGCGCCGTCTGGAGCTGGGTCTGCCAGATCGCCTCGGGGTCGTGTTCGACGTGGCCCGGCTGCGGAAGGATCTGTTCAAACTCCTGCTGCGCCGAGGCAACCGCCGTGCCATCGTGGNCAAACAGGATCGCCCGGCTGGAGGTCGTTCCCTGGTCAAGTGCAAGAATGTACCGGCTCACTCCTGCTCCTCGTTTCGGGTCTCATGAAAACGGGAAATTAACTGGTCATACGCCAGCACGCCAAGAATGCCGCCGATGACCGGTCCGATGATTGGCACCAGGTACCAGACGTTGTTGGGATAGAGGAANACCTGGTTNCCCCAGCCTGCCAGCNAGGTAAAGANGCGTGGGGAAAAATCTCGTGCCGGGTTAATGGCATATCCACAGTTGGAACCAAAGGAGATCCCGATCATGAAGACAATNCTGCCGATCNCCAGCGGCGCAAGGTTCGCNCCCGGGGCCAGGTTGCGNACATCTCCAATGGCGCAGATACAGAGCAGCAACAAGGCCGTGGCCACGACCTGGTCCACCAGCCCTCCCCAGTTACTGAGCGTCGAGCCGTCAGGNAATTCCCGCGGGTAAGTGGCCCAGATNCCGGCGGTGGAGAGCTTGTGACCGGATGACGTGGCTGACTTCTCCGGCAGCGGATCCGGNTCCCCCTCGGAACTCGCCTGCACCACGCGNGGTGGCCCCGCTTCGGCAGCATCCACNGCCTCCANGTAGACGGCGTAGATCACCNCCGAGGCAANGAAGGCTCCCAGCATCTGTGCTGTCACATAGGGAACGACCTTGGACCAGGGAAGTTCCCGCCTGACCGCCAGGGCGACTGTCACGGCCGGGTTAATATGGGCACCCGTCACTCCCCCGGCAACATAGACTCCCAGCATCACGGCAACGCCCCAGCCGAGGTTAATCGACAGGTAGTCACCGTGCGCATACTGCGTGAGCGCCACCTGGGTGCCGGCCTCGTTGATCATCGCCGTGGACTTCCCCAGCGTGACCTGGGCATTCACTCCCAGGCCAAAGGTCATGAGGATAAAAGTACCGAGCATCTCCGCAAAGAACTCGCGTTTGGAGCCACGAAACATGTTTCCCGATCACCCTCCCAAGCGGTTAAATCCCAGTAGCGACTTTTTATACCAATTGCCGACAAGCCGCCACCGGCACATCGCTGTTTGTCCCACCCGCCCCGGCCGCTAAAATAAAGACGTCCTGGTCAATCCTCACCCCGGCACCCTGCACCATGCTGCGAAGCTGCCTGATCTCGATCCTGGCTCTCTGCCTTGCTTCCCCCGGCCTGCTGGCCCAGCAGGAACAGGTCGAAGTCGACTGGCAAACCGGCTCGGCGGTAGACCGACAGTTGCAGCAGCCGCTGACTGCCAGCTGGAAGGAAATCCCGCTCAGGCAGATGCTTCAGAACCTGGGACGCAGCCAGCGGGTGGCGATCTTCCTGGACCGCCGCATCGACCCGGACCAGCCGATCCAGTTCGAAGCCAAAGGCGAGTCGATGGCAGTCACGCTTGATCGATTGACCGGCAAGCTGGAGCTTGGTTACTGCCTGGTCGATTCCACCATCTACATCGGTCCAAAGGAGATTACCGGCAAGCTGGCAACGGTCGCCGAGGTACTTCACCAGTTCCTCGCCCAGCTGCCAGACCCCTGGAACAAGCAGGCCGGCAAGCGGGTAGCAATGCGGTGGGAACTTCTTGCCACTCCCCGGCTGCTGGTAACCCGGCAGCTCGAACAGGCCGGGTTTGAGCTCGCCATGCCGGACTCGATCCCACATGACCTCTGGGCCAGCCAGGACCTTCCTCCCATGCCACTGGCCCATCGACTGGCCATCCTGCTGGCCGGTTTTGACAAGGCCTTCACGGTCGCTGGTGACCCTCCCCGGATGAGCCTGCTGCCAATGCCGGAGAAAGTAAAACTCCAGAAGGTCTACAAGAAGGCTGTCTCGACGGAGAACTTCCAGCGGATCCGCGAGTTCTTCCCGGACCTGGCAGTGAGACGCACCGCCACGGAAGTGACTGCGGTGGGCAGCCAGGAAGATCACCGGCAACTGGCGAGGCTGCTGCGAGGGGAGCAGGTAACCAGCACCCGGCCTGGCCCTGTCAAGAAGCGTTACATCCTGAAAGTTGAGATGACTCCGATCCAGCAGATTATCGAGGCGATCGCCCGGCAGGACGGCCTGGAGATCGATGTCGATGAGGAATCAAAGAAGCGATGGGAGAAGCTGATCGACCTGAATGCCCTTGACGTGACCCGGGGAAAGTTGCTGGAAATGGCGCTCACGCCGGCAAAGCTGGTGGGCCGCGTGGAGGGGAAAAAGCTGATCATCCGGACTGCCGACGAGTAAATCCGGCTAGGCATCGAGTGCCTTGCGAAGGTTTTCCCCGATCGTTGTCTCGATCTGTCCCTTGAAAACACCAAGGATGAAAGAGAGTGGTCCCTTGATCGTTACATCGTTTTCGCCAACCGTCATCGCGCCGGTAATCTTCTGCCCCGAGTAGGTAAAGGCAAAGTTCAGCACGTTGCCTTCCCAGCTCTCCTCTTCCACCTTCAACTGGTCAAGTTCTCCCTGCAGGTTTCCCAGGAACGACTTGAGTTTCTCGGTCGCATCCTCGACGCTCATCTGGTGTGCTTCGACGACATTAAACTCAGCCATGCCATTTCCCTCGTTGCGGATCAACGTTTACTCGTTGGGCTTAACCTCACACGCCTGATAGTGTAACAAAGTGTCAGGTATTTGCATTAGCTTCCTCTCCTCCACGCAAGCAAAGTTCGATGACAAGTGACCCCAGATCTGGCAGAAAGTGGTTCTACCGCACCCTCTTCCTGCTGGTCGTCCTCTGTCTCTCTGGATGGCTGACGTGGACCTCGATTTTCCCAGCCCCGGCGACCGCATCACCAGCGGCGATTGGCCGCTGGCTGGCAAAACGAGATCTCTCCCGAACCTCCTCCGTCACCCAGCTGGCACTTGTCGAGCGCCTGCAGCAGCTGTTGCTTGTCGAGACGGGGCTGGCAGCATTCCCACAACCGGCCCCGGATGACCTCGAGCAGATCAATGCCAACGTGCAATTATTGAGCAGGGCCTGGTTCCTCGACCGCAGCGATGCCTACCAGCAAGTCATGCTGGGCGACCGCATGTCCTTTCTGCGTCACCAGGTCGATGTTGTTATTGCCTGGGGAGAATTCGACAACCAGCTGCAGGCACGCCGCCGCCGCCAGGCCGGACTGGAACCTGAAAACAACAAGCTCCACCTGCTGGACGACATCGATGGCTGGATCGTGGCCGAGCCATCCGCCCGACACGAAGGACTCCGACACGCCCTCCACGATGCGGTTCTCTGCTGGCTGGCAACCAGCGACATAGCGGACCAGCCGATGTCGATGCGACAGGAAGCCGCCGACCGGATCGCCTTGGCACTCGACGGAGGGGCGGCAAGTGCAGCGGACCGGCTGGAGCTGAA
The DNA here is from genome assembly GCA_002708345.1 of Planctomycetaceae bacterium. Next base: position 5,157 of record PANG01000046.1, on the reverse strand, counting down.
CGCCCAGCACCGGGACCGCCTCTTGAAGAATGCCTGGCTACTGATGGAAGCCTGGTTCCGTAATCGCTCCGTTGAGTTCGTCAGCCTTCCGATCACGAAGAGAGTCCCTTTTATCGAGGACCAGCTGGATAACGTTTCCAGCTGGAGCCTTGACCGGGTGATGGTGATCTCGGCCGATGGAGAGCAGGGAAATCCTCGCCCCCCACAGGCCCGGCTGCTGGAGGTGGTGAGCCAGTTACTGGCACAGCTTCCGGACTGGATTGCCGCCACGCCGGAGGACCAGCGGGACGCGGTGGCTCACCTGGCAGAGGAGCTAAAGCACAACCTGGCCACTTACATGCTCAAGAAGACACTCCCGGATCTTTTGCCGGGCACTCCCTAGCGTGCCATCGGTCATTCGGGGATCAGCTGGCTGTCGTCATAGCTCCGCCGGTCTGCAGGGTGCCAGAGGGGAAGCCCAAGCTGAAGACGTTCACTCAGGACACCCAGTTTTTCATCCGTTCCTGGCAATGCAACCGTGGAATCATATTCTGTCTCCATGAATTCATCGGGCTCAAAATCCCACATTCCCTGTTTGATTGCATCCAAAACCGAATCGGGCATTGCCTGCCTCCTGTTGGTACACGCTCGGAGTTCGAGTGATTTGAAATGACGAGAGAGATGACTGTTACCAAAACCAAACACCATCGCGGCAGCGCCGCTCGGAAGATGTTGCTCCGAGTATTGAAGTGGGCACCGACGTTGTCAAGCAAATTGCCAGCCGAAAAATGAAATCGCTGTCGAGACAATTCTCACGATGCCTGCGTTGCCTGTCGTTGCTGAACAAGCTGGACCAGCCCTGCCACCTTCCCGGGGTCCAGCCTGCCGTCACGCTCCCCCGCGCAGGCGGCTCCGCGAACTGCCAGCAGGTCGACCGCCGGCATCGCCAGCAGGCCCACGGCCCTCTCATCCAGTGACCCGGCCAGGACCACCTTTATCCCCAGCTGCTGCACCTGCTCGACATGTTGACAGATCCGGTCATACGACCAGTGCGCAAGCAGGTTGCCGGCTCGCTTGTCAAACGTGTCGACCAGCACGGCAGAACAACCCAACTCCTGGGCCGCCTCCAGTACCTCGGCCGGCTCGGGAGACCTGGCGAGCGGAAAATCGGCATAGATCACTGCCACCGGTTTTGGTCCTGCCGGCAGTTGAGCAAGGGCATCCTTCCAGAGACTCCTCCAGCTATCGTTATCCTGGCAGCCAGCCAGGCCAAGCTTGAGATAGCTGGTTCCCGCTGGGACTGCCGCCAGGCGTTCCTCCAGCCCCTCGTCGAGCAGTTCTCCCAGTGCCAGGCTGACCGGCACCTCACCAGCCACGCAATCAACGACCTCACGCCAGACTCGTGGCGATGCCGCTCCCAGGGGGCCCGCCAGCGGTTCTTTCACGTCCACCAGGTCAACCCCCGCGCGAAGCACGTCTGCCGCTTCCAGCCTGTCTCGTACACTCACCAGCAGTCCTGTCACTTCTACTCTTCCTCCCGTTCCCGTTTCTGTTCCCGTTTCACTTCCACCAGCCGGTGGTTGAGAGTCTTGACCAGTTCCTCGGTGATCGGCTGGCACCAGGTTCCCCGCAGGGTGATATATCCTTCACACCAGTGGCCCAGCATGGGACGCACATCCCGGTGCTGCCATTCACTGGCCTTTTCTGCCAGGCGGACAACAATCGTGCTGGTCATGGGTCCCTGGTCATCAAACGGGTCTCCCTCCCTGTGCACCATGCTGGGTGCCTGTCCCAGGAAAAAAACCTCGACCACCTCGATCGGCAGCCGGAACGGCCGTGCCGCCCCCAGGTAGACCAGCAGGTGCTGCTGCTGGTATGCCATGCGTGGCTGGATCGCCAGCAGACCCAGCGAAATGATCACCAGCAGCGAGAACAGGGCAGCCAGGACCGCCACGATCTTCACGGCACGGAAATCCACCAGAGCAATCGCCACGCCACTTCCCACGGCCAGCAAAACCGGCAGCACGAGTGCCATGGCAAAGGCCCGTCGATTCGAAGAGAGCCAGGTTTCCTTGATCCAAAGCTGGGCCACGTGTCGGGTCACTCCCTGCATCCATTTTTCCGGCAGCCGGTCAATCTAGCAGATCGGCCTGGCATAACGAAGAGACCAGGTGGCCTGGTTTTCCATGCCATGCACCTGTTCCCATGTTCGCCTGTTCTCTAAGATGCGAACTACTTGCTTCCAGCCCCTCCTCCTGGCATGCCACCGTGTCCTACCATTCAATTACCACCAGCGACCAGCTCCTTGAACTCTGTGATTCCCTTGACGGGGCTCGGATCATTGCTTTTGATACCGAGTTCGTTTCCGAGGATCGCTACGAACCAGAACTCTGCCTGCTGCAGGTCTGCGATGGAAAAGAAAACTATATTATCGACACGCTCAGCGTCGAGGATGTCACGCCATTCTGGCAGAAGCTGGTCAGTGGCGACCATGTCACGCTGGTGCATTCTGGGCGGGAGGAGTTTCGCTTCTGCCTGAGTGCAGTCGACCGCTTCCCTGGAAACTGGTTCGACGTGCAACTGGCAGCTGGCATGGTGGGCATGGAATACCCCGCAGCCTATGGAACACTCTGTTCACGGCTGCTCAAGGTATCCCTGGGAAAAGGGGAGACACGTACCGACTGGCGGCGGCGTCCCCTGAGCCAGCAACAACTCGACTACGCGGCCCAGGATGTGCTGCACCTGGACAACCTTTACGGGGAACTTACCCGGCGACTGGAGAAGCTTGACCGCCGCAGCTGGTTTGACCAGGAGATGTGCGACTGGCTCAAGAACCAGGAGTCCCAGTTTCGCGGTGAACGCTGGCGATCGGTTTCCGGAACTGGTTCCTTCCCGGCTCGCATCCTGGCAATTGTCCGGGAACTCTGGCACTGGCGAGACGAGGTAGCACGATCCACAAACAAGCTCACCAGGCGAGTCCTGCGAGATGACCTGCTCGCCGAGCTGGCCCGCCGCAAGCAGGGGGACCTGAAGCGAATCCGCTCAATCCGAGGAATGGACCACCGGCACCTGCAACCGCACCTGCAGGACATTGCCGCAGCGGTTCAGCGAGGGATCGACTTGCCAGAAGAAGAATGCCCCCAGCCACTGAGAAGCAATTCCATTCGCCAGAGGTCATCGCTCTGCCAGTTTCTTGCCGCTGCCCTTAACGCCCACTGCCGGCAATCCCGGATCGCCCCCAACCTGGTTGCCAGCATGCAGAACATTCGTGAACTGGTCGCCCTGCGACTTGATAATCTCTCGCTGGAGAACGGGGAAACCCCACAACTTGCCCAGGGATGGCGCAAGGACCTGGCAGGGGACCTGCTTGATGGAGTGCTGGAAGGGAAGATTGCCGTGCAGGTAGAGGATCCTCGCGCAGAACATCCCCTGGCATTACGAAACAGGCAGGAGACGCCAGGCGAGTAGGACGGTCCCTTATTCTCCACCCACCGTTGGCATCTCACCCAGGAACCAGGTCATTTCTTCCTGGACCAGCCGTGTCTGCGGATCCCGCGAGATCATCTCGGCGCGGAAGCGGTGTCGCCCAGCCACGCTTGCGCGGGCATGAATCGTGAGCACCACTTTTTCCCCAGGCCCGATCTCCGCGATACGATCAAAAAGAACCTGTCCTGGAAGCAGCTCGGCCCGGGCCCCGGTGACTTTTACCGGTTCCACTCCTGGGCCGAAATGACCAATCAGTGCCACATCCCTGGCAGAACTCGAACCACGGTTCACGAGCGTCATCTCGAAAACCGCCAGCTCGTTCAGGCTGCGAGGCCCCTGTGGGTCGTTCACGACCAGTTTCAAGTCAGCAACTCCCTGCACGTGAGCCGTCATGGAGTCGGCTGCCGGGTCGACCCCGTTGCCGGTCACGCGGACGTGCAACGGATGGCTGCCGTCACGGGTAAACTCACACTGGAATTCAAAGGCCCGGGTGGCCCCCGCATCGACCCTGCCAACTGCCCAGGCGACGCTGTTATCAGCCGGATCCTGCTGACTCCTGCCCACCAGGCGGGCTCCCAGCGGGAGAGCTGCCTGGACAGCGATTTCCTCGGCCGGGGCATTCCCTCGATTTACGATTTCCATGCGGTAGATCGCCGGCACACCGGCAAAACAGTTCGCCGGGCCACGGATGTTCACTGACAGTTCCGGGCGACGAACCAGGATCTCCTGGTCAGCAAGCACCGTGACCAGGCCATGGGCAGTCGCCATCGCCCGGATTTGCATCTGCCCTGCCTGCTCGGCCGTCAGTTCCAGTTCCAGGCTCTTGCTCCCACCGGCAGCAACGGTCCCCACAGGCTGGCGTGAGCCGCCCGGTTCAAGTTGCAGGATCACCCCGTGTGCATCCCCGTTCCCGGGATTGGTTAATCGCACCGTGAACAGACGTGTCTCTCCAAAGATCATCTCGCCAGGACCATCAATGTCCAGGTGCAGCTGGGGTTGTACCACGCGGATGGTCGTCCGAAGTGGCGCCGGACGGACCGACCATTCCAGTTGTAGGTCAAAGGACTTGTTCTCACCGGGCACAAGCTCCAGGTTCCAGGTTTCACTGGCCCCGGCAGCAATCGAGGAGAGTTGCCAGGTGATCGGCAAGAGTCCGCCGGCCTGTTCTCCCCTGTCGACGTCTCCGGATGTCGCCTGGTTAGATTCCATTTCAAGCCAGGCTGGAAGCTGGATTCTCAGGTAAACCTGGCCACTGGGTCGGTTGTCCCGGTTGGTCGCACGGATCTGCCAGGTTGCTCTCTGGCCGACCTGGATCATCGGGGGACCGGTCGCCTCAACCAGGATGTCCGGAATCTGGCTGCGAGTCGATGTCGTGGGCCCGGCCGGGAGCTGGCCAGCACCCAGCGATCCATCGCGGATCGTGGCGGCAATGGCACCCGGGGGAAACGTGCGAGGCTCGCTGGCAAGAGAAAGGGTCCGCACTGTCCCGGGTTCTGTCCCTGGCACCAGCGGATGGGGAGTCGATGAGAAGACGTGTGGCTGCTCGATAGCCGGCGCATCAACCGGGTCCTCCGTGTAATAAGGTGCCGATGGTGTACTCACCTGCGGCTGCCCGATCACCGGTGCTGCAGATTCCTCGATCGCCGCTGGCAGCGACGCCGGTGCCGGGAATGCATCGCCATCATCCTGCAG
>PANG01000045.1 GCA_002708345.1 Planctomycetaceae bacterium | reverse complement strand
AGAATCTTCAGGCAAATCCCTGGATTCCGAGAAAAAGATCGCTGGCCCCTGTTTCGCTGACCTACCCTACAACTGGTAGGGTTTTCTACCTGTGAACCAGGATGTATCGAAGAGCGATATCAGCCTGATAATCGGCATAACCCGACCAGCGTGGGCTCAAGGGTGCGGCAGCTTGTTTCCAGGTCGCTTGACAACCCCCACCCCATGGAGGCCACAATGGAAGCAGATTTTTTTGATACACGGAAGTTCGTCGTTACGGGTTGATGGATCGCCTCCCAACATTCAATCCAAACATGGAACAAAGAGATGAGTCTGCACAAATCATTGAAAATTGCCGCGATCGTGGCCATGATCTTCACGTTAACTATCCTTACCAGCACTCCTGGGGAAGCGGGTATCTGGGAGTGGTTAACCGGACAGCAGGATTCGCTGATCCCGATTCATGATCCCGGGAATACCGTGAAGCAGGCTGAGCAGGAAGATACGCCGGCGAGCACTGCAAAACCGATTACCAGTTACAAGCTGGTCGAAAACAGTGCCAAGCTGGTCGACAACGTGATCACTCGACCTCTCGACGCGATCACCCCGGCAGCACTCAAGCCGAGCCAGGAGGGAGAAGCCCGTTACGTGACTCAATGGGTAAGGATCCCTACCACACGCTATTTCCCTCAACTGGAGCGAAATGAGAAGACCGGCCTGACCCACGTGGTAATGAAGCCATGTACGAGCGAAAGCTGGCAGCTTCGACGGGTTCCCGTGACCACTGCCCGTCCGGTTTTTCCCCAGCTGCTTCCCTCGTTTCCTCCGCTCCTGCGGCCCTGTGATGCAAACACGCCACTGCTTGGCCGGATCCTGAACCCCCTGCTGGCACCTGGATGTGGTGGATGCATCATCCCACAGACATCGGCAGGAAATCCCACCCCGGCACAGCCTGGAACATCCAGCCCCGCGGACCTGCGTCCCACGCTCGACCCGAATACCCTGGTGCCAGACAGTGACACCGAGGGCGGTATCGAGATCCGTAATCGTCCTGTCGATAGCCCGCCGGAAGGCGAGTCAAGTGAGAATGACAGTGAAGCTCCAGCGGAAGAAGTTCCCGTTGAAGAAGCTCCGGCCGCTGAAGAGGAGACCGGTTCCGTTCTCCGTCAGCCAGCCATCAATCCTCCCGCGGCAAGGGAGATTCCCGGCCAGAAGGAGCTCTCCAGGGAACCGGTCGACGCCAAGCCTGACAAGGACGCTGCTGCTCCTTACAAGCTGCAGCCCATTCCGGATACCAACCGGCTTCCACGCATCAACCCGTCGGAAGTACCCCGGCTGATTAACCCCCAGGACAAGACAGCGGCCAGGCCGATCGCTGTTCCCCAGTTGACCCCGGTTTCCATTCCGACGCCCAGGTCCTCGCTGGTCCGTGTCACGGCTGTCGTGCCGGTGACCGGGGCAATCCGCAAGCTAGATGACAGCGGCTGGATCCGCCAGGGGAAATAGGCATCCGTGCTCAGACGTGGATCTCTACCACGTCCCGATCTGCCAGCACGTAGTCTCCTTTCACGATTGTTGCATCGTGAACCTGGCTACCCCAGACGCGGGCATGTTTCATGTTGCCGGCAACATCCTTGTGGATCAACTCTGCCACCTGCAGCAGTGTGCCTCCCCGCATGATCGTGAATGGCCGATCGTAATCCGGCTCTCTGGCATGCGGCATCTTCGTGTAGACCCGTACCACATCAAGGGCCTTGAAAATCACCTCGCGCAACTCTTCCAGGCCAGCCTGTTCACGGGCCGAGATTACCATTTGCGGAAATTCCAGTGAGGTAACCTCGTTAAACCACTGGCGTCGATCGTCCGCCCCGGGATCATCGCACTTATTCAGTAGCACAACGGTTCGCGTGTAGGAGCGACCAACATCCTCCTCGTCAAGGAAGGAGGTTGTTGCCAGGCCAGTCTTGGTCTCTTCGATCCGACGAATCACCGCCTCGGTCTCCTCCACACAGTCATCATTGGCAAGGTCGACCAGGAGCAGTACCAGGTCAGCACCTCGTACCAGGCCCTGGGTGGCGGGATCCAGAAAATCGGTGGTCACCGGCGGTGTATCAACCAGCTGAACGTGGACATCCTCAAAGGGCATCATCCCCGGCATCGGCGAGCTCGTGGTAAAAGGATAGTCCCCGACTTCTGGTTTTGCCCGGGTCAGGGACATCAGCAACTGGCTCTTACCGGAGTTGGGAGGGCCGATCAGAACGGCTCGCCCGGCACCCTGACGCGGAATCCGCCTGGACCCTTTCTGTCCCCCAGGGCTGCTCTTCTGGAGGTCTTTCTTGAGCTTGCTTATCTTCTGCTTCAGGTCCGCCTGCAGTCGGTCGGTCCCCTTGTGCTTGGGGATCTCTCGCAGCATGTCCTGCAGGCAATCAAGCTCTTCCTCCGGAGTGCTTGCTTGCCGGTAGGCCTGTTCTGCCTTGCGGTACTGGGGCGTCAGGTTGGCAGACACTGGTCACCTCTTTCAGAAGCAGTCCGTCTCAACAGCCAATGAGCTCCTGTAACTTGCTCCAGCTTCGCGTGTTGGCTACATCCGCAGCAGTGAGCCCTCCCCGGCGAGCCTGGAGGATTCCGTACCGCATCACATCCAGGCCCACGATGCTATGGGCATCGCTGCTGATCACGATCGGAATCCCGTGCTGCCTGGCCGCAGCACAGTGAACATCGTGCAAATCAAGGCGGGCAGGATTGGCATTCAGTTCCAGCAGCGTCCCGGTTCTAGAGGCCGCCTCCATGACCGCCTGCATATCCACTTCATAAGGCTCCCGGCGGTTCACGAGCCGCCCGGTTGGGTGAGCCACGATCGAGACGTGCGAATTCTCGATCGCTCCCACGATCCGGCTGGTAATCTGATCACGAGACTGCCGCTGGCCGTAATGGACACTGGCGATCACCCAGTCCGCTTCGGCGAGCACGTCGTCCGGCAGGTCCATGCCTCCTGCTTCCAGGATATCGCACTCGATCCCCTTGAGAACGAGCAACCTGCCCTCGAGCTGATCGTTGAGCTTGTCAATTTTCTTCCACTGGGCACGCAGCCGCTTGGCGTCAAGTCCACCAGCCATCGTGACACGCTGGGAGTGGTCTGTGATGGCTATATAATCCAGCCCTCTTTCGATCGCGGCCTGGGCCATTTCNTCCAGTGTCGCCTTGCCATCGCTGGCGGTGGTATGCATGTGCAAATCACCACGCAGGGCATCCAGCTCAACAAGCTGCGGCAGTTCCCCCTCCTCGGCCCACTGGAACTCCCTGCGTGCCTCACGNAGCTCGGGTGGAAAGAGGGGTAAGTCGAGTGCCGCGTAGACTTCCTTCTCGTCCTTCCCGGCGAGGTAGGTCTCACTTCCATCCTCGTCAACACGAAACACACCATACTCGTTGATCTTCAGNTTACNCTGGCGGGCCAGGCTCCTGAGCTGCACGTTGTGATCCTTGGAACCNGTAAAATACTGGAGCGCCGCACCAAAGGACTCACTGGCAACCACCCGCAGGTCGACCTGGAGTCCGTCGGCNAGACGAATTGACATCTTCGTATCGCCACGTGCAATGACCTCCTCGANTTGATCGTACAGNGCCAGCTGNTCCATCACCTCCGNTGCTTTCTCCGAGACCACGAGGATGTCCAGATCCCCCACGGTTTCCCTGCCACGACGGTAGCTCCCGGCCATTTCCATCCTCTCAATGGCAGCGCAGCCAGCCAGGTGTTCTCGCAGCTGATCCACGATCTGGTTGGCGACCGACCAGTAAATTCGCTGGTTGGCTGCCTCGGCAATGGAAATCCCGGCCAGGATTGTCTGCTCGGTCTTGGCCCCGAATCCCTTGAGCTGCTGAACCTGGCCTGCTTCACAGGCAGCCTGCAACTGCTCCAGGTTCTCGACCTGCAATTCCTGGTANAGCATCGCTGCTTTCCTGGGCCCCATGCCGGGAACCCGCAGGATATCCAGCACCGTGGAGGGAATCTCCGTAAGTAACTCCTGCAACTGGGGAAGTTCCCCGGTGGTAACAAGGGTGATGCACTTCTCGGCAACCCCCTTGCCAATTCCCTCAAGCGTGGTCAGCCGCGACGGATCCTCNGTAACAATCGTGGCAATCGATTCGGGGAGGTCACGAATCCGCCGTGCACCGGCCCGGTAGGCACGAATTCGAAACGCATTGGCACCCTGGAATTCCAGCAGGTCTGCAAGCTGCTCGAGGACTTCCGCAATTTGTGAATTGGTCACAGGATCTCCCTTCCCGTGCAACTTCGCGCTAGGCAAAGGCGTTTCGAAGTTGCTCAAGGTACCGTTCACACTCTCCCCGCGGATTGCCACTCTCCTCGTATTCCAGAACGATATATCCACGGNACTTGGAAGCCCTGAGGATCTCAGCCAGTCGTTTGAAATCGGCAGGCTGTTTCTTCTTGTCCGGACCCGAGACAACGACCTTGACCTGCACGTTCATGGCATAGGGAGCTGCCTGTTCCAGTTCAGCATAGACATCGTTCGAGTGGAAGTTTCCCGTATCCAGGTTGACCCCGAACCAGGGGCTCTTGACATCCCGGACCAGCGCCAGCAGTCCCTCTGCGGTACTTGTCGGCCCACCATGGTTTTCCAGGGCCAGGTGCACTCCATGNGTGCCTGCNTATTCACANGCCTCCTGGATTCCCTCCACCATCAAGGCATGGGTTTNCTCGGCNGACTGGTTTGGCTTTGGATGGCCTGCAAAAATACGTATCACCGGCGCTCCGAGCATNTCNGCGTGGTCNACCCAGCTNTTCACATGGTCGATCTGTTGCTTCCGTTNNGGGTCATCCGGTGGGAAGCCAAAGTCATTTCCCACTGCCGTGCCCGAGACATCCAGCCCGAGCAGGAAACAGTGTTGCTTGAGTTGACGAAGATACTCCGGGGTAACTTCCTTGGGGAAGTAATAGGAGGTCAGCTCGGTCCCTTCCAGCCCGAAGCGGGCGCAATCATCGACGAAGTCAAACATNGTCAACTTGGCCGGNTTTCCCTGCAGCACNCTACGGTAACTGTAGGCTGCCAGGCTGAACTTGAACTTGGCGGNCCCGTTTCTTTTTACCGGCTCAATCCCCAGGCAGCGGCCCGGAGTGGTGGATGCCAGGGCTGCAACCATGCCAAGTGAACCTGCCTGTAAAAAATGTCTTCGACTCGGCACGGCAGCATTCATGATCATTCACTCCCGGATTACCCTTGAAACCAGTCCACGCTGGAAACCGCTGCAAGGCCGTATTCTCACGTGCGTCGTCACCGCCTGCAAGCAGGCAGGACCTCCCATCATGATCCGCCTTGACCCCAACTGGCTGTTCGTGAGAAACTCTGCTGATCACCGACATCCCGGCTTAACGTGGCGCGATCCGCAGATCTTTCAACATGGAAGTTGAAGTTGATGGTACGACCAACGCTCACCACCTGGTTTTTCATTTTCGTTGGCATTGGCATCCTCCTGGCGGGATGCCAGAAACCTCCNGAATCCCTGGTGGATGACCTCAAGGAACCAGACCAAACAGGCTCTCTCGCTGCCGGCAGTGAACAGAATGCAGGGACCACGACGGTTGCCGATTCGATTGTCACGCAGGTAGACATCTCGGCCGACGCCAACCCCCAGCAGGTGGTCAAGCGATTCCTGCGGGCACTGCAGGAGGGTGACGAACAGGTCGTAGGTGGCCTGTTAACAACCCAGGCGCGTCAGGCAACCCAGCAACACAACCTTGTTGTTCGTCCNCCGGGGACCGAGTCAGCAACNTTCCAGATCGGAACGGCCGAGGAAGTTGACGGTGGTGCCTACGTCAACTGTGTCTGGACCGAGTCGGTTGGAGGCGGTGTGAACGAGTCCTTCGAGATCATCTGGGTGCTGAGAAACCAGAGTGATGGTTGGCGGATCGTCGGCATGGCAACGCAGGTGATCCCCAACGAGCGCCCCACTTTCCTGAATTTCGAAGAACCCGCTGAAATGCTGAGCAAGTGGCGCAAGATCGATGACACGATGTCCGGCCGTCCCTCGACNGGGACNCGGACCGCCAGCGATCCGCGTGACAGGCTCCGCCGCTAGGACAATCGCTATTCTTCGTCCTCGCGAAGGTTGGCGATCACCGAGTAGTCCTCCAGCGTGCTGGTATCCCCCACGTCTTCCCGGCCCTCGGCAATATCCCGCAGTAGCCGCCGCATGATCTTGCCGCTGCGGGTCTTGGGAAGTGCGGCCGTAAAGCGGATGTCATCCGGCTGGGCAAGGGCACCTATTTCCTTGCGGACATGCAACTTCANCTCCGCACGCAGCTCTTCACTTGGCTCCGCATTNACCGGNGTGACGAAAACAGCAATCGCCTGCCCCTTGATCTCGTCGGCTCGCCCGATGGCCGCCGCCTCGGCAATGTTTGGATGGCTGACCAGGGCACTCTCCACCTCGATTGTGCTCAGGCGATGTCCCGAGACATTGATCACATCGTCAATCCGNCCCATGATCCAGTAATAACCATCCTCGTCGATACGGGCGTTGTCGCCAGCCAGGTACTTGCCCGGTATCTTGCTCCAGTACTGCTCCTGGAAACGCTCATCGTCACCCCAGATTCCTCGCAACATGCCAGGCCAGGGATGGGTCATCACCAGCCAGCCCCCGTTGTTGATATCGACTTGCACACCTGTCTCGTCCACGATCTGCGGCAAGACCCCNGGNAGTGGCTTGGTACAACTGCCGGGCTTGGTCGCAATCGCTCCGGGAAGCGGTGACATCATGATGCCGCCGGTCTCTGTTTGCCACCAGGTATCGACAATCGGACACCGTTCCTTGCCAATCACACGGTGATACCACATCCAGGCCTCCGGATTGATTCCCTCGCCCACGGTGCCAAGCAGCCGCAAGCTGGAAAGATCGTGTTTTTCAACCTGGTCATCCCCCCACTTGATGAAAGCACGGATNGCCGTCGGNGCAGTGTAGAGAATGGTNACCTTGTGCCGTTCCACCAGGTCCCAGAAGCGGTCCTCGGCCGGATGATTCGGAGCTCCCTCGTACATCAACACTTGCGCCCCGGCAGAAAGCGGGCCGTATACCACGTAGCTGTGCCCGGTAATCCAGCCACAATCAGCCGTGCACCAGAAAATATCGTCATCCCGGTGATCAAACACCCACTGGAATGATTTCTTCGCATACAGGTTGTACCCTGCCGTGGTGTGCTTGATTCCTTTCGGTTTCCCGGTCGAGCCACTGGTGTAGAGAATGAACAGTGGTGTCTCGCTGTCGAGTGGTTCTGCTGGACAGTCGTCCGACGCCTGCTCCATCAAATCATGCCACCAGAAGTCGCGGCCTTCGGTCATCGACACCTCGTTTTCCGTACGGCGAAGGACAATACAGTTTTCCACGCTGGGAGATTTCTCGAGGGCATCGTCAACGATCGTCTTCAGTTCCAGCACCTTGCCGCGTCGCCAGGCACCGTCGGAGGTCAGTTGAAGCTTGGCCTGGGCATCATTGTTACGGTCAGCAATCGAAACATCGGAGAATCCGGCAAAGATGACCGAGTGGATGGCTCCCACCCGGGCACAAGCCAGCATGGCAATCGCCAGTTCCGGAACCATCGGCATGTAGATCGAAACGACATCGCCAATTCCAATACCAAGACCCTTCAGGACGTTTGCAAAACGACAGACCTCCGCATGGAGCTGCCGGTAGGTCAACGTGAGCCCCTCTCCCTCAGGCTCCCCTTCCCAGATAATCGCAGGCTGGTCAGCACGGTCGGTCTCGAGGTGAAGATCGAGACAGTTATAGGAGGCATTCGTCTTGCCACCGACAAACCAGCTGGCAACCGGTTCATTCCAATCCAGTACCGTGTGGAAGTCCTCGAACCAGTGGAGTTCCTCTCGGGCCAGGTCTCCCCAGAATGTCTCGGGATCCTGGCGAGCCCGCTCATACAACTCCTCGTAATCTGCCAGCGAGCCAATCCGCGACTGGGAAGCAAACTCGTCACTGGGAGGAAACAGGCGAGATTCCCGCATCACATTGTCTATCTGGCCGCCAGCATTCTCGGACATGTCCTATAAACCTCACGTGTTGAAAATTTATCTACTCTCCCACCGTGGGCAGGGCACATCGATTTAACATAACGGTCTCCCGCAGGAAACTCAATTCGGNAGGCAGCCGCAAGAGTGATACCGGTCAGAGATGGAACCAATTGCGAATTCCAAGCCGGAAGAGCATCGCCAGGGAACAGGCCGCCTCACGCAACCCAAGCTTGGATGCCCCCTCGGTCCGATCCACGAAAAGGATCGGGACTTCCACCATGCTCGCCTGCTGAAGCTGGAGGTGCCAGAGAATCTCCTCCAGCACGGCAAATCCGCGTGCTCTCAACCGTGAGAGGGCAATGCGGCCAAGCATCTCGACCCGGTAGCATCGATAACAGCCACTCGCATCACGGACCTTGAGCCCCAGCAGGAAGCGGGCTGCCCGATTCACCCAGCGACTCATGAATCGGCGACGCCAGGACCATCCTTCCACTCCCCCGCCCGCGACGTAACGGGAACCGATAGAGATATCGTGACCGTCGTCGATGGCGGCAAGCAACTCGGGCAGATGCTTCGGCGAATGNCTGAAATCGGCATCCAGGGTAATCAGCCGGTCATATCGATGTACCACGGCATACTTGAATTCTTCNACCAGGGCCGATCCCAGGCCAAGTTTCCCGGCACGGTGTATCGTCGTGAATCGAGGATCCCGATCCTGCTGCTGGCGGCACCATTCACCCGTTCCATCCGGCGAGTTGTCGTCTACCACGAGCAGNTCTGCCGATGGCAGCTGGCGCCGGATNTCCTCTACCAGNCGGGGAAGGTTCTGAATCTCGTTGTAGGTCGCCACGGCGACCAGGATCCGCAACGTTGGTTCGCTCGCATCCTGTCCCGTATCACCTGCCGTTGGAGCATTCATCGTGCGTGTCCGTTGGCCATGGCGGGCAAGGAATCGAATACCACACGCTGCGGCAGATCCACCTGTTAACTACCGCGATAATACTCGATCGTGGGAGAAAGTCCCTCGCTGAGCCCTGCCGTGGGCCGGTAACCCAGCAGATCCTGTGCCTGGCGGATATCCGCACGACTGTGTCGAACATCCCCGTCACGAGGTGGATCATGGCGGGCGTCGAACGGCAGGTCAAGCAACTCCCGAAGCAGATCCAGTAATTCCAACAGCGAGGTGCTTTCACCGTTGGCGATATTAAACGNCCCTCCCGAGGCACCTGCCTGAGTGGCTGCAAGCACGTTGGCCTGGACAACGTTGCTTACATAAGTGAAATCCCTGGTCTGCTCACCATCCCCAAAAANGACCGGTGACTNACCCTCCAGGATCGNGGTGATAAACGCCGGGATGACTGCCGCGTACTGGCTGGCAGGATCCTGCCGGGGCCCAAACACGTTGAAGTACCGCAGGCAGACGGTCTCCAGTCCGTAGCTGTGATGAAAAGCATGGCAGTACTGCTCCCCGGCCAGCTTGGCAGCCGCATAGGGCGACTCCGGTGCCGGCAGATCCGATTCGGTCTGCACCTCGTCGTTGCGGTTTCCATAGAGACTGCTCGAGGAGGCAAAAATGAATCGCCGGACATTCGCATGGCGAGCTGCATCGAGCATCTGGAGCGTCCCGGTCAGGCAGGCATCATGTGTTTTCGCTGGGGTCGCAATACTGGCAGGCACCGAAGCCAGCGCTGCCAGGTGAAAAACNACNTCGACACCNTCGAGCGCCTTTCGGCATGCGGAAACATCCTGTACATCACCGGAAATNAACTCCACCTGGTCCTCAACACNAGCCAGGTTCTCTATCCGGCCGCTGGANAGGTTGTCCAGCACGCGAACCTGATCCCCCTCTTTAACAAGCGCCTCGACCAGGTGCGACCCGATGAAACCAGCACCGCCAGTGACAAGGAAAGTACTCATACCAGGACAACTCCAGGATGGATGAATCTGGTCATTGAGAATCGAACTGGCAAGTTACTCGGATTGCCGTAATCGATCAAACAACTCCCGGTAAAGTCGAAGATGCGGCTTTCCCGCTTGCTCCGATTCGTCGTGCACCGAGAGGTGCTGGCCATTTTGAACGACGATCATGTCACGGTCATCCGTGGGGAATGGGGATCCTGTTTCCTCGTCGTCCCTGGCAGCCGGCCTGGACAAGTCCGGTGGGTTCCAGGCAGCCGGTTCNCCAGCTTCCAGCTCATCGGCATCTTCATTTCCAAGAAGTGGTGCGNTCTGTTCAGCCCTGGCGGGTTCTATCTCCTCCGATGGTCTGTCCATCTCCTCCGATGGTCTGTCTATCTCCTCCGATGGTCTGTCTATCTCCTCCGATGGTCTGTCGCTGGTTACCNTACGTGAGTCATCCATCGCCGGTTCATCGTCCAGGGCACCAAACTGGACCGTTGCAGAATCCTCACCGGGCAGGGGAGGGAGGGCCGTGAAACCTGCATCATCAAGCTCTCCAAACTCCACCACCTCCCCATCCGTTGTCGTGTCGGCCGGCTCCAGGCGAACCGGAACAGGAAGCTGCTGCAGGTCGGCCCAGGCAATTTCCATGTCCTCNGATTCCANGCATCGACATCCCTTTTCAGCAGCCAGCAGCAGGGCATGGTCGCAGAGCTGGTTAACAAGGCGAGGGATGCCGTCGGTTAACTCGTAAAGGCTGATCAATGCCTCGGGAGAGAAACGTTCAGATGTTTCTCCCTCCACCCGCTCCAGGTGGCCCTGGATGTAACGAATCGTTTCGTCGCGTTTGAGCGGTCGCAGGTAACAACGGCAGGCAAGCCGCTGGTTGAATGAATCCATGCGGGGCTCGTTGAACTTCTCCTCCAGCCGCGGGCTGCCCGAGAGCACCAGTTGCACGCGTGAATGGCCATCCACGACGAAGTTAGTAAGCATGCGAAGTTCTTCCAGCAGCGACATCGGCAGCTTATCCGCTTCATCAACAATGATGACCATGCCGTTGGGGTACTCGCTAGTCGCACGAAGCAGGCGCCTGAAGGCAATTCGCAGTCCACCCTCGGAAGATTCCGTGCAGGGCTGGTCCAGTTCGAAAAGGAGATGTTGCAGCAGTGCCCGGCGGGTACAGATCTCGCTGCTCTCGAGAAAGACAAGCTGGTGAGTCTCCCGGAAATGGTCAGCCAGCAGGTGGCAGAGGAGGGACTTGCCACAACCGGTCGGTCCGATCAGTAATCCGGGACCCTCGCACCGCTCAATCGCGCGAACCAGGGAGGCACGGGCCTCCTCCATCGGTTCGACAGCACAATAACTGTCGACCTGGGGTGTTACCCGGAATGGCCGATCGGTGAANTTGAAGAACTCGCGGTACATCACGCCGCTCCCTGGTGAATGGTGCCACGGCCGAAAATCCACCGCTCCGGCGCGCAGCGCGAAACAACCCCTGATGTGGTTCCCATCGGCATAGTTCGTCTGGCACCTTCAGCCAGGTCGCCGGGTTTTTGCGGTGGAAAGGCACGATCGTAACGAGACTGGCAATCTGGGGAAATCAGGGAGTGGGGGTAAAGGCCAGGGAGGACGTGACTCGACTGGCGGGGGGTGCGAGAAAGACCCTAAAATGGTCGGCGACAGGAAGAATCGACGGGGAGGTGACGAGGCGTGTTCCGAATCAAGATCTGTGGCATCACCAGCTCAGCGGATGCACTGCTGGCAGCCGAGGCAGGTGCCGATGCGATCGGGTTGAATTTCTACCCGCCAAGTCCCCGTTCGCTGACAAGCNAACAGGCCGGGGAGATCTGCCAGCAGATCTCCGGAACCCTTCAGCGGATCGGTGTCTTCGTGAACCAGGGGGAAGACGAGATCCGCCNCTGCGTGGAATCACTCCAGCTCGATGCCGTTCAGCTTCATGGAGATGAACCGGCGGAGTTGATCAAGGCCCTCCATCCGATCCCGGTAATCCGGGCTTTTCGCTGCCAGGAACCTGGGCTGGCCGAGGTCCGCACGTCGCTCGACGCCCTCGGGAAAATAGAAGCAATACCGGCGGCAGTCTTGCTTGATGCCCATCACCCTGGACAGTACGGAGGAACTGGTAGGGTGCTGGACTGGCAGCACATTGACCTGGTNAATGGCATGATCGATGGCTGTCCCTTGATCCTCTCTGGTGGATTGACCCCAAGGAACGTGGGAACCGCCATCCAGCAGGCACGTCCCTGGGCGGTCGATACGGCAAGTGGCGTGGAATCGGAACCTGGCCACAAGGATCCAGAATTACTGAGGCAGTTCATGGCAGAGGCACAGGCTGCCATTGCTGCCTTGTCTGACTGACAAGCATGCNGCTGATTGGCCTGACCTGGCGAGATCACACCCGCTATTGATTTTTNTCTTTTCCGATTATCATGAAGAGGTTGCCTGGAAGCTCCGGGCAGAGTCAAACTCTGGGGGGTTTCGCAGTAGACAAGGCTGCGAAGAAAAAAATGGCACGGGCTGACACCGACAAGTTACCGTACAAGGTAAAAGACCTTTCGCTGGCCGACTGGGGCCGACGAGAGATCACGCTGGCTGAAAACGAGATGCCCGGCTTAATGGCACTGCGGGAAAAGCATGGGGCTGAAAAACCGCTCAGNGGTGCCCGAATCGCGGGTTGCCTGCACATGACCATCCAGACGGCTGTCCTGATCGAGACACTCACCGAGTTGGGAGCCGAGGTCACCTGGAGCAGCTGTAACATCTTTTCGACCCAGGATCATGCAGCAGCTGCGATCGCCAGGACAGGCGTTCCGGTTTATGCCTGGAAGGGCATGAGCGAGGAAGAATTTGACTGGTGTATCGAGCAGACGCTTGTTTTCCCCAGCGGGGAACCACTCAACCTGATCCTCGATGATGGTGGGGACCTGACGGCCATGGTCCACAACGAATTCCCGGAATTGCTGGGTGAAATTCGCGGACTCTCGGAGGAAACCACGACCGGTGTTCACCGGCTTTACCAGATGCACCGTAAAGGAGAGCTCAAGGTACCCGCGATAAACGTGAATGACTCGGTCACCAAGAGCAAGTTCGACAACCTCTACGGTTGTCGGGAATCGCTGGTGGACGGCATCAAGAGGGCAACGGACGTGATGATTGCCGGGAAGGTTGCCGTGGTCTGTGGTTACGGGGATGTTGGCAAGGGGTGTGCCCAATCACTGCAGCGATACGGCGCACGTGTGATCGTCACGGAAATTGACCCCATCAATGCCCTGCAGGCGCTGATGGAAGGATTCCAGGTCACCACCATGGAAGAAGCAGCCTCGCTAGGGAACATTTTCGTCACCACTACCGGGAATCGCGATGTNATCNGTGGTNAGCACATGAGCGTNATGCNNAANGACGCNATNGTCTGNAATATCGGGCANTTTGACCTGGANGTNGANGTCANCTGGNTGANGNCNCAGNNCGNNNTNGANCACNNGGANATCAAGCCCCAGGTGGACAAGTACACCTTTGCGGATGGTCACTCGATTATTCTTCTGGCCGAGGGACGACTGGTAAACCTGGGCTGTGCCACAGGACACCCTTCCTTTGTCATGTCCAACTCGTTTACCAACCAGGTACTAGCCCAGCTGGCGCTCTGGGAGAATTCCGGGAATTACGAACTCGGTGTGCATGTGCTTCCCAAGGAGCTGGATGAGGAGGTGGCCCGCCTTCACCTCGACCAGCTAGGTGCCAAGCTGACCACGCTGACGCCCGAGCAGGCCGAGTACATCGATGTACCGGTTGAGGGGCCCTACAAGCCAGACCACTATCGGTACTAGGCCCCGGACTTCCCCCGGCTGCCAGGTTCCACGTGAAACGGATTCATCATACCACCCAGAGGAGGGGTTTTCTCGCGATGGTGCAGATCGATGCTTTTCGGGGAATCCGTTATGACCTGGGGCACGTCGGGGCTCTCAGCGATGTGATCGCTCCTCCTTACGATGTGATCGATGACGATCTGCGTGACCAGCTCTACGAGTTGCATACGGCAAATATCATCCGCTTGATCCTCAACCGTGTTGAACCAGGGGACGAGTCGGCCGACACGCACTATTACCGGGCAGCCCAGTTCTTCAAGCAGTGGTTACGGCAGGGGGTTCTGTTGACCGAGGCCGACCCTGCCATCTACGTTTACCACCAGGTCTTCACTTACCAGGGCGAGCAGTTCACTCGCCGCGGCTTCATGAGTCGCATGCAGCTTGAGCCACTCGGACAGGGATCTGTCTTTCCTCACGAGGAAACCCATGCGGCCGCCAAGGCAGATCGCCTCAAGCTCTATACTGCCTGCCGTGCCCAGCTGAGTCAGATATTCGGTATTTACCCGGACCCGGACAACAAGGCCCAGGGTCTTCTGGAATCTGCCGTGGCCGACAGCGCACCGCTCGAAGCGGTCGACCACCTGGGCGTGACGCACCGGATCTGGCCGATCACGAATGTCAAGCTGATCAGTGAAGTCGCAGCCGTGATGGCGAGCCAGCCTCTCTACATTGCTGACGGTCACCACCGCTACGAGACTGCCTGTAATTACCAGCAGCAACTCCTTGAAGAGCGGGGAGAATTACCGGGCAATCACCCGGCAAATGGGGTCCTGATGATGTCGGTCAGCATGAATGACCCGGGCATGATTGTCCTGCCCACGCACCGGCTATTGCGAGGATTCGATGCTCTCTCCTCCAGCGACCTGGCCCAGCTTATCGGGAGCTGTTTCGATATCCAGCCAGCCGGCGAGACACCGGGATCGGCAGGGGTCGCCTGGGAGACGATCGAAGAGGAAAACGAGCAGGGAACAGTTGGACTTTACTGCCCGGTCGATTCGACCTGGCTGCTGGCGCGAATCAATGCCACCGGAAAACAGCGGATGGCAGAGATTGCTCCGGAGCGGAGTGATGCCTGGCGAAGCCTGGGAGTAAGCATACTCCACAAGCTGGTCATTGAAACGTTGCTGGGGCATGCGGAGTTACCGAAACCGGATTACGTTCACCTGGTTGACGAGGTGGTCGACGGACTGTCTACCGGCGATGACGAGGGAACCCCCTATCCGCTGGCAGCCCTGGTGATGCCGGCCACACTGGATCACATCCGGGAAATCAGCCAGCAGGGTGAACGGATGCCAGCCAAGAGCACCTATTTCTATCCCAAGTTACTAAGCGGCCTGGTGATTCACCGCCTGGAATAACGACCGCAATCTGTTTCACGTGAAACACAAGCGTTGTGGCAGGTACAGGGAGCGTGTTCCACGTGGAACACCGAATTTGGCCGCCAGGAGAAGATCTGTTTCACGTGAAACGTGCCTGCTCCTGGCATGCGGATCACCTGTTTCACGTGGAACGCACTTTTGCCGGGTAACACGGGCCAACAGGCTCCCTGCTCGCAATTCGTGCATTTGGCCTTTTCGCTTTCATCGCTGCACGGTTACAATCCGCCACCCATGAAAAACGGGGGATTTATTGCATCTTGGCGCCATTCTTGGTGAGGATCGCATGGCGCACGTTCTTTGTGTTGCAAACCAGAAAGGTGGCGTGGGAAAAACCACGACTGCCATTAATCTCGCAGCTGGTCTGGCCATGGCCGGATACCAGACCTTGCTGGTTGACCTGGATCCCCAGTGTAATGCAACGTCCGGACTCGGCTGCCAGCCAAGTCCCTCGCATGGACTGCTCGCCAAAACTGCCCTGCGTACCAATATCAACACGACCAGCGTCCCGAACCTGGCCTTGCTGCCCGGGAGTCGCAGTTTCCAGGATGTCGAGGTCCTGGCCAGTGGAGAACCTGCTGCATCCGCAACGATCGAAGCGCACCTGAGAAGCAGTACGGCAGCCTACGAGTACGTCCTTATCGACTGCCCTCCATCGGTCGGACCACTCACCCAGTCTGCCCTGGCAGCCTCCAGCGAGGTCCTGATGCCTATCCAGTGCGAGTACTTCGCCATGGAAGGACTCACCCAGATGATCCATGTCATTCGTGACGTGATGCAACGTCCAGAAAGTTCACTCACGTTTGGTGGAATCGTTCTGACCATGCACGAACCCCAGCTTGAACTGACTGGCGAGGTCGAATCCGAAGTACGCGACTTTTTCGGCGAGATCGTCTTTCACACTGTCATCCCTCGTGATGTCACCATCAGCGAGGCACCAAGCTACGGACAACCTGTACTCCAATACACCCCCCGTTCGAGGGGTTCTTGGGCTTATCGAGAGCTTTGTTTAGAGGTAATGGATCGTGAGTAAAAAGCGCCGCCTGGGTCGCGGACTGGCCGAACTCCTGGCTGTCGAGCCCGAAACCAAGCAACCAGAACCGGCAGATGCCACTGGCAAGCCCGACCTGAAGATTGCCGACACGCCTGGCCCCGTGAGTAAGCGGAAATCCGAACTGCCAGCCGACCAGCCACAGGAAGGGGATCTGCTGGAACTGGCTGTCGACGAGATCCAGGACAACCCCTTTCAGCCGCGACGGATGTTTCACGAGGCAGAGATTGCTTCGCTTGCCGAGAGTCTCAAGGCACACGACATCCTGCAACCGATCCTGGTCCGCAAGGTCAATGACAAGTACCAGCTGATTTCCGGCGAAAGGCGACTGCGAGCCGCCATCAAGGCCGGCTGGTCCACCATCGCCGCCCGGCTGCGGATCGCCGATGACCGGCTGGTCGCAGAACTGGCAATCGTGGAAAACCTGCAGCGCAAGGACCTGAATCCGATCGAAAAGGCACTCTCCTTCCGACGTTACCTTGACGAGCACAAGTGCACGCAGGATGACCTGGCAGGCCGCCTGAAAATTGACCGCAGTACGATAGCCAACCTGATGCGACTGCTTGAACTCCCTGACCCGGTCCTGGATGCAATCCGCAACGAGAATATCTCTGCAGGCCATGCCCGTGCCCTGCTTCCGCTGGACAATGACAGGCAGCAGGTTGTTTTCTGCACACGGATCCAGAAAGAGAGCCTCAGCGTCCGGGACACCGAGGAACTTGTCCAGCAGAAGATCCTGGAGGAAGACGGCACTCCCCAGCCCACAAAGCCCCGCCGACGTACCAGCACAGTCAACCGCCAGGTTGCCGACCTGGAACAGGAACTTCGCATGGCTCTGGGAACCAAGATCGAAATCCGCCAATCGCGTTCCGGCCGCGGCCGCATCGTCATTCACTTCAGCAACAACGGTGAATTTGAACGGCTCCGCAAGTTACTGCACGCGGATCCAGCCACCACGGCAGATCTCAAGGCAGGCTAGAGGCTGCCATGATTGCCGAATCCTGCATTGACCGGTAGCATGGGCAGCAGAGGAGCACACTGCGGGGCGTAGCGCAGCCTGGCTAGCGCGCCTGCTTTGGGAGCAGGAGGTCGCGAGTTCGAATCTCGCCGCCCCGACTGAGTTGACCCCGACCCTCTCGACCTACG
>PANG01000044.1 GCA_002708345.1 Planctomycetaceae bacterium | reverse complement strand
CAGGTAGACAGCAGCGTCGGAGGAAAGGTGGGGATCAACCTGCCAGCAGCCAAGAACATGGTGGGGGCTTTCTGGCAACCAACTGGTGTCATCTGTGACACCCAAACACTCTCTTCACTTCCAGACCGCCAGTTCAGTGCAGGCCTTGCCGAGGTGGTCAAGTATGGCGTCATACTTGACGAGAGCTTCTTTGCCGAACTGGAAGACAATGCCGATGCAATCTGGAGTCGCGAGGCGGCAATTCTGCGGCGCGTGGTTGCTCGTTGCTGTGAGCTAAAGGCAGACGTGGTGGGACAGGATGAACGGGAAACAAGTGGTCTGCGGGCTGTTCTAAATTACGGCCACACGTTCTGCCACGCGATTGAAAGTCTCACCGGCTATGGTCAGTTCCTGCACGGCGAAGCGGTTTCCATTGGCATGCTGTGTGCCTCCCGGCTTGCTGTCAGCATGGGCCGCATCGATTCGGCGCTGACAGACAGGCAGCAGCAGTTGCTGACCCGCTTTCATTTGCCGGTTGCAATGCCATCACTGGATCCAGACCAGATGATCGAGGCGATGCAACACGACAAGAAATCACAGCACGGACGTCTGCGATTTGTACTCCCCTGCCAGCTGGGCCGGGTAGAACTTGTGGAAGACGTGGACCTGGACCTGGTTCGCCAATCCTGCCGGTAAGTAGCTGTTTTTCTGGCATTCCCAGGATATTTTTATTTTTTGCGTGCTCTTTTCACTGCTATTTCAGATTCCCCCGGATACCCCCTTTTGCAAGCGGGTCTTGCTATGCACTATCTTGGATGATTCGGCGGAAAACGGACACGAGAGAAGTTACCTTCCGGGGCGTTAAGCGAAGATGACCAAGCCAGATTCGTCGCCTGAAAAGCAAAGCAAGCCCTCTCAATCTGCAGAGATAACTCGCAGGCAGTTTCACCGGCAGGCTGCAACAACGGCAGCCGCCGGGTCGCTCATCAGTCCTGCAATCATGGCAGCCGACCCCGCTGAATCGGTGGGTGGGGATGCCGTCCTGGTCGACGACTTCCAGCGTGACGACACCTTCTATCACGGTGACGGCTGGGAATCGCTGAACCCCGGCTACTGGAAGATCGAGAACAAGGTCCTCCGCAGGCGTGTTCGCACACGAGGCGACCGGGCCCGTCAGACTGGATTTCCCTACCACTACTCCACCCACCAGCGCAACGGCGGAGTGATGAATACCGAGTACCTGAGCTCCCCCCCCTATGGGATGCTCTGGCGACGTGACTGGTCACTCACCGGCGGCTACACGATTGCACTGAGCCTGCGTGTCGTCGAGCTTCCCCAACCCACCGAGGGATTCTTTATTGCTCCCGGGGATGCCTTGATGGGGATCTGCTTCGGTGCCAAGACCCGCATGGAAAGCTGGTTTGGCGGTAGCCAGGCGGGACAGGCGTGCTGGCTGGCTGCCTGGCGTGACAATCTGACATTTGGCATCTATGACCATTCCAAGGACAAACCAACTCCTGCGACCAAGGAGAGCCAACAGCCCGCGGCCGCCCTCAAGGCGGGAGACGAGGTAGAGATTTTTCTCCAGGTCACGCCAACCGATGCCATCAAGGCGGATGTCACGGCACAGCTCAAGTTTGGGGACCAGTCGGTCGAGGTTCGTTGCGAGGGAGTCGACCAGGAGACGATTACCAGTGGCTATTTTGGTGTCGTCGCCAGGGGCCTGCTGGACTTTGAGGTCACTCGCGTGCGTCTCATGGCCGAGGACAACGAGCCCATCGATGACCCGCTGAACGAATTACGGGTTGCCTATCCACTCGGAAATACACTTCACAAGAATGAAGCCGGAAAATGGACCTGCCGGGGGATGGCTGTTTTCCGGGATCATGGCGAAGTGGCCGAGGTTCGCGTCAGCAGCGAGGAAAAGCCGCAGGGGGGCTGGGAAAACGTCCCTGTGGCAGGCACGGCCACGATCATCACCAATGACTTCCGCCGGGCAACTGCGGCTATTGATATCGTGCTTCCAGAAAGCCCTGCGGATGCCGTGATGTACTACACGGTCTGGAAGGATGGCAAGAATGTCACGGAAGATCCACGTTCCGGTTTCCTGGGGGCCAGGCAGTACGTGGGGAGATTGCCACAACTGTCAGCACCCTATCGCCTGGCCGGTCTGAGTTGCCATGCCATTCATGGACAATTCGACGGCGGCAGGGCCGGGAAGTTCCAGGAAAACTGGGTCCATGACCAGCCAGCAGTAAATGCTTACAAGTTTCTCGACGAATTTGATTTCCAGGTAATGGTCTGGGAGGACGACGTCTGGTACCTGGAGTTATTGCTTTACACGACCAGTGTCGATGACGCGTACCTGCAGATCATGACGGCGCTTGCTGGCCCCACGACTCGCTGGCAGATGATGCGTCACTGGAACACGCTCAACCCAGGTGACCATGACCACGGCATGGATGATGTCAAGGGTCCGGAGCAACTGGCCATCCGAAACCGCGATGACCTGGGGCAGGATCCCGAGTACATGCGGCGTAATTTCCAGATTGTCGAACACCTTACCCGGGGCGACGAAAAACCCTCGGGAACCACGAATCCACAGAGATGGACTGCCTGGAAAATGCCCGATGGTGACTTCACCCTGGTCCTGGTGGATGCCCGGCTCTGGCGATCCTCCCAGGATACACACATCTGGTCGACCGAGGGCTGGGGGGACAGGGATGTCTACGACCGGGCGGATCCCACCCGCAGCCTGCTGGGCGAGGAGCAGTTTTCCTGGCTCGAGAACCTCGTCCAGACCGATAGCTCCCCGCTGATCGCCATCTCCGGTATTAACGGGATGCACACGATCTGGGAACCATCTCCCAAGCTACAGCGTGACCGCGTGGCGGCATATTATGCCGGCTGGGTAAAGGCCGGTTGCGACCGGGTGATCGAATTGCTGGGAAGCCGCGACGGCATCATCAGCGTGCACGGGGATGTCCACAACGGCTGCATCATGAAGAATCGCCAGCACTCCCTGTACGAATGCTCATTCGGACCCATCGGCCGCACCGGTGGCCGCAAGCTCAAGCCCATGTTTGGACGACGAATGAAGGACTATGACGACCGCGAGCTGGACGTGATTGCCCTTTACCACAAGGAATTTGAGTCGCCGGACATGAAGCCACGGACCGGCCCACAATACTGGAATTTCATGGAGATGGAATTTGACCCTCGCCAGGAGGGAATGATCAACCTGAAAATCCGGAACCTGGTTGATCCACCCGACGAGACACCCCGCGGGGGCGGCTGGTCTGAGATCAAACGGGCCACAACGGGTCGATCAGCAACTTGTGCTTTGCCGGAAATCAAGACACTTCCCCTGGCCGATGTTCGCTTCAGCACACTGGATGGACAGCCAATTCGCGGCACCCGTAGCGCCGACGACGGCTCCCTGGCATTGGCCGGGCTGGTCGACATTAAACCCGGCTCACAGATCGTGATGGTGGCAATTGGGGAGAACACGGTGGATGCCCGGCTGCTGACAACACTTCCCGTGGAAGAAAAGCAAAGCTGAGGGTCAGCCTCTAGCCTGTTTTCCAGTAGCCACCCCTGGCATGATCAAAAACAGCCTCTTTTCCACAGCGTGACAGGTCAAACTGACCGTCATGAAAAACCTGGTGGCCCATCACCCAGGTTCTGACAGCCCAACCGTGGAGTCGTTCTCCATGCCAGGGACTCCATCCGCACTTGGCCTGCTGTTCTTCGTTACGTACTTCCTGCTCGCGCTGAAGGTCAACCAGCACCAGGTCTGCATCATGGCCGACGGCAATTCGCCCCTTGCCGGCAATATCCCATACTCGTGCCGGCGCATCACACATCCAGTGCACGACCTGTTCAAGGCGACACCGCTGGTGATAAACCTGGTCGAGCATCAATGCCAGCACATTCTCCACCGCCGGGAGTCCCGAGGGCGACTGAGGATAAGGCAATTCCTTTTCCTCTCGCGTGTGCGGGGCATGGTCCGTCGCGATCACCTGGATCCGACCATCGAGTAATGCCTGCCAGATCTGCTGGTTATCCTCCTCGTTCTTGATCGAGGGATTCATCTGCACAAGTGACCCCAGGCGATCATAATCCGAGACGTTGAAGAAAAGATGATGGGGACAAGCTTCGGCCGTGATCAGGCCGCGGTGATCGGCTAACAATTCTGTTTCGGCCCCGGTGGACACATGTAGCACGTGAAAGCGGTGGTTGTGCCGGTAGGCCAGATCCAGTGCCCTCCGCGTGCAAACAATGGCCGCCTCGTGATCTCGAATTCGAGAGTGATCACGCACATCTGTTGTCCCGGCAAACCGTTCCTGATTCGCGCGTATGGTGGCTTCATCCTCGCAGTGTGCTGCTATCGGCAGGGTGGTTTCGGCAAAGATCCGCTCCAGGGCATCCTGGCTGTCTACCAGCAGGTCCCCGGTACTTGACCCGATAAAGATCTTGATGCCCGGGGTGCGATAGGCAGCCTTGAGCTGTTCCGTGTTGGTGGCAGTTGCACCAATATAGAAACCGTAATTCACCAGGCTGCTGCGGGACGCCAGCTCCAGCTTCTGTTCCAGCAGATCCATGGTGACTGCCGAGGGCCTGGTGTTGGGCATTTCCAGGAATGTTGTCACTCCCCCCTTTGCACAGGCCCGGCTGGCATGTGCCAGGTCTTCCTTGTGGGTCAGTCCCGGCTCCCGGAAATGAACCTGGTCATCAACCACGCCCGGGATCAGGTGAAGTCCGGTGGCATCAACAACGTGGTCCACCGGCACCTGGATTGCCGCATCGATATCGGCAATCGTCTCGTCCTCAATAACAACCGAAACATCGACGAGTTCGCCTGGCAACACAACCGTGGCATTTTTTATCAGCGTTTTCATGGGCATCACACGAAATCGTCCAGATGCCTGCGACACCNGAACNGTGCCTAGAGNTTAATACCAAGTTTCCCGGCTCTTATTCTTAACGCCTTGGCAAAGTACGGGAAAGGGTAGCGANTCNTCTTGGTGCGTGCCCACTGGAACGTGCCCTTCACGAGTGAAACCGGTAGCCGNCCCGCCTCTACCAGCTCGACGACCTTNTCGATAAANGCCAGGTCACCGGCTCGACGAACCCTCAGCCCATTCTTCAGCTGGTCCTTGAGGTCCGCTACATCGACACCCGACGCATCCGGTGGGGTGATCACCACCAGAGTGCAAAACAACATGGCAAGAGACAGGAGAGTAGCTGGCCGCATGGCGTTTTCCCGATTTGTTGATGACACCCCCCCTGATGTCAGGAGGACTTTTAGCAGCCATGCAGGGTGTCAAACAAGTGCATTGTCTCTTTCCACGTCGATAAATTGCAGCTAACACCCTTAAAACACCGGTAACTCGTGATCCACCTTCCACTTAGCCAGGTGCCGCAGGGTGGCTATCTTCCTCGTCTACAAAGCTGAAAACCGGCATCGAAGTCTATCTGCCTGAAAACCCGATATAATCAACAGGAAGGAAAAATGACTGAATTGACATCCTTTCAGGAATCTTTCTATACTGGAACTGAGTCTCCCCTGAACCTTCACTCCCGAGAGTCCTGAAGGACCCTCGTTCACACTGGAGAAAACGATGCTGATCATTCCTGGACAGCCTGGCAAGGACCTCTGCGACAAACATCTTGGGATCACCCGGCGTGACTTGATGCGTGTCGGCGGCTCCACAATGATGGGCATGACGCTCGGTGGCATGTTACAGGCGAAGGCAGGAGCTGCTGAATCAAGTGCGGGCGGGCCTGGCTGGAACAAGGCAAAGTCTATTGTGCTTGTCTACCTGCAGGGTGGCCCAAGCCATCTCGACCTGTGGGATCCCAAGGATGACGTTCCGGACAACGTCCGCAGTGTCTTCAAGCGCATCAACTCCAAGGTGCCGGGCATGGATCTCACCGAGAACCTGCCAAAGCTGGCCCAGGTTACCGACAAGCTGACCCTGGTTCGCTCCTTGAGTTACACCCCGGTGGGGCTTTTTAATCACACTGCGGCAATTTACCAGTTGCATACGGGCTACACGACGGACAAGGTCAGTCCCTCTGGTCAGCTGGAGCCACCCAGCCCCAAGGATTTCCCGAATTTTGGCAGCCAGATTATTCGCCTCAAGCCACCCGAGGTTCCGATGCTGCCGTTCGTGATGATGCCAAGGCCGCTGCAGGAAAGTAATGTGGTCAACAAGGCCGGCACTGCTGGATTCCTTGGCCGCGCCTATGACCCTTACTACCTGTTCCCACCAGGTGGCGACATGGACATGGCCAAGATGGATCGAGTCAAGACTGACGACCTGAAGCTTCGGGCCGAGATCAGCGAGGGCCGTCTTGGCCGCCGGGCACGACTGCGAAACCTGTTAACCGCTGGCATGCCTGAAATCGAAAAGGCGGTCGAGAAGTATGACTTGAACGAGTACTACGCCTCTGCAATGAACCTGATCAGTTCAGGCCGTGCACGTGATGCTTTCGACCTGACACTTGAAACGGATGCAATGCGAGATCGTTATGGTCGCAACACGTTTGGTCAAAGCTGCCTGCTTGCCCGACGACTGATTGAAGCAGGAACCCGTGTCGTGGAAGTGATCTGGCCAAAGGTTGCCAATTCTGACAACCATTCATGGGACGTCCATACTGGCCTGTCGAGTCGCATGAAAAACCAGTCGGGCCCGATGCTCGATGCCGGGCTCAGCAGCCTGATCGATGACATGGATGAGCGAGGAATCCTTGAGGATACGCTGGTCGTGGCAATCGGCGAGTTTGGCCGTAGTCCTCAACGAGGAGTCAGCACCTCTGGAAACAGTAACTCGGATGACGGGCGCGACCACTGGCCTTACTGCTACACCTGCTGTCTTGCCGGTGCCGGCATCAAGCGTGGCTACGTGCATGGGGAATCTGACCAGACCGGTTCATCGCCGAAGGTTGACCCGGTACATCCGACCAGCCTGCTGGCGACCATGTACCATGCCATTGGTATTAACCCGTCGACAATCGTGTATAACCACCTG
The DNA here is from genome assembly GCA_002708345.1 of Planctomycetaceae bacterium. The sequence continues at coordinate 15,146 of PANG01000044.1, read as the reverse complement.
AACCAGCCCCGTGAACTGGTCAAGGCAGAGCCAATCACTCGCCTGTTTGGTTGAAAACCCGAGGTAACACCAAGGCCGGGTTCCTGCGGGGCCCGGCCTTTTTTTGTCGACTTTTACTCTATCAATCTTTCCTGGAGTGCCAGCACGGCCATGTCGTCTTCACGAAGCGCCTCCATTGCCTTGACGGCCGCTTCTGCCGCCTGGATGGTGGTAATGCAGGAGACACCATGCTGCACGGCAGCAGCCCGGATTCTCCCCTCGTCGGTACGCGCCCCCTTGCCATTTGGCGTATTCAAGGCGAGGGCAACATTTCCATCGATGAGATGATCAAGCAGGTTGGGATGGCCCTCGGCAAGTTTCTTCACCCGCTGAACCGGGATCCCCTCTTCCTCGATGCTCCGTGCCGTTCCCTCGGTTGCCATCAAGCCAAAGCCCATATCAAAAAGCCGGCGGGCCAGCCCCTTGATAATCTCCTTGTGTCGCGATGTCACGCTGAGGAAGATATTCCCCTCGGAGGGCAGGACAACGCCTGCCGCTAGCTGGCTCTTGGCAAATGCGATGGAAAACCTGTCGCTAATGCCCATCACCTCACCCGTGCTACGCATCTCAGGCCCCAACACAATATCGACGCCGGCAAACTTGCGAAATGGAAAAACGCTCTCCTTGATCGAGACATAACTCGGGATGGGAAATTTCTCGATCTTCAGTTCATCCAACGTCTTTCCCGCCATTACCTGGGTAGCAATCTTTGCGACAGGACATCCCGTTGCCTTGGCCACGAAGGGTACAGTCCGGCTGGCACGCGGATTCACTTCCAGCACATAGACATTCATCTCTTCGTTCTCGGTCTTGACAGCAAACTGCACGTTCATCAAGCCGACCACCCCAAGCTGCATGGCAAGGGACCTGGTTGCTTCTTCGATCTCCTGCACGACCGAGCCAGGCAGGCTATAGGGAGGGATCGAGCAGGCCGAATCACCCGAATGGACGCCTGCTTCCTCGATATGCTCCATGATCCCGGCAATCACCACCCGTGTCCCGTCACAGATCGCATCCACATCCACCTCGGTTGCATCCTCCAGGAACCGGTCGATGAGTACAGGTTGCCCCTGTGAAACCACAAATGCCTCGGCGACATATCGTTCGAGCTGCGACTGGTCATAACAAATTTCCATCGCCCGCCCGCCCAGCACGAAACTCGGCCGAACCAGCGCCGGATAACCAATTTTTTTCGCGGCAGCCCTGGCCTGATCCATGGTCCGAGCGATACCGTTGGCTGGCTGCTTGAGGTCAAGTCGTTCAAGAATCTGCTGAAATTGCTCCCGGTCCTCGGCCGCTTCGATTGTATCGACGCTCGTACCAATAATCGGCACACCAGCGTTCTGGAGTGCCCTCGCCAGGTTCAACGGTGTCTGTCCACCAAACTGGACAATCACGCCATCTGGTTCAATCCGGTCACAGATGTTCAGCACGTCCTCAGCAGTTAATGGCTCAAAAAACAACAGGTCACTGGTGTCGTAATCGGTACTCACGGTTTCCGGGTTGGAATTCACCATGATCGACTCGATACCCATTTCCCGCAGGGCAAAGCTGGCATGGCAGCAGCAATAATCAAACTCGATTCCCTGTCCAATACGATTCGGTCCGCCGCCAAGAATCATCACCCGCCTGGTGCCGGCCTTGCGTGCCGGCGTTTCATCTTCCTCCTCGTAGGTCGAGTAGAAATATGGGGTATAGGCCTCGAACTCAGCAGCACAGGTGTCAACTGATTTGAATATTGCTACCACGCCCAGGGTCTTGCGCCAGTTGCGAATCTCGATCTCGTTGCTCTCGAGCAGGAATGCCAGCTGGCGGTCGGAAAAACCAAACTGTTTTGCCTTTCGCAGCAAAACCTCATCAACGCCTTCCATCGCCCCTATGGACGCAAGCTGGTCTTCCAGTTCAACAATTTCAAACAACTGGTCAAGAAACCAGGGGTCTATCCCTGTCAGCTTGTAGATCTCCTCAAGGGCAAACCCACTCTTGATGGCATAGCGAAGGTACCAGATCCGCTTGTCACCCGGGGTTGCCAGCCGGGCCCGGATCTCATCATCACCTGGCTGGTTCTCGCTACCCCACTCGTCCTTGCCGTCACTGCCAAAACCGAAGCTCCCCACTTCCAGCCCACGGAGTGCTTTCTGAAGCGATTCCTTGAAGGTGCGTCCAATGGCCATCGTTTCACCAACGCTTTTCATCTGCGTGGTAAGCGTGGCATCTGCCTCCGGAAATTTCTCGAAGGCAAAACGGGGAATCTTCGTCACGACATAGTCAATTGTTGGCTCAAAGCACGCCATCGTTTCCCGGGTGATATCATTTGGGAGTTCGTGTAATCGATAACCCACTGCCAGCTTGGCTGCTATTTTTGCGATCGGAAAACCAGTCGCCTTGCTTGCCAGGGCACTGGAGCGACTGACCCGCGGATTCATCTCGATCACGATCATGTGTCCCGTATCAGGATTGATCGCAAACTGGATATTCGAGCCACCCGTCTCAACGCCGATCTCCCGGATCACCGCCAGGCTGGCGTCCCGCATCCGCTGGTATTCCTTGTCGGTCAATGTCTGGGCTGGCGCCACGGTGATCGAGTCGCCGGTATGAATACCCATCGCATCAAAGTTCTCGATGGAACAAATGATCACGACGTTGTCGTCCACGTCGCGCATGACTTCCATCTCGTATTCTTTCCAGCCAATCACCGATTCCTCGATCAGAACCTCGCTGACCGGGGACTGGTCGAGGCCAGACCGAACAAGGGAATCAAATTCCTCGCGGTTATAGGCAATCGAACTTCCCGAACCGCCAAGTGTGAAACTGGGTCGAACCACTACCGGCAGGCCCACCGCCTGCATCGCTTCACGCGCCTCACCGATGGAGTGCACCGTTTCCCCGCGGCATACTGAAAGGCCAATTTTCTCCATGGCCGCCTTGAACTGATCTCGCTCTTCCGCCTTGGCAATCACATCTGCCCGGGCTCCGATCATCTCCACGCCGTATTCTTCCAGCACCCCGTGCTTTGACAGATCCATGGCAATATTCAGGCCAGTCTGACCACCGAGCGTGGGAAGCAGGGCGTCAGGCCGCTCCTTGGCAATTACCTTGGCCACGATTTCCCAGGTCAGGGGTTCAATGTACGTCCGGTCTGCCAGGCTAGGGTCGGTCATGATCGTGGCCGGGTTGGAGTTGACCAGTACAACCTCGTAACCCTCCTCGCGGAGCGCCTTGCAGGCCTGGGTGCCTGAATAATCAAACTCACACGCCTGGCCAATGATAATTGGGCCAGAGCCAATCAAAAGAATCTTCTTTAAATCATCACGACGTGGCACGGCAGTCACAGTCCTGGGGAACGAGGAGTCGTCTTTTCTGGGTACAAAATTTCCCGAGTTTAACCAACCCAATAGCACACTTACAAGGGGATGCCCGGGATGCCGAGAGTGTGAACCTCAAGGAAACAAACCCTCTCCAAAAAATAGCGAGTGCGTGCGCCCAAAGACGAGTGTTCTTTACAACATGCTGGTCCACCGGCCAGCGACCAATTGTGCTTAATGTTTAGGCAGCCGAAAAACCGTGCTCGTTGACACCTTTTTATAAGCCATTTAGCATACATATCTTGTGGCGATCCAGCTGGTCCACGCGGCATGCCGATCCCCTGTTTGGAAAAGAGGCACCTCTTGTCAAGTCCATCGCGATCAGGAGTCTTTGGCAAGGCGACGGACCGCCGCGTTGACACTTTCACCGAGAGCATCAGCTTTGACCACCGTCTTGCTGCCCATGATATCCGGGCATCGATCGCCCATGCACAGATGCTCTCCAGGACGGATGTTCTTTCCAGCCAGGAATGTGAACAGATCGTCCAGGCGCTCGGGGAGATCGGGGCGGCCATCGAGCGTGGCGAGCTCCCCCTGGTGGTTGAGCTAGAAGACATTCACATGCACATCGAACAGGCACTGGTCGAGCGGCTTGGCGATGTTGGTCGCAAGCTTCATACAGGCCGGAGTAGAAATGACCAGGTGAGCACCGATTTGCGGCTCTGGCTGCGTGATGCTGTCGACCAGGTTGATTCCCTGATAAAGCAGCTCCAGGGAGCCTTTCTCGACCGCTGTAAAAAAGATGAGGGAGTTATTCTTCCTGGTTACACGCACCTGCAACGGGCCCAACCGGTGCTGGCAGCCCATTACTGGCTGGCTTACTGCGAGAAACTCGAGCGAGACAGACAAAGGCTGGCCGACTGCCGAAAACGAATCAACACCTGTGGCCTGGGGGCAGCTGCCCTGGCGGGAACTTCTATCCCCGTTGACCGCGAGGATGTCGCCCGGCAACTTGGATTCGACAGCGTGGCGGCCAATAGCCTGGACATCTCCAGCGATCGTGATTTCGTAGTGGAATCCGTTTTTGCTTTCTCCCTGCTTGCGGTGCACCTGAGTGGCTGGGCAGAAGAGTGGATCCTCTGGAAAACCGTTGAATTTGACTTTCTCGACCTGCCCCATGAGTTTTGCACGGGTTCGTCAATCATGCCCCAGAAAATTAACCCCGATGTACTGGAATTGATCCGCGGGAAATCGGCCCGCGTGATCGGGGACCTGCAGACCCTGCTGGTGCTTACCAAGGGACTGCCGCTGGCATACAACCGCGACCTGCAAGAGGATAAGCCAGCGCTGTTTGATGCCGTCGACACGGTCACCGCCTGCCTGGAAATTGCCATCCCCATCGTTGCCGGGGCAACCCTCCGGGTGGACTCAATCAAACAGCGACTGGAGCAGGGCTACCTGGACGCAACGACGTTGATGGAAGAGCTGATCAAGCGGGGAGTGCCGCAGCGGACAGCACACCAGGTGATTGGGGAACTGGTAGGCAAGGCTACCCAAAAAGGGGTCTCCCTGAGCGAAATACCCTTAGAGGAGTTACAGGAGCTTTGTCCGGAGTTGGACGATACTGTTTATAAGGTCCTTGGTGTGGAAAACGCCATTCGTGCGTTTTCCAGCCTCGGATCAACGGCCCCGGAAAGGGTTGCACAACAGCTGGCAGACTGGCGAACCAGGCTATCTGGTTAAGCCGGTGCCTGTAGTTGTTGGCTGGACACGACTTATTGAAATGCCGGCAAGGTCAACGTAATCCTCAAGGATTTACATCATGACGACCACCACGCCACCAACCCCGGGCTGCCTCCGCTTTCCAGCCTCCGCTGGCATATTCGCCCTGTTGTTATTCCTGGCAACGGTACCACTGACGCTGGTTGCCCAGGACAATCCTTTTGCTGAAAACAAACCTGGTGATCCTGCCCCTGCCCGGCCATCGACCCTGCTTTCCGACACGCCTGAAAAAGAGACTAACCCGGCTGTCCTCTCTATCCTGGATACAAACCCCCAGACAGTCTCAGAGCTGGCCAAGACTGCAGAACAACTGATCAACCTGGATCGCCGTGAACTGGCCCGGGTCCTGCTGGAAAAAATCGTGGCCGAGGGTGCCACGAAAGATGAGTTGGCAGACCTGATGACAGAAATGGGATCTGCCTATTTTCTTCGCATCCAGCGTGATCCTGGCCTGCAACCCTCGGGTGCAGCATTTACCAGGCTTGTGCGTGAGGCAGCCCAGGAACGGCTCCAGGATGCCAGCCGGATTAACGGCTTTATCAACCAGTTACTGGGAGATGATCTCCCAGGTCGCGCCGTTGCGCTGGACAGCCTCAAGCAACATGGTGAGCGTGCTGCGGTGGCGTTGGCAATGCGACTGGCGGATGATTCCCGGGAAGATGACGATCTGCAAATCCGCCAGATTATCCAGGCGCTGGTTGAATTTGGTCCCTCTGCAGATGGCCCTCTGGTCGGCATGCTTGACTCCCCCAGCGAGGTTTTACGGGCACGATTGTTTAACGTCCACGCACAACGGCGCAACNTNCGTGCACTGGTTCGCATGGTGGCACCGGCTATGGTTCTGCCAGAAGAATCGCCCCTGGGCAATTCAGCACGAGCTGGCCTGTTGCGAGTTCTCAAGAGCGCACCAACCCGGGAAGATGCGGAGCTTTTCCTTCACAAGCAGCTTAACCGGTACCTTGCGATGGACTTGATGATTCCCCACGNTCNAGATGGCAAGATAACNATCTGGCAATGGTCGGAGCCGGATGGNCCTGTNAAAATAAAATANTCNCCCCGCGTGGCCCGTCTTATCCTCGCGGCTCAAGCTGCCACGGATCTCTATGCCATAAACCGGGAAAACGAGGAATACGAGCTGCTTTACCTGCGGAGTATCCTGGAGGCGAGCAAGATGCTCAACGGCATGGATCAACCACTCGCTGGACTGGCTGACGACTACCAGGGTCCACCGACGGCGGGCTCCATTGCCCTCCAGACGGATAACGACACCCTGCTGGCTGTCTATCTCGACAGCATCCAGACAGATCATTTTCCTGCGGCGGTTGGAGCCCTGGAGGTTCTTGCCCGTACAAATGACCCGCGTTTGCTTGAATCGTCGAGCGGTCGACCCAGCCTGATGGTAGAAGCCGTCCGGCACTCCGACCGTCGACTGCGGTTTGCTGCCCTGCAGACGATTGTGATGCAGGATCCACAGCAACCCTATCCCGGCTCCAGTTTCGTGCTGGAAGCACTCGCTTACTTTGCCGGATCCTACGGAAAGCCACGAGCCCTCACCGGTGATGGAATCGCCAGTCGGTCACAGTCCTGGGCTGGCATGCTGGGAAATTTTGGCTATGCCAGTGACCGGGCTTTCTCGGGTAAAGACGTTTTTCGGATGGCTGCCCAAAACCCGGATTACGAGTTCATCCTGATTGGTGACACAATATCTCGCCCCGGTGTTGCTGAAACGGTATCGCTTCTACGCAAGGANCCCCGTACCGCNGACATTCCCATCGGGATCGTGATTGATGTCAATGAACGCGGGGTNGGTGGNCGGATTGTTGCNCAAGACGACCGTGCCCANCTGCTGATTAATCCACAGAATACCGANTCGATGATCATCCAGACACGAGCTCTTCTGGAAATGGCTGGCGAACAGCCTGTGACAATCGAAGAGCGTGTTTCACAAGCTCAATTCGCCCTGGATGCCGTTTCTCAATTTGCAACCAATCGGCAGGAATATGGCTATCACGATGTAAGCCGTCACCAGCAGATGTTAATTGCCGCTCTTTTTCAGCCTCAGCTTGGCAGGCATGCCGCCCCCGCACTTGGTGGAATTGCCACGCCAGACGCAGTTCGTGCCCTGGTGACTTTTGCCAGCCAGGAAACTGAAGTGCTGGAAAACCGAAGCGTGGCGGTAGTCGCGCTGGATCAGGCATTCCACAAGCATGGCCTGTTGTTGGAAAAATCTGAAATACGGCAGATCTACCACCTGTACAACGCCAGCCTGAACGTGAAAGAGGATGAGGTTGTTGATCTGCTGGCATCCATCCTTAATGCCATTGAGGGTCCTTTCTGGCGAGATCAGGCAGNAAAAGATAACCAGAAGGCNTCCAGGAGAGCAGAACAACGCTCGGCAATCGTGGANCTCAAAGCACAGGGGTTCCAGCTGACCCTGGAGCAGAAGAAAGAACTTCTCGGGTTACTGGAGAGGGACTTTGGGGGCCAGCAATCTTCGGTTGCGGGTCTTGAGGCGGCAATCGCCGTTGNCCAAGAAAAAGTGGTTCAATTCACGGATCGCATTGAAGCCCTCAGCGTCGGTGTTGTCCTGGACTCCACCATGGAGCAAGCATACCTNCTGGAGAGGAATCGNATCCTGGAACAANACCAGGCGACNTTGACGGTCCTGACAACCGCCGAAAAAGAGCATGGTGACAAGATGTACAAGAACGCAGCTCAACTTCGTTCTGCTATCGCTGAGCAAGAGGAGTGACTGGAAACAAGGCCTGCCNCAAGAGACCTTTTGCATGTTTTAANGGCACCATNATAAAACGTGCCNCGAACACGGCAGNCNNGTTTTCTCGACGCATGGAGGCGTCACACCCCGGGAAATTAATGGTNTTTNCCAGGGGATGNCTGAATCCGTACGTGGAGAAATNGAAANNCGAGAATGTCCGGCTCCCCNAANACNAACTCGNACGAACCCGGTTCACTGCCTGGAATTATCGGCAATAGTACGGCGATGCAGCAGGTTTACCAGCTGACCCGACAGGTCGCACGCAGTTCAGCCTCGGTACTTTTGCTGGGTGAGACNGGAACGGGCAAGGAGCTGATCGCAAATGCAATTCATTCGCTCAGCCTCCGCAATAGTGGACCATTCGTGAAAGTGAACTGCGGGGCTTTAAGTGAAAGCCTGCTGGAAAGCGAACTGTTTGGCCATGTAAAAGGTGCCTTCACTGGTGCTGCCAATAACCGCACGGGTCGATTCGAGGCNGCCCATACCGGCACGATATTCCTTGATGAAATCAACTCCACGACACGACTCCTCCANGTCAAATTNCTACGGGTTCTCCAGGAGAAGGAATTTGAGAGGGTCGGAGANACGGANACCATCCAGGTTGACACGCGGGTTATTGCTGCAAGCAATCGTGACCTGGTGGGGGAGGTGGCAGCGGAACGATTTCGTGAAGATCTCTACTGGCGACTGAATGTCGTACCCATTGAGATCCCGCCACTCCGTCAGCGACGCGAGGATATCCCTGCCCTGATTGCTTTTTTCCTTAATGAGTACAACGAGGCAAACGACCGGTACGTGGTGCATATCGAACAGGAGGCGATGCAAGCGCTACAGGATTACCATTGGCCAGGAAATGTTCGTGAGTTACAGAACTACGTGGAACGTGCGGTGGTGATGGCGGAGGGCGATGAAATGACTGTCCAGCTCCTGCCAGACATCGTCCTGGGAGGCACGCCTGAACGGGCGAGCGGGGGAACGGAGGCAGACCTGGACTCTCTTGCCCGGCAGGTCGTACTGCAGGGGTTGGCAAGGGTCGACGACGACGAGGATCTTTATTCCAGAATTGTTGACCGGGTTGAACGGGAGTTGATCGCGCAAGTGATGAAAGCGTGCGATAACGTCCAGACGCAGGCAGCCGCACAACTCGGTATCAACCGCAACACTTTGCACAAGAAACTGAAGCAGCACAGGCTGGAAAACCAGTAGAAGACCAGCCTTTTCTCGACCGGTCATGCTACCTGTGCCGGTTATTCCTCGACCTCGCGACTTCTTCAATTCGAGTATCAAGCGTGGTTCTTACGGGCTCCCGGACAGCAGGATACAATGGTAGTACCTCCCGTTGCCGGGCTTCGTGGTCACCGGAAGCCAGCTTTGTATACCGGTGATAATTAACGACTTGATCGAGGATCCTGCCCCTTGTCCACGGTTGCCGAGTGGTTATCGAAAATCACCCTCTCCTGCTTTGCCCTCAGCTACCTGCTGACAATGGCCCTGGAGATTTCACGGCTTTTCTTCCGGGTTGCTGTGCGCTGGGCGATTATCCTCGGTATGACCGCCGTGGGGCTGTTTGCCCACGTGATTTATCTTTGGGTGGATATCCGCTCCGCCCTGGAAGTGGGCACTGTACCGCTGGCTGACTGGCATGCCTGGTGTGTTCTCGCCGCACTGACGATTGCGACTGTCTATTTCGCTCTTGCGATCCGCCGTCCGCAGAACAATATCGGTATCTTCCTGCTGCCACTGGTTCTTGCCCTGGTGTTAGCTGCCGCCCTGGTGAAAGACACTTCAAGTTTTTCTGCCCAGGAAGCTTTCTCGTTGTGGGGAGCCATTCATGGGATTGCGTTGTTGGCGGGCACCGTAACCATGACACTGGGGTTTGCTACCGGGATCATGTACCTGGTTCAATCGCACCGGTTGAAGAAGAAGCTGGCTCCCCGCCAGGGGATGCGGCTCCCAAGCCTGGAATGGCTACAACGTTACAACAGCCGCTGCCTCTTTCTCTCTACAGTCCTGCTCGCCATTGGACTTTTTGCCGGCGTTATTATGAACATCATCCGACAACTTCCCCTTGAAGAAGGCGTGGTTGTCTCCTCTGCAATCCTGCTCTTTTGGTTAATCGCCGTCCTTGTATTCGAGTACCTNTACAAGCCAGCNNGACAGGGTCGAAAAGTCGCATACCTGACCGTTGCCAGCTTTGTCTTCCTGGCTCTGGTTCTTGGTGCCGTCATTCTTGGCCGGCATGCAGCTGCCCCTGGTCATCCAGTGGTGCCTGGCGGCTCGGTCGAGATGCAGAGACCATTCACCCCCCTGCTGACGCAGCGGGAGGTGATGCCATGATGCTTCAAGTGATTGGTTGTGATCACCAGGATTCGCCACTTGAATTCCGTGAGAAAATGGCGTTTGACACCGAGCAGGTGCAGCAAGCCCTCCTGCAGTTGCGGGAGCTTTATCCNCTCAGCGAACTGGTATTGCTCTCTACCTGCAACCGGGTGGAGCTCTATGTAGCTGCTGAANANGAATCNCGTTGCCCCGGCAAAGATGAGACCATCGCGTTTTTTGCCGGTTTTCATGATCTGGATGTTCAGCTCGTTGCTGATCAGTTAAAGCTCGAAAAAGGCGAGNGTGCGGTGCGCCACCTGTTTGCCACTGCTGCCAGCATGGAGAGCATGGTTGTCGGTGAAGCCCAGGTGCTTTCCCAGGTCAAGCAGGCATACGAGGTCGCCACTCAAAACAACTGTACTGGCCCCCGCACCCATGCTGCCTTCCAGGCAGCCATTCGCGTTGCCAAGCGGGTCGCTACGGAAACAGCAATCCACCAGAAAAGGGTGAGCATTCCCAGTGTTGCCGTGGGAGATTTTGCCAGCCAGTTTTTCGAGAGGTTTGACGACAANAACGTGCTGGTTCTTGGGGCTGGCGAGATGGGTGAAGAGACCCTCCGATACATCATTGACCAGCATGCCACGAATATCACNATTGTGAATCGTAACCCCGAGAGGGCCCAGCAACTGGCTGACCGTACTGCCGGCACTGCCAGGCCCTGGGANGAACTCGACNACTTGCTGGTNNAAGCAGATCTCGTCGTTTCAACAACCAGTTCCAAGGAGCCGGTGNTAACGCACGACCGTTTTAAATCCATTGCCCAGGCACGATTCCAGAGGCCACTATTTGTACTGGACCTTGCCGTGCCNCGCGATTTTGAGGCTTCTGTCAGTGATTTCCTGGGCGTTTACCTTTACTCGCTCGATGATCTCCANCAAGTCTGTGCAAAGAACAGGGAGGCTCGCAAGCGTGAGTGGCCCCGGGCAGAGCAGATTATCAACGAGGAAACCTCTCGGTTTATTACCGATTTCAACCAGCGATCAACGGGCCCCTGGATTCAGCAGTTAAAGAAACAGGCTGACCGGACAAAGGCCGAGGAACTAGAGAGATTGCTCAAAAAGCTTGGGGCTACAGCCGACCCNCAGGTTGTCGCTGAACTGGAAATTGCTTTTGACAGGCTCGTTAACAAGCTGCTNCACCCNCCNCTTGAATCCCTTCGAAATGGTGCGGCAGATGGCGAGCANCATAATCTGCTCAGTGCCCTAAAGCAGCTTTTCAAGCTGAAGGACTGAGTTGCGCAATGTGATCGATTGGCNAGATTTCTTCGATTTCTGCCATGCCAAATGTCTCAAGAAATTTCCTCGTCGTCCCGTAAAGATAGGGTCGCCCGAGTTCCTCGCTGCGGCCGGCAATCCGTACCAGGTCCCGCTCCATGAGATGCCTGAGGACCTCCCCGCAGGCCACCCCCCGTATTGCTTCCACCTCCACTCGCATGACGGGTTGCTGGTAAGCGACAACCGCAAGNGTTTCCATTGCTGGCTGGGAAAGACGGATTACAGCTGGCACATGGTTCATCGACCGTAGCCACTGGGCAAAGACCGGGCGGGTCATTAACTGGAAACCGCCGGCNAGCCGCTCGATNCGAATCGCTCGTTGCTGCTGCTCATATTTTTCATTCAGGTACCGGATGAGCGTCCGGGCCTCGGTGCCATCTGCAAGNCCCGCNAGTTCNCTCAGCTTTCGACTCGAAATTGGCTCTCGAGCAATAAACAGGATTCCCTCAAGCTGGTAAAGCCGTCGATCGAGATCCTCTGGGGCAAGGCCGACCAGGGACAGCACAGGGGACGACAGGGTTGAACCAGGTGTACCCCGTAAGCTTTTCCGGTAACGGCGACGGGGCGTATGAACACAATCAATACGATATCGCCTGGCGACACTTTGCAGTTGAATCGCCGGAAGTTGAGGCCTGCGTCGCATGATAGAGATGCTCCCGGGGTGCGTGGAGAGATGTTCCGAAAGTTTTCCGCTTCTAGCAAGACGAATTACGGTTTCCTGCTCACAATTTCACAATAATGTCACCTGGCTGGTTGCCCTCCTTGCCAATGGAATTCATCCACGGCCACAATAGGGCGATTATAAAAATGGCAACTTCAAGCTGCGCTTTCGCTTTTTCCCCGGGCAGACGATGCAATCAATTTATCTGGATAACAACGCCACCACGGCCCTGGACCCTATCGTGGCCCGGCTACTTTCATCCTGCCTGCAGTCCGGATATATGAACCCCGCCAGCCAGCATGAGGCCGGGCGAAGAGCGAGGCAGGTTCTTGAGGATGCGCGTGAGGAACTTAGCCTGCTGCTTGGTGCTTCAGTCGATCCTGGTGATGCCGACAGGCTCGTACTTACCAGTGGGGCAACAGAAGCAAACAACCTGGCCATGCTTGGGCTTGTCGGCTCGACCGGCCACGTCATGCTGTCCCGTATTGAACACCCCAGCGTCCTTGAGCCAGCCAGGTTACTTCAGCAACGCGGCGTGAGCGTGGATTGGATTCCCGTAACAACTGGTGGCATGATCGATGCCGCCTTTGTTCGTGACCGGATCCGAGATGATACCCAGCTCGTTGCCATCATGCTTGGTAACCATGAAACCGGTGTTATTCAACCAGTCTCCGAGATCGTCAATATTTGCCGGGAAAAAGGGGTTTTTGTACACTGTGACGCCGCCCAGGCGGCAGGCAAGACCAGTATTCATTTCCGAGAATTGGGCGTTACCACACTGTCGCTNACTGCCCACAAGNTTCACGGACCTCNTGGGATTGGGGCNTTGCTTATACGACAGGGAACCGGGCTCACACCGCTGCTTGCCGGGGGCTCTCAGCAACACGGAATTCGNCCTGGCACGGAACCGGTCTGCCTGGCCATGGGNTTTTCCACCGCGCTCTCCCGTTGCCTTGCNGAGAACACAGAGACGAGTCTGCGGGAAACACGTGATTTGTTTGAAAAACAGCTTTGTGAGCAGGTTCCTTCCGCAGTTGTGATTGGAGGTGATGAAAAGCGGTTACCGCAAACCTCATGCATCTCCTTTCCCCCCCATGATCGACAGGCGATTGTCATGGCACTTGATCTGGCAGGAATTGCCTGCTCAACCGGTTCTGCCTGCACTAGTGGATCAAGTGAACCGTCGCCGGTTTTGATGGAAATGGATCTTCCTGGAGTACTTGTTCAGAGCGCCGTGAGATTTAGCTTTAGCCCCCTCAATGGGGCCCTTGATGCCACCCAGGCCGCGCTACGCATCTCCAGTGTTATCAATGGCTTAAGACACGAGAATCATGCTTAATTTTCGAACTCGGCGACTCGCACCAACCCCCTAGAAAAGGTATAATCGAGGTCGCTGGCGAGTGTCCCGGCGTGGCGTTGGATAGCCTGTTTTCTAGAACAGCAAACGGGCCCTTGGCACTTTTTTCCCTGGTCCTTCTACTGGATGGATTCTGCGTGGTAAGTGGTGTTTTTACTATCCCGCTTGGTGGCGGTACGGAAGAACCCCTGGTCTCTCCGACTGGTGGTATTGCTGGACAGGTGGCGTTGTCACGTACATCCCAGCATTATGTTGGAAGCAGTGAAAACCGCCTCGTTGAGGCTGCCATCAACACGCTCTTCTCTACCGCCGATGGCGATGGGCCGATCGACTCAATCAACCCAATGGTCTTTTTTGGGCCAGCGGGGAGTGGGAAATCCCTCCTTTCCCTTGGGGTATCCGCTCGCTGGCAGGCCCAGTATCCTTCGGGCGAAGTTATCGCCATCACCGGGGTGGACCTTCTCCACAGGCTCGCTGAATCGATCCAGGTTAACGGGGGCGGCGAGTTCACCCAGTGGCTTGCAGGGGCCAGCCTGCTGGTCATAGACGACCTTCATGTTGTCGCCAGGCGCGGTACTGCCGAGGAGTTCCTCTGCGGCATTCTTGACGGGCGCCGTGCCGCCTCGCTTCCCACGCTTATTTCGCTCGACCAGTCACCAGCAATTCACGATCGGCTATCTCAGCGACTTGCCGGCCGCCTCCTTACCGGGCTCTCCGTTCCCCTTGCACTTCCCGGTGAGAGTGCCCTCAAGTTAATCCTGATTCAGCTTGCGACCCGCACGGGCCTGGAAACTAGCGACCAGGGCTGTTGCCTGCTGCTGAGGGGGAAAGAAGCCACGGGTGCCGTATTTCAGACGCCCCGGCAACTTCGCCAGGCCGTCCTCTGGATAGCCGCAGGGGGATATTCGCTGATTGATGAAAACTCAGCCAAGGCGGCCCTTGAGCACTTTTTGCAGGCCAGGCGCCCGACACTCAAACTTATCTCGTCCATGGTGGGACGTCGGTTTAACGTGACCCTCGGGCAGCTTCAGGGGCCCTCGCGAAAACAGGCGATCATAAGGGCGCGGTCCGCGGCAATGTTACTCGCCAAGCAATACTCCGGGTTGAGCTATGTACAGATTGGGAAATTTTTTGGTGGCCGCGATCACTCGACGGTCATTCATGCGTGCCGGCGAGCGGAAGAAAAAACAGAAAAGGACCAGGGCTTTCAGGTATTGGTGGCTGGCCTGGACCGGGAACTGAATGAATCCCTGTCGGTTGAATAGGCGTAGAAAAATGAATTCCGAAGTTCAAAACCATTGTGGAAAACATGTCGACGGAATGTCCATTTTCGGGCGACGGATTTCCTTCCTGGTCGTCTTTTGGGTCGATCGGACAGGTTGTTGACATGGTACTGACTGTCGGTGGAGGTGTAGCCGATATCTTTTGCACAACACAGGCAAGCCCCTTAAGTCTGCAGCAGCATACGACTAACGTTAGCCCTGGTGAGCGTTGTAGACAGAAAACGACGACACATTAATACAGCTACTAGTACTTAAATAATTAAGTAGTAAACACAAAGCGAACCGGATAA
>PANG01000043.1 GCA_002708345.1 Planctomycetaceae bacterium | reverse complement strand
AGCCGAAGAGGCTGAGCCTGAAGCGGCCGAGGAGACAGAGGACGCAGCCGAAGAGGCTGAGCCTAAAGCGGCCGAGGAAGTCGAGGAAGCCGATGGCTCAGGACTGAACTGGTACATCCTCAAGGTGCAGGTTAACCGGGAAGACTCGATTCGGGATACTCTCGAGCGACGCGTGAAGATGGAAGGACTCGAGGAATACGTTCATGACATTGTCGTCCCGGTTGAGGAGATTGCGGAATTTAATCGTAGCGGTCAACGCCGAATCGTTCGCAAAAAACTCTATCCCGGATACATCATGGTCAACATGGTGATTAACGATGACACATGGTTCCTTGTCAGGGAAACACCCGGCATAGGCGACTTTACTGGTGCTGTTGGCAAGCCCACCCCGATGGCTCCGCACGAGGTAAACCGGATCATCAAGACAGATGTGGATGATGGCGAAGAAGAAGCCCTGGTCAAGACTGCCATTGCTTTCAAGACTGGCGACCGCGTCCGCGTCAAGGATGGATACTTCCAAAACTTTGAGGGCGACGTCGAGGTGGTTGACCAGGCCAACGGTCGCGTGACGGTGATGATCAACATCTTCGGTCGATCCACGCCCGTGGAACTTGAACACTGGCAAATTGAGGAAATATAAGTAAACGCCATGGCAAAGCAAATCATGGGACAAACGAAATTCCAGGTGCCGGGCGGGCAGGCAACTCCCGCGCCACCGGTTGGTACTGCGCTCGGCAAGTTTGGTATCAACCTGGGACAATTTGTCCAGCAATTCAATGATCGGACCAAGGAATACAACGGGACTCCGATCCCTGTGGTTGTCACCGTCTATGGTGACAGGTCCTTTGATTTCATCACCAAGAGCCCCCCAGCGGCTTCATTGCTCAAGCAGGCGGCTGGAGTTGCCAAGGGTTCAGGGGTCCCCAACAAGGAAAAAGTCGGAACGGTAACTCGTAGCCAGGTTGATGACATCGTTCAGAAGAAAATAGAGGATCTGAACGCCCGTGATCCAGAGCACGCCCGGCGAATTATCGAGGGCACCGCTCGAAGCATGGGGATTGAGGTTGTTGACTAGGCTAACGACACGGACATTTCATCAACAAGAAACCAGTGTTCTGAAATAAAATGGCAAAGACATCAAAACGATACGCAGAATTGCTCCAGAAGGCCCAGGACAAGGGCCCACTGAATGTCTCCCAGGCAGTGAAGCTGCTCAAGCAATTCGATGGAACCAAGTTTGACCAGACCGTGGAAATCCACATGCGGCTAGGAGTGGATGCTCAACAGGCTGATCAGATTATCCGTGGCTCCCTTGTGCTTCCAAACGGNATTGGTCGAACCCAGCGAATAGTGGTCTTTGCCAAGGGGGACCTTGCCAAGGCAGCTGAGGAGGCGGGAGCTGACGAGGTCGGACAGGAAGACCTGGCAAAGAAAATTCAGGATGGCTGGACGGAATTCGATGTCTGTATCGCAACACCGGACATGATGGGAATTGTCGGACCTCTTGGTAAGGTGCTCGGCCCACGTGGACTGATGCCCTCGCCCCGTGCCGGGACCGTGACTCCCGACGTGGAAAAAGTCATCTCCGAGTACAAGGCGGGCAAGGTGGAGTTCCGTAATGACACGGGTGGNAATGTCCATGCTGTCGTNGGTCGCATGAGTTTTGAAGCNAAGCAGTTGTCCGAGAACATCCAGGCATTCATCAACCATATCCAGGGTCTTAAACCACTCTCCCTCAAGGGGACCTACGTCAGGGGGATCTCGATCTGTGCCACGATGAGCCCGGGAATTCACATTGCCGCGTAAGTGGACATCCATAAATCAACTAGGGAATCAAGAAGCGTAATTGGACCATGAGTAAATACCTGAAACAACTAATCACCGATGAAATCGCCAGTCGGCTTGATGGCATCGATGAATGCGTGCTGGCCAATGTGATTGGACTCGAGGTCAATAACTCGGTCCTGATGCGACGCCAACTGCGCGAAAAAGATATCCATTTGATGGTTGTCAAGAACAGCATGGCTCGCCGGGCTACCGAGGGAACACCGCTCGCNAGCGCCTTTGAAGGACTGGGNGGAAGCCTGGCCGTTTGCTGGGGNGGCGACGATTTNGTTTCCCTTGTCAAGGAAGTTGCACGGTTCGACCAGGATACGGAACAGTTCGAAGCTTTCCATGCTCGCGGCGGGATCATGGATGGGGAACAACTTACACCTGAGGACGTTCAGGAAATCAGTAAGTGGCCAAGTCGCGAAGAACAGCTAAGCATCCTGGTCGGACAGATACTTGGAGTCGGCTCACGACTTTCATCGCAACTGCTTGCTCCCGGAGCATTGCTCAGCTCTCAATTCGAAAACTTCCCAGAAGACAAAGAGGCACCGGCCGAGGAAGAAGCCNGTGACGATGCTGAACAACCAGCAGAAGAGGCANCGGCCGAGGAAGAAGCCNGNGACGATGCTGAACAACCAGCAGAAGAGGCACCGGCCGAGGAAGAAGCCGGCGACGACACGAAGGAGTAACGAACGGGTGGATACAGACCGGTGTCTGTATCCTTTTATTAATAACAACATTTTTTTGTTTTGGTTGAAAACCCTGCCGGTGGCAGGANTGACNACCATGAAGAGAAAGGGCTGTATCTGAAATGTCTGAAGATGCTGCAACAGTTGAATTCGCCGAGGAGACAATCAAGCTTGGCGACCAGATTGCTGAGTTAACTCTGAAGCAGGCGAAGGAATTGAGCGACTACCTCAAGGACGCCTATGACATTGAGCCGGCTGCCGGCGGTGGTGTTGTAATGGCGGCAGCTGGGGGAGGCGATGGTGGAGGCGAGGCTGCTGCTGAGCAGACGAGCTTCAGTGTCGTGTTAACTGGTTATGGTGACCAGAAACTCGGCGTCGTCAAGGTNGTGAAAAACCTCAGTGGCCTGTCACTGATGGATGCCAAGAAGCTGGTCGAAAGCGCTGCTGACGGCGAAGCGGTTGTCAGTGAGGGTGTCGACAAGGAAGAAGCTGAGAAGATGAAATCCGAGATCGAGGAAGTGGGTGGAGCTGTCGAACTGAAGTAGCCACCTTTGACTTCGTTGCCACCAAGGGCACAAAAGGCTCCTGGCGGTGGGATTGATTCATGCACCTGAAGAAGAGTTCGCAGAGGCTCGAGGGCAGCTGCGATATGCAGGGTGATTGATTGACATACTCCGCGACTTACCAGCAACGGCACGCTGGTGTCCTTCCTGAATTGGAAGGACATCACGGCGCCGGGAGTGCGCCCCTAACCCTCACCCCCGGCCAAACCACTTGATACCCCCGCAAGGGAAACTAACTAATACTGCCTCAGTGGAGCACACCACGCATGCCGACTACTTCACAACGACGGCTGACTCCTTCATCAATCCGATTTTTTGGCAGTGGTCGTGATGCACCCATCACGCCAAACCTGACGCAGATTCAGACTGCCAGCTACGNGGATTTCCTCCAGGGAGATCTGGACCCAACCANCCGCAAGAACCAGGGNCTGGAAAGTGTGCTGCAGGAGATTTTCCCGATCGAGAGCTACGACAAGTCGATCAATCTCGAGTACCTCCGCTACGAGCTGGGGAAACCGCGATACACGCCCGCTGAATGCCGTCAACTTCGACTCACCTATGGTCGGCCATTCCGTGTATGGATGCGACTTAACAAGGAAGAGCCCGTGGAGGAGGAGGTTTTCCTCGGTGACCTGCCAATCATGATGGGTGGCGGAGAGTTCATTATTAACGGTGCNGAGCGGGTTGTCGTGAGCCAGTTACATCGAAGCCCGGGCGTCGATTTTGTTCTGGAAAATGACACGACGAGCGATGCCAAGCTTGCAAGTTGCCGGGTCATCCCGGAACGGGGCAGCTGGATTGAGATCAATTGCACCAAGAAAGAGATTATCACGGTCCGGATCGACCAGAGTGGCAAGTTCTCGGCCATGACCTTGTTACGAGCCATGTCCCCGAACCTGAGTACCGATGCGGATCTCATCCGTACCTTTTATGAGACGGCAACCCAGAAAATCGTGGACGGCCGTAGCGCCGCCAAGATCGAGGGGAAGATAGCCGTTGACGACATCATCTACCCCGCGTCGAGTGACCTGGCGGGAGAGATTCTCATTGAGGCGGGACACAAGATCACCAAGAATGCAGCCGAGCTTGTCTGTTCGTCAGGTNTCAAGAGTGTCGANGTGATGGATAATCCTCGCACCGCCCTGGTCTTCAACAGCCTGGCCGATGACGTGACTTCCAGCCACGAGGAAGCACTCCTGCGAATTTACCAGCGACTCCGGCCCGGGAACCCACCCCAGTTGGAGAAAGCCCGAACCCTGTTCGAGGAGAAGTTCTTTGATGCAAACCGGTACCGGCTTGGACGGGTCGGACGTTTCCGCATTAACCGCAAGCTCAAGCTCAACGTCTCTGAAAAGGAAATGACGCTCCGGCCNGATGACATCCTGGCTTCGATCTCCTACCTTCTGCTCCTTGCCACGGCCGACGAAAACGCAGAGGTCGATGACATCGATCACCTCGGGAACCGGCGACTGCGGACTATTGACGAACTGGCCTGTGACGAGTTGCGCAAGGGATTCCTGAAGCTCCGCCGTACGGTCCAGGAACGGATGAGTCTCAAGGACCAGGAGGACATGACTCCTCGCAGCCTGATCAATCCCAAGAGCATTTCGGCGGCGATCGATTATTTCTTTGGCCGCGGTGAACTCTCACAGGTCGTGGACCAGACGAATCCACTTTCCCAGCTGACCCATGAACGTCGCCTCTCTGCCTTGGGCCCAGGCGGCTTGAACCGGAAACGGGCCGGATTTGAGGTTCGTGATGTTCACATCTCCCACTANGGTCGCATCTGCCCAATCGAGACCCCGGAAGGGACCAATATCGGGTTGATTTCCAGCCTGGCGATTTATGCCACNGTCGATGACTACGGCTTCATGGTCACCCCNTACCGTGNNGTCAAGAAAGGGCGATTGACCGACGAGATCGTCTGGTTGCGCGCCGACCAGGAATCCGAGGCCTATGTCGCTCCGGCAGATACCCACGTGGANGACAAGATCCTTGACGGTNCCACGTTAATCGCTCGTTATCGNGGAGACTTCGAGATCGTCACACCCGANCAGGTGGAATTTATCGACGTCGCCCCCAGCCAGATGGTAGGTGTCTCTGCCGGCCTGATCCCCTTCCTGGAACACGATGATGCAAACCGCGCCCTGATGGGATCCAACATGCAACGGCAAGCAGTGCCACTGCTGATCACGGAACCCCCGATTGTTGCAACCGGGATGGAGAAGGCGGTTGCCGAGAATTCCAGCATGGTAATCACTGCACGGCGGGCAGGCAGGATCAACAAGTGTGATGCAGACGAGATCGTCGTTGGCANTGACAGCTATATGCTGAAGAAGTTCTCAGGCCTGAATGAACGAACCTGCCTCAACCAGCGACCGATTGTCAACATCGGTGACAGAGTGGAAAAAGGCCAGGTCCTGGCCGATGGAGCTGCCACCTACCTGGGGGAACTGGCCCTGGGACGCAACGTGCTCGTCGGCTTCATGTCCTTTGATGGCTACAACTATGAAGATGCCATCATCATCAGTGAAGAGCTGGTAAAAAATGACACCTACACGTCGATCCACATCGAGGAATTCGACGTGGAGATCCGCGAAACCAAGCTCGGCCGGGAGGAATTCACCCGGGACATCCCCAATGTCAGCGAGAAGGCATTAAGCAACCTTGACCAGAGCGGAATCGTCCAGATTGGGACCTACGTGAAACCTGGAGATATCCTGGTTGGCAAGGTCTCTCCGAAGAGCAAGACAGAACTGACCCCTGAGGAAAAACTGCTGCATGCGATCTTTGGTCGAGCTGGCGAGGATGTCAAGAATGACTCCCTGGAAGTCTCCTCGGGGATCGAGGGGATCGTTATCGACACACAGAAATTCTCACGTCGAATGAGCCTGCCGGAAGAAGAAAGAAAGGTCTTCGAGAAGGACCTGCGAGCCGCCGAGAACGAAGGGAACGCGGCAGTCGCCGGCGCTTTCCAGATCCTGGTTGCCGCCATCGAAGTGGTGGTCGGGAAAAACAAGGTCAAGGATGATGACGGCAATCCCCTGGCCGAGTTGGAACCCCGGTACATAGGCGAACTGGCTCCTCATTTCCGTATCGAATCGGTAACCGGTGGATTGCGGAGCGAGGCCAAGAAGAAGGAGATCGTCCAGATCCACGCGACCCACTGGGGTGAGGTCGAGCTGGCAATCGATGCACGCGACCGGAAGCTCAACAGCATGAAACGCGGTGATGAACTTCGCAGCGGGGTGCTGCAGATGGTCAAGGTCTATGTTGCCACCAAGCGAGTCATCTCGGTCGGTGACAAGATGGCTGGCCGGCACGGCAACAAGGGAGTGATTGCCAAGATCCTCCCGGTCGAGGACATGCCATTTCTCGAAGACGGGACACCTCTGCAGATCATGCTCAATCCGCTGGGCGTTCCCAGCCGTATGAATGTCGGCCAGATCCTCGAAACACACCTGGGCTGGGCTGCTGCAAAGCTTGGCTTCCAGGCCGTGACACCGGTCTTTGACGGTGCCTCGGAAGAGGATATCAACCAGTGCCTGGATGAAGCTGATTTACCACGGCATGGCGAGACCTCCCTTTATGACGGCCGTACCGGAGAACAGCTCGAACAGGAAACGACGGTCGGTTACATCTACATGCTCAAACTCCACCACCTGGTAGACGACAAGGTCCATGCACGTAGTACTGGCCCCTACTCACTGATCACCCAACAGCCGCTTGGCGGAAAGGCTCGTTTCGGTGGACAACGGTTTGGCGAAATGGAAGTCTGGGCACTGGAGGCTTACGGAGCTGCCTATATCCTCCAGGAACTACTTACCGTGAAGAGTGATGACGTCGAAGGCCGGACCAAGATTTACGAGTCGATGGTCAAAGGTGAAAACACGCTGGAGCCCGGTACACCGGCAAGCTTCGACGTGCTGACCAACGAGATCCGTGGCCTGGCACTCAACATGCAACTTGAAAAACGCCGCGTTTAAGTCCTTCACTTATCGGAATAGAAAATTCACTACCAATCCCCTGATCGGAGCACAGCTCAATGACGATTGGCGATAGCTCTAGTGACCGCATCAATGACTACTCCTCGGTAAAAGTCAGCCTTGCAAGGCCGCACGATATCCGCAGCTGGTCATTCGGTGAAATCAAAAAACCCGAGACGATCAATTACCGGACCTACCGGCCAGAAAAAGATGGGCTCTTCTGCGAGCGGATCTTTGGACCGGAAAAGGACTGGGAATGTGCCTGCGGAAAGTACCGTGGCATGAAATACAAGGGGATGATCTGTGATCGCTGTGGGGTCAAGGTCACCCACTCCCGTGTCCGTCGCAAGCGGATGGGGCACATCGAACTGGCTGCCCCGGTTGTCCATATCTGGTTCTTCAAGGCCATGCCAAGTCGCCTGGGGAATCTCTTGAGCATGAAGACAACCAGCCTGGAAAAGGTCGTCTATTTCCAGGATTACGTCGTCGTGGACAAGGGAGACACCGACCTGGAAAACCAGCAGCTGTTGACCGAGGAGGAATACCGGACCGCACGACAGGACTGGGGTGACGGCAGCTTCGAGGCAGACATGGGAGCCGAGGCAATCCGCAAGCTGCTCTCCCGCATGGACCTCGTGGAACTTTCGGAACAACTCCGGGAACAGCTGGCCACCACCAAGTCGAAGCAGACGAAGAAAGACCTGATCAACCGCCTGGTAATCATGGAAGCGATCCGTGACAGCGACAACCGGCCAGAATGGATGGTCCTGGATGTGATCCCCGTCATTCCGCCGGACCTCCGTCCGCTGGTCCTGTTGGACTCGGGGAACTTTGCCACCAGTGACCTCAACGATCTCTATCGCCGCATCATCAATCGCAACAACCGGCTGCGCAAGCTGGTCGACCTGAATGCACCGGAAGTGATCATTCGCAACGAGAAGCGGATGTTGCAGCAGTCGGTCGATGCACTTTTTGACAACAACCGCTGCAAGCGACCGGTGCTGGGAAGCAGTAACCGGCCACTGAAGTCCCTGACCGATATGATCAAGGGCAAGCAGGGACGTTTCCGTGAAAACCTGCTGGGCAAGCGAGTCGATTACTCGGCCCGGAGCGTTATTGTCGTGGGACCACGCCTGCAATTGCACCAGTGCGGACTGCCAAAGAAAATCGCCCTGGAACTGTACCAGCCGTTCATCATTCGCAAGCTCAAGGACCTCGGCCATGCCGATACGATCAAGAGCGCGAAGAAGATGCTCGAACGCAAGGACGAGGAAGTCTGGGACATCCTGGAGCAGGTGATCCAGAATCACCCGGTACTGCTTAACCGGGCTCCCACCCTGCACCGGATGGGGATCCAGGCCTTTGAGCCAATCCTTGTTGAAGGGAACGCAATCCACCTGCATCCACTCGCCTGCAAGGGTTTTAATGCCGACTTCGACGGGGACCAGATGGCGGTCCACCTTCCGCTCTCGATTGAAGCGCAGGTAGAGTCCCACACCCTGATGCTCTCCACCAATAATATCTTTGCACCCTCCAATGGAAAGCCGATCATGAGTCCTTCCCAGGACACCGTGATGGGCTGCTTTTATGCCACCCTGGAACTTCCCAATCGGCCCGGCACCGGGATGGTCTTTTCCTCTCCCGAGGAAGTCGACCTGGCCTATTCACAGAAAATACTGGACATGCATGCCCGCATTCGTGTCCGGCTTCCAAAAAACCAGCGGCTCAAGACAGAGGATGATACAGAGCCGGCACTGGGAGCGATCATCGAAACGACCTACGGGCGTGTGAAGTTCAACATGATGCTTCCAGAGGGAATGGATTACTACAACCAGCGGCTGCGGTCCGGGGACCTGGCAGCGGTTATCTCTGACTGCTACCAGCGGCTCGGACGAAGACCGACTATCGAGTTGCTCGACAACATGAACCAGTTTGGGTTCCGCGAGAGCACTCGCAGTGGCCTCTCTTTTGCAACCGATGACCTGGTGACACCCGATACAAAAATACAAATCCTCGGCGAGGCGGAAAAGGAAGTCCTCAAGTTCCGCAAACTCTATAATCGTGGAGTGATCACCGAGATGGAACGTTATAACCAGGTACTCGATACCTGGACCGGTGCTCGCGATCAAATCACCGGCGAGATGATGGATGCCATGGAGGCAGATGACCGTGGTGGCCATGGCTATGTTAACCCGGTTTTCCTGATGGCCCACTCCGGTGCCCGGGGTGGTATTGAGCAGATCCGCCAGCTGGCGGGAATGCGTGGCCTCATGGCCAAGCCAACCGGTGAAATTATCGAGACACCGATCAAGGCCAACTTCCGTGAGGGCCTCTCGGTACTCGAGTACTTCTCCTCCACTCACGGGGCTCGCAAGGGACTGGCCGATACCGCCCTGAAAACAGCCGACTCGGGCTACCTGACCCGGAAACTTGCAGACGTGGCCCAGAACGTGGTCGTTACGATGAACGATTGCGGCACCAGTCGTGGTATATCCAAGGGAATCATCTACCGTGGTGAAAAGGTGGAAGTACGCCTTGCCGACGTGATTAACAGTCGAGTCAGTCTCAAGAATATCGTTAACCCCGTTACCGACGAGGTTATCGTTTCCACCAACGAGGCGATTACCCCGGACGCAGCTCGCAAGATCGAGGACCTGGGACTGGAAAAGATCATGGTCCGCAGCCCGATGACCTGCGAGGCGCCACTCGGCATCTGTACGAATTGCTATGGCATGGACCTCTCAACCGGTGCGGTGGTCGAGGAAGGNATGGCGGTCGGGATCATCGCGGCCCAGAGTATTGGTGAACCGGGTACACAGCTCACGATGCGGACATTCCACATCGGCGGCACCGTGAANACCAATATTGAAGAGAGTGANATCAAGGTNNTGAAGGGTGGACAGGTGCGGTTGACCCACATGCGNCTNGTCAAGAACGAGGAAGGCAACAACATGGTCCTCAGCCGTAATGGCGAGGTCTCCATTCTTGACCCCAAGGGCCGGGAACTGGGGAAACATGAAATTCCCGCCGGTGCCGTGCTACGGGTGGANGATAACCAGCAGGTGAAGGATGGCCAGATCCTCTGCGAATGGGATCCTCACAGCATTCCCATCCTCTCGGAAGTCTCCGGAAAGGTCCGCTACGAGGATGTCGTGGAAGGAGAAACTGTCCGCCTTGAAAAGGACCCCGGTGGACACATGCGGAAGATGATCATGGATCACAAGGGTGAGCTGCATCCACAGATCGTGATCGAGGACAAGGACGGCCGTACACTGGATGTCTATTACCTGCCCGAACGTGCTCACATCGAGGTCGACGAAGGGAGCTCTATCAATGCAGGACTGGTCATCGCAAAGACGCCCCGGGAAGCATCCGGAGTAACCGATATCACCGGTGGTCTGCCGCGAGTCACAGAGATCTTCGAGGCCCGGAAACCAAAAGATCCAGCTGTCATCGCCGAGATTGACGGGGAAGTTGAGATCATGAGCGAGCGGAAACGGGGNAAGCGACCGATTATGGTCCGAAGTGAAAGNGGTATCGAGCGAGAACACCTGGTTCCCCACGGAAAACGATTCCTCGTGCAGACCGGTGACTTCGTCAAGGCCGGACAATCACTCGTCGATGGCCCCCTAGTACCTCACGATATTCTTGGTATCGAGGGAGAAGAAGAAGTCCAGAATTACCTTGTCCGGGAAATCCAGCAGGTCTACCGAAGCCAGCGAGTTGAGATCAACGACAAGCATGTCGAGATNATTGTCGCCCGTATGCTGCGGAAGGTCCGTATCGAAACCGCCGGGGACACCAACCTGCTCGAAGGCATGGTAATGGACAAGTTTGATTTCAAGNANCACAACGACAACCTTGCCAAGTGCATCAAGATCTCCAACCCCGGGGATAGTGACTACGAGGAGGGAGCGATTGTTCCCAAGGACGCCCTGGAGGAATCCAATGCCCAGGTCGAGGGACTGGGAGGAACCNTGGCAAAGGGAAAACGACCCAAGGCGGCGACTGCCAGTACCCAGTTGCTGGGAATCACCAAGGCGGCCGTGCAGAGTTCCAGTTTCATCTCCGCGGCGAGCTTCCAGGAGACAACCAAGGTGCTTACCGAGGCAGCCCTGGCAGGAAAAACCGANAACCTGGTTGGCCTCAAGGAGAACGTGATCCTCGGCCACCTGATCCCCGCCGGTACGGGGTTCAAAACCTTCCAGAATTCGGAAGTCCGGTACCAGCCAGAGGCACTCAAGGCAATCGCAGCGGAAAAAGAACAGACACTCACCAGGCAGTTCCCCTTGCTGCAGGGAGACGAGGAACAGGCAGANGNGGCGGCGACCACGCCCGCTCCCGTGGANGAGGNGGCGANNACGCCCGCTCCCNTGGAAGAGGCNGCCGAGGNCGCAGCTCCCCCGTCACTCGAATCGCTGCTGGGAACAGCCGAACCNCCGGCAGAAGAAGAATAGGGAGGCCGGTTGACATGANACGGGGAGAGTCACTAAGTTCGATAGNTTGNCAGAAAGAAAATAAGCTCGTTTTATCCTCCACCTGCTGGAGATACGATCACCTCAGGATAACCCGGAAAAGGCCTGGCTAATGCCAACAATTAACCAACTGGTTCGCAAGAGACGCAAGCAAAAGCGAAAGCAATCCAAGGCTCCCGTGCTGGATCGCTGCCCGCAAAAACAGGGAGTCTGCTTGCAAGTGCGGACGATGACACCCAAGAAACCAAATTCTGCCCTGCGNAAAATCACTCGTGTACGACTTTCCAACGGGAAAGAGACGACCGTTTACATCCCCGGGGAAGGTCACAACCTTCAGGAACACTCGATCGTACTCGTTCGGGGTGGACGGATCCGGGATCTGCCAGGAGTCCGTTACCAGGTAATCCGGGGAACGCTCGATACACTGGGAGTNGATGGGCGANGACAGTCGCGNAGTCGCTACGGGGTGAAAAAACCATAACACNAACGTTACACNCGAGAGANNAAANATGGGACGTATTACNGCCAGCCGAAAGCAACTCAAACCGGATCCACGGTTCGACTCCCTGCTTGCCAGCAAGTTCATCAACTGCTTGATGAATGACGGCAAGAAGACCATTGCACGGAACATCTTCTATACTGCAATGGACGACCTGGATAAGCGGTTGCCGGATGTGGAACCACTGGATGCCTTTACCGCGGCGATCGAGAACGTCAAACCAATGATCGAGGTGCGGTCCAAGCGAGTCGGTGGTGCGGCCTACCAGGTCCCAATGCAGGTCAGCAAGAGCCGCCAGCAGTCACTTGCCTTCCGCTGGATCATGATCGCCATGCGAGAGAAGAAGGGAGTCGCCACGGCGAAGAAACTGGCAGATGAACTGTTCTCCGCTTACAACAAGGAAGGAGCTGCCATGACACGCCGTGAAAACATCCATCGCATGGCAGATGCCAACAAGGCATTCGCTCACTTTGCCTGGTAAACAACTGGATACCCAGGACGCCGCGTCCACTCACTATGACGCGGCGTTCTTTATGCGCTACTTCACTGACCCGCAAATCAAATGACCTTTCCCCATCACGGTTGCCGGCTATGGCTCGCCGTATAGAGAACATTCGCAACATCGGCATCATCGCCCATATCGATGCCGGCAAGACAACCGTCACCGAACGGATGCTGTTCTACAGTGGCGCCAAGCACCGGGTAGGGATGGTCGACAAGGGGACCACCGAGACCGACGACGATCCGGAAGAACAGGAACGCGGGATTACCATCTATGCCGCCTGCGTGACCTTCGACTGGAAGGACTCCCATATCAATCTGCTGGATACTCCCGGGCACGTTGATTTCACGGCCGAGGTAGAACGCTGCCTTCGAGTGCTCGATGGTGCCGTCGTTGTCTTTAGCGCCCGGGAGGGAGTCGAGGCGCAGAGCGAAACCGTCTGGACACAGGCAGACCGGTACCATGTTCCACGGATTGTCTTCATCAACAAGATGGACAGGGAAGGGGCCGACTTCCAGCGAGTCCTGGAGGACATCAAGGAACGCCTGCGGGCACATCCGGTGGCAATCCAGATCCCGGTCGGTGCCGGTCCAGCACACATGGATACCCCCTTCCAGGCGGTGCTTGACCTGATCGAGATGAAGATGCTGGTCTTCGACGGTGACCAGGGAAATACCGTGAAAAGTGAGCCGATCCCCGAGTCCCTAGTTGCCGAGGCACAGCTCTGGAGAGATCGCCTGCTGGAAACACTCTACGAATGTAGTGATGAGTTGATGGAACTGGCACTGCAGGAAGAAGAGATCCCTGCTGGGTTACTCCATCGAGTCCTCCGTGATGCCACCCTGGGACAACTTGTCCAACCGGTTCTTTGTGGTACCGCGCTGCATGGAATCGGGGTGCAACCTGTCCTGGATGGTGTGACACGATACCTTCCCAGCCCGCTGGATCGGCCGCCGGTGGAGGGCCTGGTGCCGAACACAAAAAAACCCAATGAGCCCGAAACAACCACTCGCCAGCCAGATCCGGATGACCCTTTTTGCGGCCTGGTCTTCAAGGTCCTGCCAGCACGAACCGGAGATCTCACCTGGGCACGGGTCTACTCGGGGTCACTCAAGGCAAACTCCCGGATCTATAACCCGGGACGTGATGTAAAGGATAATGTCGCCCAGCTCTGGCAGATTCACGCAACCCGTAAGGAAGCCCAGGGACAGGTCGATTCTGTCCAGGCGGGAGATATCGTGGGGATCATCGGCCTCCGCAACTCCGTCACCGGGGATACTCTCTGCGATGCTCGCCAGCCACTGGTTCTGGAATCCATTGATTTTCCCGAGACCGTGATCTCCATGGCCATCGAACCGGAAACTGCCACCGAGCGGAACAAGCTGGCAGAGACCCTGGAGATGATCAGTCGACAGGATCCAACCCTACAGGTGGTCAGTGGCGATACCGGGCAGACACTGCTTTGTGGAATGGGAGAACTGCACCTGGAAGTCATCAAGAACCGCCTGCTGCG
>PANG01000042.1 GCA_002708345.1 Planctomycetaceae bacterium | reverse complement strand
TTCTCATCCACCTCGATTCCCAGCCCGGGACCGTTGGGAACGGCGATAAAACCATCGCGGTCGACCTGGAAGGATCGGTCCGTGATCTCCGTTCGCCACGGGTTTTCCGATCGATCCAGTTCCAGCAGGGGTGTATCGGTGGGAAACC
This sequence comes from Planctomycetaceae bacterium, assembly GCA_002708345.1. Next base: position 12,574 of record PANG01000042.1, on the reverse strand, counting down.
CCCAGTGGGGATCTGGTAGCAGGGAAAGCAGATGAATGGTGCCCGCGATCAGGATCGCACCACCCCAGCAATGGGGGACAATCTGCACCTGGGAGAGTGCCGCCAGTTCCGCAATGAAAAGAACTTCACTGATCCCGCCACAGAGGCTGATATCCGGCTGGATGATATCAAAGGCCCCACGATCCAGCAGTCGCCTGGCTGTCGTACGATCGGGAATCACCTCACCACCCGCCAGGGGAATTCTCAGCTTCTCTCGCAGCACCTCGTACGCCGCATAGTCCGGATCCTGGGGGAGTGGCTCTTCCCAGAAGTCAAAATCCAGTTCATGCAGTGCCTCTCCCATCGCCAGGGCCGGCTTGATCGAGTAGGCGGCATTCCCATCCGCCATCAGCCTGATCTCCGGGCCAACCGCCTCCCGAACCGAGGCGGCAATTTTTGACTCGCGACGGACCGGGTACCGTCCCAGGCGCATCTTCAAGGCCTGGTAGCCCTGCTGCACCAGGGCAACCGCCTCTTCTGGATAATGGTCTTCCGGTTCGGCTCCCTCCAGGTAGTTCATCGCCGAGGCATAGACAGGGACCTTGTCACGCAACCGGCCACCAAACAGCTCGGCAACCGGTTTNCCAAGCAGCTTCCCACGGACATCGTTCAGTGCCATCTCCAGTGCACCGACCGCCAGGGCATTATGGAATACCCGTCCCCAGAGCTGCCGNAGCAGGTGACGATAACGAAGAGGATTCTGGCCGACCAGCCGGCCAGCCAGGTGGTCCACGATCGCTCCCCGGGCGCCCATGATCGGTGCCGTTTCTCCCCAGCCGACAATCCCCGCATCGGTTTCGATCTTGACCAGCAGCGTACTACGGGTCTTGTCGAGCGGAACGGAGATGGAGACNCCAAAAGCTCGTTTGAGTTCTGCCTTGAGCAGGTAGGTCCTGACCGCCGTGATCTTGACCGGGTTCGCCCGCGCCTGCTCGGCCTGCAACATCTCCTCCAGGCACAAGCTGCCGCCTGCCACCAGGGCCGCGCCAGTCTGTAACATCCGCCGGCGATGGATCATGGCGTACGATTTCTTCATGGCATNCCAGCTTCCTGGAACTTGAAGGCGTACAGGTCACCATCGCTAAGGGTGAATCGCAGGCGGATCGCCGTGCCAGCCAGGCTGGAGACATCAGGCGATCCGTTCCAGGTGACCGTGCGGTCAAGCTCGTCGCCGAATGTCTCGTCCGCATCATCAAGTGTGAAACCGTCGATCGGCCGACCAGTCTCGCTCTGAAGCTCGACCTTGATCGCGCCGGCAGCGGATGTGCTGAAATTCAAGTCGAGCCGGGAGCCTTCAAACGTGAGAGGCCGCGTGAGAAGCTCCCCTCCAGAGAATGGTGAGCTGGCCGAGACGAAACCGTCCTGCCGCAGCGTGTGCCGGGTGAGCTTTGAACCCTCACCATGCCACTTTCCTGAAGAGGCGTAAAAGGACAACTCGTCCGGTGCCCCGGGGAGTGACGAGCGGGTCGTGACCATATTCCAGGCGACATCGTTGTGGGCGTAGTACCAGGAATCGGGTCGCTGGATTCCTGGACGCAGGAAGGCCTCGTTCCAGCGTTGAAACTCAACACCATCGCGGCTCGCCATGATCTGGGTCTCGGTCAGAGCGGTTCCATAACGGATATGGGCGGCAGCCCGCAACTCACGTTTCTCCAGGTNCGGCAGGGCACGCATCGACGGACTCCAGCCTCGCTCGATATACCGCATCGGGAAACCAAGCAGGATATGTGGGGCGCGGAAATAAGGGATCACGTTGTTGGTGTACATCTGCTGGTCCGGCGAATCCGTNTAGACCAGGTCNTGATNATCTGTCCAGGTAATCAGGTCATCCGAAACAGCCGTACGAATCGCGCGGATACCGGCTGGTTTCCAGTTATCCGCCTCGGTGACCCCCTCGGTGAAATAACGCCAGTAGGCACGGTACTTGCCGATCGTGGGATCCCAGAACCCAATATTGGTAGAATCAAAAGCCCCGTTGGTGATCACCGCCTTGTCGTGGGCCTTTTCCCAGTGGATGCCGTCCGCCGATTTGAACAACAGCATGCCCCCGTCTCGCATGAGGCCACCAAAGGCCTTCATCCGTTCATCCGCCGGGCAACCCGGTCGCTGGTCCAGGAAGGGGCTGAAGTTATGGCTGCCGGGACCTTTCCAGATGATGTTGTTCTGCTTTGAGCCATCATGCTCATGGAGTCCAAGCTCCGGTTTCACCCAGTGAATGCCGTCGCTGCTTTCCGCATAGCAGGTAACCTCGCTGTTGGTCATCCGGATCTGGTTATTGACCAGATCAAAATTGTGTCCCCGGTGGTAGAGCCGGTAGGTATCCCCGTCCTGGATGACCGTGTGNTAACCCGAGGATGTCCCTTCCCAGGGACTGTCGTGGTGAATTGCCTGTTCACGGGGAATTGGATGATGAAGCTGAAAGTGAATCTTGCCCCGGGTACTCTCCACCAGCACGTCGTCCAGAAACAGCTCGCGCCGGCTGCCGATCGCGACCGCCGCATCTCCCTTTCGACTGCGCTGCCGTGCTACCAGGGAAGAAGAAAGGACTCCGCCGGCAAAGAGCGCCCCGGCCTGCTCAAGAAACAAACGGCGACTNTGCTTCCCTGGGAAATCAGACGAATACATGCTGGTGTCCTTAATGCTTGATGGATAACAGGCTTTCCTTTGAAACCATGATAACGATCCCGCAGGGTGGTTGTTATCGGTAAAGGTTGGGATTGGCAATTCTCCACTCCGGCACGGTATGATGAACTTCCGGGGATCGACGATCCCCCCCTGCTTTTGCAAGAAAACTATCGCGAGGCCCCTGGCATGAACTCCCGGACTTTTTCACCACGCTGGACCCTGCTGGTCATCGCCCTCGTCGCTCTCCCGGTCACCGCACGTGCGGACAAACCGGTTTCTGCACCTGCAGAATGGTCCATGCAATCACCCCGTGACGAGATCAAGCCGGCGTTCGCATACCTTCCAAAGGGTGGCCCTGGCCAGAACGGAAGCCTGGTAATCGAGGCGGATCAGCGGGAAGGCCTGTTCGGCTGGTGGGAACGGACTTACCCGGTCCAGGGAGGAGAGTATCACCAGTTCACCGTCCTTTACCGCACCTCGGGAATTGAAATCCCCCGCCGCGCGGCGGTCGCACGAATTCTCTGGCGGGACAAGGAGGGCAATACCGTCAAGCATGACGAGCCATCGTTTGCCTCCTACCGTCCCGGGGAACGTCCACGAGCCGAGCCCGAGTTCCCCTTCCAGGAGACGACGCTCGAGAACGGCTGGACCCGNATTTCCGGNCTTTACCACGTCCCCTCCGATGCCCAACGGGCGATCGTGGAACTTTCCTACCGCTGGGCCCCGGCCGGGCGAGTGGAATGGTCCGCGGTAAAACTCCAGGCGGTCGATCCGCCCAAGCCACGCACGGTCCGCCTGGCAACAGTTCATTATCGGCCCCAGCAGGGGACCACTGCCGCCGAGAAGTGCCAGCTTTTCAAGCCGATGATTGCCGAGGCGGGCAAGCAGAAAGCTGACCTGGTGGTGCTGCCCGAATCACTCACTTTTTTTGGCAGTGGCAAAACGTATGCCCAGTGCGCCGAGTCGATCCCAGGGCCCTCCACCCGTTACTTTGGCAGCCTGGCAAAAGAACATGATCTTTATATCGTGGCTGGTCTGCTGGAGCGTGACAGGCACCTGGTCTACAACGTCTCGGTGCTGATTGGCCCGGACGGGAAGGTAGTAGGAAAATACCGCAAGGTGACACTGCCCCGAGGAGAGATCGAGGGGGGCATCACGCCCGGGACCGAGTTCCCTGTCTTCCAGACTCGCTTCGGCAAGGTGGGAATGATGATCTGTTACGACGGGTTTTTTCCCGAGGTGGCGCGGGAACTGAGCAACAAGGGTGCCGAGGTGATTGCCTGGCCGGTCTGGGGATGCAATCCCATGCTCGGCGCTGCACGGGCCTGCGAGAACCATGTTTACGTGATCAGCAGCACCTATACCGACGTCTCCTCCAACTGGATGATCTCGGCTGTTTATGGCCACGATGGAAAACCACTTGCCCAGTCAACCGAGTGGGGAACTGTGGCAATTGCCGAGGTCGACCTGGGGAAACCGCTGCTCTGGCAAAGCCTGGGCGACTTTCGAGCCCAGATTTCCAGGCATCGACCGGTTTTGCCAGCCGAAGCACGAAAACGCGACCGGCAGCAGAAATAGTCGCCTCTCTCCTCATTCACCGGCGATCGGGGTGCACCGTTATTGCACACTGTCTCATTTCGCTTCGGCAAAATGCAGCAGGCGATTTCTTTTCTCACGAGCTTCGCCGCTTGTAAGATCTTCAAAGCGTTTTTTTATCGGCTTCACGTCGGCTCTCTTTTCCTTTGCCTGACACTTTTGGCACGGCAGTTGCTTTAGTCCCTGTCTACCAACAGAAACCACATCCCAAGGAAGGGACGATTGTGTCTTCCGCCAGAATTTAAGGAGAAGAGAAAATGGAACGAAGAGTATTCACAATCATTGCAATGTTTCTTGGCATCATGGCGACGCCGCTATTAGCGCAGACCTCGGCACAGAGGCCACAGGTCCGGCCAACGGACCGACCGGACGATGACTGCCTTCGGGCGGCAATCGTTCGGAACCCCGATGTACTGATTGCCGGAGAACGTTTCGTGATGGCGGTCGGACTGCAGAACGGCTGCCGCCATATTGCCCAGGTGCATGTGGACATTTACCTCGCACAGGAGGACTTCCGGGTCCAGATCGGTACTGGTTACGTGGAACTGGATGGTCCGCGAGTGGAATTCATGCACCTTCGACCACTGGTCCCCCGGCACCTTGAATCGGGCCGTTACAGCCTGGTGATGGTCGCTGATCCCCGCGGTGGAGAACTGGTTTTTGATCGCACCGGCGTCATCGTGCGAAACGGCCATATCGATCCTGACCGCCCTGACGATATCCGCCCAGACCCAATCTCTGGTGAGATCACCGGGAAGGTATCCCGAAAGGGAGGCAACAAGATCCAGGTCGTCACCCGGGACGGACGATTTAAGACTCTCACGATCGATCGCAGGACGACGATCGAGAATGAGCATGGTCGACCCTCGCGCCTCCACGTGGGGGACTGGGTGCATGTCGAGTTTACCGGCAACCATGCCGATGTGATCACGGTACTCTCTCGCTGACCTGTTACACATCCGGCATGCCAGGAACTGCCCCGGGTCTCCTTCTCCCAGGAAAGGCCCGGGGCAGTTTTCTTTTTCCCCTTTGACAGCTGGTGCTTGCCCGAAGAATATCCGAGGGATTAAGCTGGTGGGATGACTCCCCGGACACGAGCCGGGTTTTTTTCACGTACAGGAGATTACTCGATGAAGTCCCTTCGCCACGCTATCCTGCTGACCGCACTTGCCCTGATCGCAACGCCCTGCCTGGTGACAGCCGAAGAACATGATGCTATCAAGCCGGTCCCCCGCCAGGGTGGCTGGATGACACGTCACCAGAGTTTCAACAAACGCGTCGCCGAGGGGAACGTGGACCTCGTCTTCATTGGTGACTCGATCACCCAGGGCTGGGAAGGTGGCGGCAAGGACGTCTGGGCCAAGTTCTACGGAAAACGGAATGCGGTCAACCTGGGAATTGGAGGCGATCGGACGCAGCACGTGATCTGGCGACTGGACCACGAGAATGTCAAGAACATCTCGCCCAAGGCAGCCGTCGTGATGATCGGGACCAATAACTCCGGCAGTAACACCCCCGAGCAGATTGCCGAGGGTGTAGCGGCAATCGTCAAGCAGTTGCGGACGAAGCTCCCCAAGACCCAGGTCCTGCTACTGGCCGTCTTTCCCCGCGGTCCGGACAAGAATGACAATCGCCGACAGGTCAACGAAAAGACAAACCAGATCTTCAAACAACTTGCCGATGGCAAGCATGTCCACTACCTGGACATCGGGCCCAAGTTCCTTCAGGACGATGGCACGCTGACCCGTGAGATCATGCCGGATCTGCTCCACCTGAGTAAAAAAGGCTACACGATCTGGGCCGAGTCGATCGAGCCAACCCTGAAGAGACTGATGGGCGAGAAGTAGCCCTGCTACCAGTTCGTCAGTCCCGGTTTCTGTTGCCTCCATCCCTCGTCGGATGGGAACAGCGTTTTCATCGGGGTGATCTCCAGCTCCCCGTCAAACATCTCCTCGACAATTCCTTTCCAGGTCAGGAAGTGAGGTGTTTCCAGGTGCGCCTGGAAAGCCGACTCATCGCTGTAAACTTCGTAGAGGTAAAAGCGGGTGGAGATCTCCGCATCCTGGTGGATATCGAAGCGAAAACAGCCGGGCTCATCCCTGACCGATCCCTGGGCATCGCCATTACCAGCCTCGATAAAGGCCTCCACATGCTCGGGATGAACATTCACCGTGACAAATATCGAGTGCATTTTCGCTCCTCCCCTGGTCAGCACTTCGGGTACCGGGCGGTTCCCTGCGGACGATCGTACACCACTGCCGCTCGCCAAAAAAGCAGCCGCTACCAGAGATATTGAAGCCGCTGGACAAAATACAGTACAGTACCAAGAACAGAGGCTATACTGGTTCTTAAGCAAGGTTTCTTCCACAAGGGCATTCCCATGAATTCCTCCCACAAGGTCAGCCGACGACGCATGCTGCAGACCTCCGTCTGTGCCGGCGGCATGTCGCTTTCCCTGGGAGAATTGGTCCGGCTGCAGGCGGCAGCTGGGCGTCCGGTACTTAAAGACACGGCGGTCATCCAGGTCTGGCTGGGTGGAGGACACAGCCAGTTTGAGACCTTTGACCCCAAGCCCGATGCCTCGGCCGAGATCCGTGGTCCCTACGGGACGGTAAACACGCTCTTTCCAGGGATTCACTTCTCGGAAAAAATGCCCCTCACTGGCCAGGTGGTTGATCGCACTGCAATCATCCGCAGCATCGCCCACGGCAACAACGGCCATTTTGTCGCCGCCCACTGGTGCTCGACCGGCTACATCGGTACCAACAATCGCTCCTCACACCCCTCCTCCGGCTCGCTTGTCTCCCGCTTTCGTGGATCAAACCAACCTGGCATGCCGGCCTACGTGCTGCTCTCGGAGGAACAGACCCGTAACCCGGAAATCGGCACCGTGATGGGTTCCAGCCACCTCGGCGCACGTCACGCTCCCTTCACCGTCCTGCAGGATTCATTTAAATACGATTTTCGCCATGACAAGCTGCAGGATGCCACATCGAACCTGGAACTTGCCAACGATATTACGCTCGAGCGAGTTGGAGACCGTCGTTCCCTGCTCCGCTCACTTGACCGGCTGGAACGGAACATCGACAACCGTCGGACGATGCGGGGCATGGACCGTTTCAACGAGATCGCCCTGAACATGGTTACCACCGGCAAGGCTCGTGACGCCTTCGACCTGGAGAAGGAAAGCAAGGCAACCCGCGAGCTCTACGGTCCGCATCGCTGGGGCCAGTCCGCCCTGCTTGCGCGGCGACTGGTAGAGGCAGGGGTGACCTTCGTGACGATCAACACCGCGCCCGATTCCCTCTGCTGGGACTGGCACCTCAACATTGTCAATGACGACCGGCCTGCCGACGGATCCGAGGGGCCCAGCCGGGGAATGGACATTTCCGGGCCACCGCTGGATCGCATGCTCAGCGCCCTGGTAACCGACCTTTACCAGCGGGGGCTGGACAAGAAGGTGCTGCTGGTCGTGTGGGGCGAGTTTGGCCGTACCCCCCGCATCAACCCGACCGGTGGCCGGGACCACTGGGGACAGTTAATGAGCATCCTGGTTGCCGGTGGCGGACTCCGCGTGGGCCAGGTGATTGGTGCCTCCAACGCCAACGGCGAGGTTCCCAGCGATCGACCGATTCATCCGACCGACGTGCTGGCGATGATCTACCGGCACCTGGGAATCGATCCCAGCCTGCACACCGAGACCCTGGAAGGTCGCCCGATCCCGATTCTTCCTGGCGGTAAACTGATCCCCGAACTCATCTAGGCGGAGGGCGGGGATGTTCCAGATCGGGAGTTTCCAGGCCGGTGGCTGCCGTGGAACCTCCCGGCGGGCGTTTCTTCAGGCTTCCTTTGGCCTTCCACTGCTTGGCAGCTCATTACTTGCCGCAGAAAAACCTGTCGCCTCCCAGGCTCGCTCGGTAATCCTGCTCTGGCTCTGGGGTGGCCCAAGCCACCTCGACACCTTTGATCCCAAGCCCGATGCCCCGGCCACGGTCCGCGGGCCGTTCTCAACAATCGGAACACGTATTCCCGGAATCCGCTTCAGCGAACTCTTCCCACGACTGGCCGCTCGCAACGACCGTTTCTCGCTGGTCCGCTCCAACGTCAACCACTCCAACGCCCACCACGTTGCCGGCTCGATCTCGCTCTGCGGAAGACCGGGAGGTGGCGACGACAAGGACTACGACCCAAACTTTGGCTCGATCGTGCAGCGTCTTCACCGCGGTCGCCAGGACCTGCCCCCCTTTATCGCGGTGGGGCCGGGCCACCTGAACACGGCCGCCGGGGACATCAAGGCTTACGGGGGAGGTGCCTGGGGACCCGCCTATGATCCCTTTCCCGTCCGCTGCTCGGAAATCGATGACGTGCAGCTTCCCAGCCTGAAGCTGCTGGAGGGCCAGACCCTGACCCGGCTCAGCGACCGTTCACAATTACAGCAGCAACTGGCAGTCCTTCGCCGCATGGACCGACACCCCGGGCCACGGCAGTGGAGTAACCACTTCGAGCGTGCCTACCGGCTTGTCACTTCCGAGGAGGGGAGGCAGGTTTTTGACCTGGCGTCGGAGGAGAGCACGACACGTGGAAAGTACGGGCATACCCAGTTTGGCCAGAGTTGCCTGCTGGCGCGGCGGCTGGCCGAAGCCCAGGTGCCTTATATCCAGGTGAACTGGAGCGAGTACGTGGAGAACATCTACGATAACCGCACCGATTTCGGCTGGGACACGCACTGGCTGAATTTCGAGAACATGGCCGAGCGACACGGTCCGATCCTGGACCGTTCGCTCTCGGCGCTACTGGATGATCTCCAGCAAAGAGGACTGCTGGAAACAACCCTGGTTGTCGCCATGGGAGAGTTTGGACGAACCCCCTCGATATCCGCAAATGGTGGACGGGATCACTGGGAACGCTGCTATTTTTCCATCTGGGCCGGTGCTGGCATCCAGCCCGGGCAGGTGATTGGTGAAAGCGATTCTCATGGCAATGACCCGCTTTCCGATCCCGTTACCCCACTGATGGTGGGAACCACGATGCTTGACCAGCTGGGCATCCACAGTGAGCAGCGAGCCAGGCTGCGCGTGCTGCCCGGGGGCACGCTGATCGATCAACTGCTCTAGTCTCGCCTGTTGGAGTTAACGGGTCCATGAAATCTACTGCTCGATCCCTGCTCGCCATCCTTGCTGCCATCAGCTGGTTACCGGTTGGGCTGCCGGCTGGCGAACCGATCGAACAGTTAACCCGCGATGGGCTACTCAAGCGGGATCCCTGCTACCTGCCAGGGGCAGGCGGTCTCGTCTTTGCCACCCGGCACCGTTCCCCTCGCATGGTCCTTATGCAGCTGGAACTGGAATCAGGAAAACTCTCCAGGGTGAATCCGGAATCCAACCTGGTCGAGATGACCCCCTCCTACAGCGCCAATGGCACTCTCTTCTGTTTCCAGCGTCTGACCGGCAACGACGAGACCGCTTTCGTGATCCGGCAGGGCGAGCCGGCGAGCCAGCGGCAACTGGTTGGCTCCCGCAAGGTGAACTGGAATGTCCAGGTTAGCCCGCGGGGGGATGAAGTCGCCTACAACCTCTCCGGGCAGATCTACCTGCGGTCGCTAAAAACAGACAAGGAAACAAAGCTCACCGACTCGGCCGGCCGGAATGACTGGCCGAGTATTTCACCCGATGGGAAACAGGTCGTTTTCTCCTCAAGCCGGGACGGGAACTATGACCTTTACGTGATTCAAAGGGAAAGCTCCAGGGTAAGACGCCTGACCACGACCGAGGGGCTGGACATGCGACCACGCTGGTCCCCGGATGGAAGCCAGATTCTCTTCACCAGCAATCGCGACGGCAATTACGAGATCTACATGGTGGCCGCGGATGGAAGTGGCCTCCAGCGACTCACCGACCACGGCGAGCAGGATGATTACGCCTGCTGGCATCCACAAGGTGGACAGATCGCCTGGGTCAGGGAGCAGGGGGGACGATTTGACCTGGTCCGCATGTCCCTCCCCAAAAACGCCAACTGACTTGCCACGTAGTCACTTCTCTCACCACAATACAGTCATCCCGCTCTTGAGCCCCGCCTGGAACAGCATGTTCACCCGCATCCGATCCCTGTCACTTGTCCTGCTGGTCCTGCTCGCGGGAACCCCGCTGGCAACGGCAGCCGAGGATGTCGATTTCGAGCTGGACGTGCTGCCACTTTTACGCGCCCATTGCTTTCGCTGTCATGGAAGCGAAAAACAGGAAGCGGGACTACGGCTGGATCGCCGCCAGGCAGCACTGGCCGGAGGCGAAAACGGACCGGTGATGGTCCCCGGCAAGCCGGCCGAGAGCCTGCTGGTAGAGAGAATCCGTTCCACCGATGACTCACTGCGAATGCCGATCGAGGCCCGACAGCTCAGGGCCGGGGAGATATTGGTGCTGGAACGATGGATTGCCCTGGGAATGCCTGGCCTGCGGGATGTCGATGATACCGGAGAGCACTGGGCGTTCCAGCCGATCCAGGCCCCACCTGTTCCCGCGACCCCGAAGACGAGCTGGCCCAGGAACTCGATCGATGCCTTCGTCTGGCACCAGCTCAGCCTCGAGGGCCTGGAACCTGCCCCCCGGGCCAAACCGGCAGTCCTGGTCCGCCGCCTGTTTCTGGACCTGGTTGGTATCCCCCCCACGCCCGGGCAGTTGGCACGCGCCCTGGAAGATCCTGCACCCGATGCCTACGAGCAACTGGTCGATCGCCTGCTCGGCTCCCCTCACTTCGGCGAACGCTGGGGGCGGCACTGGCTGGACGTGGCCCGCTATGCGGACAGTGCCGGGTACGAAGCGGATATCCCCCGCAGGATCTGGCACTACCGCGACTGGGTGATCCAGAGCTTCAACCAAGACAAGCCACTGGACCAGTTCGTGATCGAGCAACTGGGGGGAGACCTGCTCGAGGGAGCCACCGACGCGATGCGGGTCGCTACCGGGTTCCACTGTAACGCCATCAAGGATGGCGGCGTCCGTTACGAGTCGGTCTTTGACCGGGTCAACACGACCGGGGCGGTCTTCATGGGCCTGACATTCGAGTGCGGCCAGTGTCACGATCACAAGACCGACCCGCTGACGCAGAAGGAGTACTACCAGCTCTACGCTTTCTTTAATACCGGCATGGCCACACCACTGGACCTCGGCGACGAGGAGATCAAGAGGCACCGTGCTGAAGCAAACGCCAGCGTGGCGGCCATTGATGCCCGGCTGGCAGAAATCGAGAAGGAGATCGAGGCAGGGATTGATCAGCTTGTGGTAGCACGACGTGAAAACAGGGAGAGTTTGAGCGAGGGGGTCCTGGCCCTGTTTGATATCCCGGCCGATGAGCGTTCGCTGACGGATCTCAAGCAACTGGTCACTTTTTTCCGTCTTGAACATGCCGAGCACAAGCAGCTGCTGGAGTCCAAGCCCGGACTGCTGGCCGGAATTCCCGAGGCGGATACCACCTTAACGCTCGTCGACAGTCCCCGGCCAACCCACCTGTTCATTCGCGGTGACCACACGCAGCCGGGCGAGCAGGTCCAGGCCGACATCCCCGCTTTCCTGCACCCGCTGCAGTGGGAGAAAGAAAGCCACCCTCACCCCAACCGGGCCGACCTGGGCCGCTGGATCACGGACCGCGAAAATCCCCTCTTTGCCCGCGTCACGGCCAACCGGTTCTGGATGCGTCTGATGGGCAGACCGATCGTCGAACCGGAAAATGATTTTGGCGTGCAGACCCCACGGCCGCGACATCAGCAGCTCCTGGACGAACTGGCCCACCAGCTGCAGCAGTCCAACAGCATCAAGCAGTTCATCCGCCTGGTGCTCACCTCGGCCACCTATCAGCAGTCCTCCGATTTCACCTATCGCCGCGGCGTCCCCGACGGGCTGTTCCTGGGCCAGCAGCGGCTGCGGCTGGAAGCCGAGATCCTGCGGGACAACGCCCTGGCGGCCAGCGGCCTGCTGGAAAACCGGGTCGGGGGCAAGAGCGTCTTTCCCTACCAGCCGGAAGGAATTCTCGCCTTCCGGGCCACCCCTGCCACCTGGACCGAGAGCAGCGGGGCGGATCGTTATCGCCGGGGCATGTACACGCATATCTGGCGACTCACGCCCCACCCGATGTTCACCCTTTTCGATGGCCCCGGCATGACCACCAGCTGTACCCGTCGCTCGCGGTCGAACGTGGCGGTGCAGGCGCTGGGGCTGCTGAACGATCCCACCTTCGTCGAGGCAGCCCAGGCGATGGGCGCGAGGCTGATCGAGGAGGTTCCATCGGACGAGGAACGCATTGACAGGCTGTTTCTGCTCTGCCT
>PANG01000041.1 GCA_002708345.1 Planctomycetaceae bacterium | reverse complement strand
CAGCACCCTTTGGCTTGGCATCCAGGCCAGTCAGGTGCTTGTAGAAGGGGGCAGCGGAATCGCCGTTGACCTCGATCTTGGCAAACATGTCAAAAGTGACATTGTACTTGTCCGTGCAGAAGGTGCGGATCTCCTTGGCGGTACCCGGCTCCTGGCCATTGAACTGGTTGCAGGGAAAAGCGGCAACAGTCAGGCCCTGCTTGGAGTACTTGTCGTGTAATGCCTGCAACTGCAGGTACTGAACGGTAAGTCCTCACCTGCTGGCGACATTCACGACCAGAATCATCTTCCCCTGGTACTTGGAGAGGGCGACCTCTTTCCCCTCCAGAGATTTCATCTTGAAATCCAGGGCCTTTGAAACTTTTTCCTCTCCACTTGCCAATGGCGTGACCATGGCAGCAAGTAAACAGCCAAGAACAGCAAACCTCATCGAAACCACCTCATACAAAACCTGTTGCTGAAAACCCAGGAGAGCCTGAAAGCCCTCACTCCTATTCTGCTGATTATGGCGCAGCCGCAGTGGATGTTCAATGTATTACTGGCAGTAAGGTTTTGCTTTCGCGTGCTCGATCGGATTAAATGTCATTTATCGAGTCCGTTCCGCATCTTACAAAACAAGGGTTTCTCCATGACCATGCCCCTGAAAAGAAGTCGTCGGCAGTTTCTTTCACGGTTGTCCACTGGTGTTGCAGCCGGATTTTTTATCAATCCCACTCGTGCAGCATTTTCCGATTCGCCAAACGAGCGGCTGAACATTGCTGCGGTCGGCTGCACCAACCGTGCCGGGGCAAATATTCGTGGCGTCGAAAGCCAGAATATCGTGGCCATTTCGGACATTGACTCCAACCTGCTAGCCCAGGGGGCAGAACGGTATCCTGCAGCACGCACCTACCGCGATTACCGCGAGATGCTCGACAAGGAAGCAGAGCATATCGATGCCGTGGTTGTCGGCACTCCCGATCACAGCCATGCCCCGGCAGCAGCCATGGCGCTGCGTCTGAAAAAGCACGTTTACTGTGAGAAGCCGCTCACACATACCGTGCTGGAAGCTCGCACGCTGGCCGAGCTGACCAAGAAAAACAAGCTGGTCACGCAAATGGGGACACAGATCCATGCCGGGGATAACTACCGCCGCGTGGTCGAACTGGTTCAGGGAAATGCAATTGGTCCAATTCGCGAGGCCCATGTCTGGTCCGGCGCGGTCTACACGGGGGGGACTTTCAAGTCGGCACCCCAACCGGATAACGTGAACTGGGATCTCTGGCTGGGTCCTGCTCCAGAGCGGTCCTACAGCGAGGGAATTCACCCCTTTCACTGGCGAAAGTTCTGGGACTATGGCACTGGCTCGCTGGGAGATTTTGGATGCCATTACATGGACCTGACTCACTGGGCATTGAAGCTGCGAAACCCGGTTCGCGTCGCTGCCCAGGGGCCGGAATACGAACCGGTCAGCACTCCCGCCTGGCTAATCGTTAAGTATGATTTCCCGGCCCGCGGAAAACTCCCCCCGGTCAAGCTCACCTGGTATGACAGTGGCCGGCGTCCTGAGATTCTCAAGACACTCAAGGACAAGAATGGCAACGTGCTCGACTGGGGCAGCGGCCAGCTGTTTATCGGCAGCGAGGGGATGATCCTCTCGGACTATTCCCGGCACATACTCCTTCCTGAAGAGAAGTTTGCCGACTTCAGCCGGCCCGAGCCCTCCATTCCCAAGTCCATTGGTCACCACGCCGAATGGCTGCAGGCGATCAAGGAAGGTGGAACGACCACCTGTAATTTTGACTACTCGGGATCGCTCACCGAAACGGTCCTGTTGGGAACAGTGGCCTTCCGCGGTGGGGAACCGATCGAGTGGGACTCCCGCAAGCTGAGGGTCACCAATTCCGAACGGGCCCAGCAGTTCGTGCACAAGGAATACCGCAAGGGCTGGACACTCTAGGCCCACCAGGGCAGCGGATCAGGACAGGATATCGGTGATCACCTGGGCAGGCTGGACACCGGTAAGGCGCTCCTTGAGTCCATTGCGCAGGTAATAAAGTTCCTCGTGGTGAAGTCCCAGCTGGTGCAGGATGGTGGCATGGAAATCGGGAACCCCGACTTTCTTTTCCGTGGCCGCAAAACCGAGCGGATCTGTTTCACCATGGCTGATCCCTCCCTTGATGCCGCCACCCGCCATCCAGGAAACCATGGCATTCTTGTTGTGGTCACGACCAGCATTCTCCACATTCTTGTCCCCCGGGAGCTGGGCAATTGGAAGACGGCCGAATTCACCACCCCAGACGACCAGCGTTTCGTTGAGCAAGCCCCGCTGCTTGAGGTCCTTGAGCAGGCCGGCTACCGGCTTGTCGGTGCGGTCACAGGCAGACTTGAGCCCACTCTTGAGAGAGGTGTGGCTATCCCAGATCTGTGCGTCAATAAATAACTGGACAAAACGCACACCCCGCTCAACAAGTCGTCGTGCATAGAGGCAGCGGCGGCCATAGGAGTCCGTCGGCTCCTTGCCAATCCCGTACATCTCGAGCGTCCCCTGGTCTTCGTCCTTGAGATCCAGCGCATTGGATGCTGCCAGTTGCATGCGAGCAGCCAGTTCATAGCTGGCGATACGGGCATCCAGGTTGGGCTGCCCGACGCGTTGCTTGCGGTGGATACGGTCCAGCCCGGCAAGCAACTGCCGCTCCACTCCTGTCACCCGGTCGGGCTCATCAAACTCGCGGGACAGGTTCAGAACTGGAGACCCGGTGCTGCGAAATCGTGTCCCCTGATAAAGCGGTGGCAGGAAACCGGACTGCCAGTTCTGCGTGCGGTTAATCGGAAGCCCCTTGGGATCATCCAGTACCACGTAGGCAGGCAGGTTCTGGTTTTCACTTCCCAGGCCATAAGTGACCCAGGCACCCATCGATGGCAGTCCTGGGACCATGCGACCACCGTGAATAATGAACAATGCTGGTTCATGTGTCAGGTTAACGGTATACATCGATCGCAGGATCGCAATATCATCCACGCAGGTTGCCAGTTGCGGCATCGCATCGGAGACCCAGGTTCCCGATTTTCCATGCTGGGCAAACTTGTAGGGACATCGCATCAAGGCCCCGGCAGCCCCCGGGTTTTCCACCTCGCCGGCGATTTTCTCGAAATAGGATTCNCCATGCCGCTTNTCCAGTTCCGGCTTGGGATCAAACAGGTCCATCTGGCTNGGGCCACCATTCATGAACAGGTGAATCACCGACTTGGCCCGCGGCTCGAAGTGAGGCTGGCGGGGNTTGAGGTCATAGCGGCGGCGAGCTTGGCCTCCTGCCGATGGCTCTCCAGCAATGGCGGTGGGACAATCAAACAGGTCGCGTCCAAGCAGCCAGGTCAGTGCAGCGGCGTGTAATCCCTGACCCGCGCTCTGAAACCACGCACGGCGAGCTGGAGACCGCGGGGCGGCAGCGGAAATGTTCGGGTAAAGTGTGTTGTCTCGTAACATNTCTCGATCAATCAATATAAATAAAGGCTGCCAGGTTCATCATGGCATGGCANACATTTTCCAGTGCTCGCTGCGGAGCTTCTTCTTTCCTGTCAGGCTGCTCCTGCTGCCACTCTCGAACAAGTTCCTCCATCGAGCGGAGCGAGAGCTCCAGTTCCTCCTGGCTGGGAGGTCGCCCAAGNGCCAGCAGGAAAGCCCGTTNCAGCTGCTGCTGGCGATTCGTGCCGGCTTCCGCCCTGACACGCTCNGCNAATGCCACTGCCAGGTCATAGACCATCTTGTTGTTAAGCAGGTGCAGCGCCTGCGTGGCAACATTCGAATTACTCCGCTGGACACAGTTAGGGTTCATCTGCGGCCGATCAAAATTCCCCAGGATGGTGACTGGCTGGGTGCGTCGCTGGATCACGTAAATNCTCCGACGCCAGGTACCCCCGCTGGGCGTGGAAACCACCAGCCCGTCGTCGCGGGCCTCGACACCATCTGCCTCGCCAAAGAACTCCAGGCGTAGCCTGCCGGCGATCGCCAGCAGCGAGTCACGCAGGACCTCTGCATCCATCCTCCGCATCGGCATCCGCGAGAGCCCGGTGTTCTCCGGATCCCGGGAGAGGTGTTCCTCGGTCACGCTACTCTGCTGGCGGTAGACCGCCGAGATCATGATCAGGCGGTGNAGGTGCTTGATGCTCCATCCTGACTCCACNAGTTCTACTGCTAGCCAATCCAGCAGCTCCGGATGGGTAGGCCGCGCACCAGCATGCCCCAGGTTATCCAGGGTGGNAACGATGCCCTGCTGAAAATGCTGCTGCCAGACCCGGTTCACGATCACCCGTGCTGTCAGTGGGTGATCGGGTCGTGTNAGCCAGCGTGCCAGCGCCAGCCGGCGGCCTGTCCCNGGTGCANGCTCAGCCCCCTTCTGAATCTCCAGCGGATGGCCTCCNCCGTTANNCACCGAGGGGATCCCCGGTCCCACCTGTCGCCCCGGGGTAAGGTAATTCCCTCGCCGCAGGATATAGGTGGGAGAAGGCTCACCCCGATCCCAGAGTGCCCGGATCAGGGGTTGCGGNATCGCCTGCTCGCGGATGGTCTTGATGGACTGCTGGATCTCGTCATGCGATTTCTTGAAATCGGCGTTTATCTTGAGGAGTTCCTCGCGGGTTANCTTCAANTGATCCCCGAATTTCCCTGCCAGGTACTTGAGAACCTCCGTCTGCTCAGCGGGGGGGGTGACCAGGGTCCTGGTCACGTCATCGCGTATCGAGGCTGGCAGTTTTTGAATCCGCTGCTGCTGCTCNGCAGCAACCATCTCCTGCTCCATCGCCGCGANTTTTCCTTCCAGCTGTTTTACTTCTTCCTCAATCCGCGCCTGGCCCNCTTCCCATTCCTGTCGCTCGACCGTCGAGANCGATGCCAGGTAGCGGTCACGTTCCCCTGGCTGGCCCGATTGCCGGGTCGGTTTGAGCCAGTCATTTTCGTCGATCGCACCCTTGAAGATCGCTGCCAGCCGGTAGTAGTCACGTTGCGGGATGGCATCAAACTTGTGGCTATGACAGCGTGCACACTTGATCGTCAGTCCCATCATGGAAGAGCTCACCACCTCGATCATGTCATCGATAATATCGAGCCGGTCGGGAACAAAGTTCGTGATGCCAAANTAGGTCGCATCAGGAACAAGCCGCANGAACCCGGTCGCCACCAGNTTGTCATGGATTTCACTGGTGATCTTGTCCGGATCCGAGTAATCAGCAAGCTCATCTCCCGCCAGCTGTTCCAGGATAAAACGCGAGTATGGCTTGTCAGCATTCCAGGAACGGATCACGTAGTCACGGTAACGGTAGGCAAAAGGCCGAACCGAGTCACTATGCTGGATCCCCTCGCTGTCAGCATANCCTGCAACATCAAGCCAGAGTCCACCCCAGCGTTCCCCGTAGAGGGGTGAGGCGAGCAGCCGGTCAATCAGCCGGTGGTAGGATCCGGGAGCCTCGTCCAGGAGAAACTGGTCCAGCTGCTCCGGTGTCGGCGGGATGCCGAGCAGGTCCAGNAAAGCCCGCCTCACCAGCGTCTGGCGACTGGCTGGTGGAGAGAGATCGAGTTGTTTCTTCTGCAGGGCCGAGACAATGAAATGGTCGATCGGTGTCTGCAGGACCCGGCTGCTATGGACCCTGGGAACCCTGGCGCGGCGCGGAGGCTGGAAGGACCAGAATTCCCGATCCTCGTTGCTTACCAGCGGGTCAGTAGCTGCAGTGGTATCATCCCTGACCGGTGCATCTGCGACAGCACCCTGCTCGATCCAGCGGCTGAACAGTTCGATCTCTGATTTTTCCATTGGCTTGATGCTAAATTCCACCAGCTTTCGCTTGGGTGGCATCTCGCCTGCATGAACCCGCTTTAACAGCAGGCTCTCCCCCGGCTTGCCAGGCACGATCGCTGGCCCGGACGTGCCACCCCGAACCATGGACTCTCGTGTTCGCAGGTCGAGTTCCGCCTCGCGGACCCGGGTCCCGTGACAGACGGTACAGCGAAGTTGCAGGATCGGCAGGACGGACCACTGGGAAACCTTCCCGGGATCTGCCTCTGCTCCCAGGCTGGCGCCCGATTCAATCCAGCGGTGGAGCAGCTTGATCTCCTGGCCAGTCAGGGGATTTTTCCCTTCCGGGGGCATCTCGCCCTCNACAACCATTTTCAGCAAGAGGCTCTCNTCGGGCTTTCCNNCCANCAGCAATGGCCCCGATTCTCCTCCTGCCTTGATTCCGGCAAGACTGGTCAGGTCCAGCTCTGCCTTCTGCTGCNTGCTGCCATGGCACTGNCCACATCGAGCNACCAGCAGNGGCCCCACCTGCTCNGNAAAGAGTTGCTGGTTGGCAGCGGGAGCCTCACNCTGCTGGGCGTCGGCATNCCCNGAAGCGATCANCCANAGGCNGGCGAGAGTGNCAACCGATCGCNGTCTGTTNAANCGGGCNGGGATCATGGCTCTTTGCCAGTCAGTAGGAGGAGGAGGTCTGAAGAGGAGGGTTCACTCTTTCGCTAATCAATATACAGGAACTCATTCATATTAAACAAAACAAGGCAGAGCTGCGACGCGGCCACGGTTTTCTCCANGGTCCAGCCTGCTGGAGAGGGAATTGGCAATGCCAGCANNTCGCTCCCACGCTCCCCNGCCTTCACCAGTGCTGCCTGCTCCTCGAGGAATTCCTGGCTTGCCTGCAATTCTTCGGGATCGGGCGAGCGGGCAAGGGTTCGTCGGAAAATCTCCACGATAAACTCTTCTTCGTCCTGCTGCCTGGCTAGAACGCTTCCTGCCAGCCGCCGCGCCGTGGTGAGAGAGAACTCGCTGTTCATCAAGAGCAGGCCCTGTGGGGCAGTAGTCGAGTGGCTTCGCTGGGAGCAACTTCGATTGGCATCGGGCCGGTCAAAGGCTTCCAGTATCGGGAACCGCAGGTTCCGGCGAGCAAACAGGTAAATGCTGCGGCGGTCGTAACCAGCCGTCTCCGGTGTCACGTCCCACTGACCCTTGCGGAGCGTGTTGACAATTTCCGCCGGCAGGGGGGGCCTGACCCCGGGTCCCCCACGCTGTGTGTTAAGCACCCCGGCACTGGCAAGCATCACGTCACGAAGAACCTCTCCATCAAGCCGGCGTCGTGGGAAGCGAGAAAGCCAGCGGTTTGCCGGGTCAAGATCAAGCGACTCTCGCCACGCTCTTTCTCCCCTGGCAGCTGGTTTCAGCCAGCCTGCCTGCCGGTATGTGGCACTGGTAACGATGAGGAAGTGAAGTCTCTTCAGGCTCCAGTCGTTCTCGATCAGTTCTGTTGCCAGGTAATCGAGTAATTCCGGATGGCTGGGAGCCTGGCCCATGATGCCAAAGTCACTTGGTGTTTCTACCAGGCCACGGCCAAAATGGTATTGCCAGATACGGTTTGCGATCACCCGGCTGGTAAGCAGATGATCCGGCCCGGTGAGCCAGTCCACCAGCTCGCTACGGCGGCCGCTGCTCGGCGCGCCGGGCCGGTTCGCCTCAAGCTGCCGTCCAGCTGGATTGGCAATCCGCGGAAAAGCTGGCGAAACAGGTGGGCCCTGCCGGCGGTAATCACCTCGCACCATCAGGTAGCTCTGCGGGGGAGTGCCATTTTTTTCCTGGAGAGTTCCCACCGACTTGTTCTTGATGAGGTGAACCGCCGGTTCAAAAATCGATCGCATGCGGTAAAAATCGGCCTGGCTGAGAGGATCATACTTGTGATCATGACACTGGGCGCATTCCAGCTGCAGGCCCATCAGGACCGAGGCAACCGTGGATGTCATCTCGTTAAGGAGCTGGTGACGGCGTTCTTGCTGCGAGTTGATATCCGGCATATCCGGACCCGACAGGCAGAACATGGTGGCAATGCGTGCGGACGCGTTTTCCGGTTCCAGTTCATCCCCGGCAAGCTGCAGGGCAACAAATCGATCGTACGGCATATCCTGGTTCATGGACTGGATCACCCAGTCCCGGTACTGCCATGCATCGGCACGGATATTGTCGTGTTCAAATCCATCCGTGTCGGCAAATCGAGAAAGATCAAGCCATGGCTGAGCCAGCCGTTCGCCCATGTGGACCGAGGCAAGGAGCCGGTTAACAAGGGACTCGTATGCGTCTGGCCTGGAGTCAGCAACAAACTTGTCGACGTCCCGTGGGGACGGTGGCAGGCCAGTCAGGCCCAGGGTGAGGCGACGGATCAAGGTCTTCCGGTCCGCAGGGGGTGCCGGCTTGAGGCCACGGGAAAGCATGGCAGAGCGAATGAACAGATCCAGCGGTCCCTGGCAATCTTCCCGGTTCGCAGCCGCAAGCTCTGGCAGCCCGGGGCGTCGCAACGGCTGGAAAGCCCAGTGCTGACGATCCTCGTCTTCAATCGCCACTTCCTCGATGCCCGTCGGTTCCGCAGGAATCGCATGACGGCCCAGCAGCACAACACCGGCACAGGCAAGTGTTGCCAGCACACAGATCCAGCAACAGATTCGGATTCCTCGCGAGCCCGGGCGCCGATCGAAATGAAGCATAACAGTTATCCAGGAAAACTAGCTAACAATAGCCTCTACCACGTGGGCCTCATCCGGACCGGTCAGTCGCTGGTCGAGTCCATTCTGATAAAAGCTCAACTCGTGGTGATCCACTCCAAGCAGGTGAAGCAGTGTGGCATGGAAGTCCCGAACATGGACTTTCCCCTCGGTAGCCCGCAGGCCAATCGGATCGGTTGCTCCCACTGCCCGGCCGCCCTCGATCCCGGCGCCTGCCATCCAGATGCTGTAACCCCAGGGATTGTGGTCTCGACCGGTCCCCTGCTCGCTCATCGGCATGCGACCAAACTCCCCGCCCCAGATGACCAGCGTATCCTCCAGCATTCCGCGGCGATGGAGGTCTTCCAGCAGGCCCGCCACTGGCTGGTCCGTTTTCGCGCAATAGCTTCCGTGGTTCTGGGCCACGTCCTTGTGAGCATCCCAGCCACCGATGTCTCCCGAGTAGAGCTGGACAAAGCGGACACCCCGTTCCACCATGCGTCGAGCCAGCAGGCATCGTTGGCCAAAATCCCTGGTTGGCTCCCGGTCTGCACCGTAGAGTTTTAACGTCTCCTCGGTCTCCTCACCGAGATCCACCAGCTGCGGTGCCTCGGATTGCATGCGGAATGCCAGCTCGTAGGCATGGATACGCGCCGACAGCTCATCGTCCTCCGCGCGGTGGCGAAAATGTTCCTGGTTAAAGCGACCAAGGAGCCGGTTTATGGATTGCTGCTCGAGGCGGCTGATCTGTTTTCGAGGAACCAGGTCCAGGATGGGCACCTCACCGGCACGCATCATCACTCCCTGGTAAGTGGCCGGGAGGAAGCCACTTCCCCAGGCCGGCGGCCCCCCCTTGATCCCTCCCCGTGGATCCGGCAGGACCACGAAGGCAGGCATGTTCTGGTTTTCTGTTCCCAGCCCATAGGCAATCCAGCTCCCCACGCTGGGACGGCCCATCAGGATGCTCCCCGTGTTCATCTGGTAGACCGACTGGGGATGGTTGACGCTGTCCCCATGCATCCCCCGGACGACACAGAGCTTGTCAGCATGCCCAGCCAGGTGTGGCAGGTAATCACTTATTTCCAGGCCCGACTCGCCACGCGGCCGGAATGGCTTGACAGGACCCATCAGTGGATTTTTTGCCACGTCACGGCGAGTCATCACCTTGCCGAAACTCTCCGGGACAGGCTGGCCGGCATATCGCACCAACTCGGGCTTGGGGTCGAGCAGGTCGACGTGACTTGGCCCGCCGTGCATGAAGAGCCAGATAACCCGGCGGGCACGAGGCGGGAAATGAGCTGGACGGGNGGCCAGCGGCCCCCGGGTAGCAGGTTCAGCCAGCGACTGCTCAGCAAGCATGGATGCAAGGGCAACCATCCCCGCACCACCGCCTGAGAGGCTAAGAAACTGTCGTCGGCTTGAAGCGTGGTTTCCCACTCCTGCACCCACCTGTCCTGGAAAAAGCAGTGGACAATCCCCACGATTGTAGCAAATCGTTACCCCTGCCGGTCTCGCATGTGACGGCTATACCGTTCCAGTACACGACGCTCCTTGCTGGTCAGGCTCTCCTCACCATGCTGCTGGATCTTGGCAAGAATCGCATCGCCCTGGCCAACCAGCTTCTGCTCTCGCAGCTCGGATCGCGAGGGTGGAAGCTGATCNGGATCATGTACTTTCAGCNTGCCACGACGCCTGCGGGGAACAAGAGCAGCCAGCTTGATGCCCGTCTGAAAATAGATCCAGGCAAATGCCGCCCCTGCCAGGTGGACCGAATGGGCAACGTTGTCCTCGGCCAGGATGCCCATCAGCTGGTCTACCACCACGATCATGATCCCCACCATCCAGGCCTTCATGGGGATCACACCAAAAAGCAACAGTATCTGCCGGGGATAATTCAGGCAGAAGAGGATGGCAATCGCGTAGACACCACCCGAAGCACCCACCAGGGGCGCGACGTTTTCGTCGGCAAGTCCATAGCCAACCCAGAGCAGACCTCCCAGTACGATCGCCGAAAGGTAAAAGGCCAGCAGTTCCCGTTGACCGTAGCGGGTTTCCAGAGGTCGGCCAAAGACAAACAGCGCAAACATGTTAAAGAGGATGTGGAAAATCCCCTGCCGGGTGCTAATCGACTCGCCTGCTTCTATCACCCGCACCGGTGCATGAACAAAACCGTAGGTGACAACCTGGTAGGCTTTCCATGGGTGGGTGATTATCTTCTCCGGCTCCAGGTGGACCTGTTCGTAAACAGAGAGGTGAGGAGAACCCGGGGGAAATAACCAGCAGGCAAGAAAGACCAGCACATTGATTGCAATCAGCTTGCCAATCAATGTGGAAGGCAGTCGCAGGTGGATGCCCTGCGAGGAATCCTCGTCCCGATAATATTCGCGGTCATGAATGCCCATCGTTGGGTGCTTTCCGGATAACCCGGATCGCCATCGGATCAGCTAATCGCTGTCGCGGCCAACCGCATCGGTGCGCTTATCGTTCTCAGCTTCTAGCCTGGCCAGGATCTTGGCCAGCTGCCGTGTCAGTTTCTGGTTTTGGTCAAAGAGCCGGGCTAGTTCAACTCGCAGGCTTTCACGTTCCTGGTTAAGTTGACCGACAAAGACCTCTGCCGTGTCACGATCTTTTTCCAGGAAGGTCTTTTCCATGGTTAATTTAGCTTTTTCATCCTCGCGAAAGGAGATCTGCTCGTTGGCCTCTTTCAGCGATTCCTCGAGCCGGCCCTTTTCCCGATCGTAGAGCGTGCCCTGCTGGCCAACGCGAATATCCCGGTCATCTAAATCCTGGAAGAGGAAAGCGTAGTCCGTCAGCGGGCGAACATAGTGTGCTGTCAGCTGGCGAGCAATCGACGAACCATCAGCTCCTGGCGCCGTGAGCTTTTCACCGTCGGTGACCTCTGGCTTGCCATCCACTGCCTCACTGCGGAGATGAAAAATGCCAATGTCCCCCTTGTCAAACTCGACCGTTTCGCCACGGCGAAGGTTGGGAATGACCGCCATGCCGCTGGGATCGAAAAAGCTCTCGGTCAGCCCTGCCTTGGCTGCATCACTGTCAACCGTGACCGGGAACTTGACATTGAAAAGCACCTTGATCCATTGCTCTTCAAAGGGAACAGCCTCGTTCTCCAGCAACTGCCGGCCATCCCCCATGTAGCGGTCAATATGATCCTGCATCTGCTGTTGCTGCCTGCCGAGATCGGGATTGTGTGCGATGGCCATCTGGAAGGCCACGGTGACCCTCTCCATGTCCATCTTCCCGAACAGTGGTGAGGGATCCTCTCCCAGCACAACATCGCTATCAAAAATATCCGTCTCCGAGAACAAGCGATGTCCGTCCACCGGCATCTTCTCGTAAATCGCCCAGGTAGAACCGTCGTTGATATGCGGNTGGGCGGCGGCAGTCGACCATCNAGAAGCCGGNGATTCCTTCAGGCTGATCACACTCCCATTGACCGCGTTGACATGAAACTCTCCCAGGTACTTCACCGGTACCGCTATGTTCAGTCCATCCACCTGGAGGATTGCTTCCTTGAAAACATAGAGCACTGCATTCTGCTCGATCTGCAGGGGCTCGTTGTTGGCCGGAGCAAAACCGGTGTCGATGAGCACGGCACCGTTCTGCACACCCTGGGGTTTCGTCTCGCGCCAGACACGCCCCAGGTCCAGCAGCAGGCGGGTGAGCATGGAGTCCAGGTCCTGGAGGTTTTCCTTTTCCTCCTTGACCTTGTCTACTGCGCCCTTGACGACCTGGCGATACTGCTCGTCAAGCTCCATCTTTTCGGTCAACAGTGCATCGTGTTTTTTTATCCAGTTCGCCTTCGTCTTGGTTGTGAAAGCCGCCAGGCAGAGGAACCAGCAGGCAGATCCGAAAACAAACAGTGCCATCACCATGTGAAGCCATCGCCATACCTTGCTGGAAAAACCAAGGCAGACCAGGTAGGCCAGTATCACAACGATGGCAACAATAAGCTGTGGGTTCATTGAACCTTAAGTCCTGGCAGTAGAAATACTGCACATGATCCTGTTGGTCATATGATGATTGGATCGTCAGTATTCGCCGGAAAGTTGCCCATTCCCTGTGGAATTCCACCGTCATTTACCGGGATCAGCGGTAACCGTCGCGGGCTGACCGATAATAAGTCGACAATCCACCAATGTCAAGTTTTATCGGCAGTGCAGACATTCCATAAGTTGCTGTCATTGCATGATTTGCGACATTTGACCTGTCTTGCGTAAATACTCCCCGTGTATTCGTTCAAGTTTGCTCATCAAGCACCCGAAAAGCTTGACATATCGCTATAAGCCGAATAGCCAGCAAGGTTTACCTGAATTGCCAGGTTTACCTTTTCTACTGCTGGCCTGATTGTCATTTGAAAAACCTGCGGTTTTGGGCCGGAGAACTAGTGATCGTGAGACACCCAAGAACATCGCATTTCGTCAGCAACCTTTCTGCTTTCCAGCTTGGCCTGCTCCTGGCACTTGGTTTTTTTGTGCTGCAGTCTGGTTGTTCACGCAGCTACTATCGCCACCAGGCAAACGAGGCCGTCACGAAGCTGGTAAATGAAAAGAGTCATGACAGCGATCGCTGGGGATTACCCGACTTCACTATTGATGTGGATCCCAGGTCCCGGATGTTTGACCCGAACGACCCGGACCGCCCGCCAATGCCACCGGATGATCCTTACTCGGCCAAGCACCTGGCACGGCCAGCAGGCTATCCTGGCTACGAGGGCTGGCTGGCTGATGGCACAACCGATACTTTTGAGAATCCCCAGTGGCGAGACTACCTACCCCTGGATGACGATGGGGTACTCCACCTGACGGCCGACCTGGCAATGGAGCTTTCGCTCATCCACTCCACCGCTTACCAGGGCCAACTGGAGACTCTCTACCTGGCAGCCCTGGATGCCAGCTCCGAACGTTTCCGTTTTGACACCCAGTTTTATGGTGGCTACAGCCCGAGTTACCAGTCGCAGGGAAACAACGGGTTCCCCAGCAGTGTTTTTGATCTGAGCACCAGGGGCATCCAGGCTCGCCGTGCCCTGACCAGCGGTGCCGAGATGGTCATTGGCCTTGCAAATTCACTGACCTGGCAGTTCAGCGGTCCGGACACCTACAGTGCCAACACGTTAATTGATTTTTCCCTCGTCCAGCCACTGCTCCGCGGCGCCGGCCGGGACCGGGTGNTGGAGCGACTGACCATTACCGAGCGGTCGCTGCTGGCAAACGTTCGCCAGTTTGAACTCTACCGCCAGGGACATTACATGCAGATCATCACCGGCAGCGGCGGCCAGAGTGGGTTGCAGCGTCGAGGAGGATTCCAGGGGGCTTCCGGGCTGAGTGGCTTTGCCGGGGTTGGTGGTGGTGGTTTTGGTACACAGGGTCGNGGCCTNTTTGGCGGNGGTGGCGGTGTCACCGCNCCGGGTNNTGCCGGTGGNTATATNGGNATGCTCCAGGCACAGCAGGGCATGCGTAACCAGGAAGCGAGCGTTACGGCGCTGCGCAGCAGCCTGTCGCAGCTGGAAGCCTTCCGGGATGCCGGCCGAATTGACTTCTTCCAGGTCGAGCAACTTCGCCAGCAGCTTTTCACCAATGTCTCTGGCCTGCTGAATACCCGCCGCAGCTACAAGGACTCGATGGATGGCTACAAGCGGACTCTCGGACTATCCCCCGCCATCGACATGGTTGTCGAGGGGGATTACCTCGATCAGTTCAACCTGATTGACCCCCGGATCCTTCCCATCCAGCAGCAAATTGCGAATACCCAGACGGCAGTGGGGGGCACGATTGTCTCGATCCTGCCTGTCGTGGTCAACGGGGAAGCACCTCCACCGCTCACCTGGTCCGATGAGCTTGCTGCCAAGCTGGNAATTCTCCGAACACACGTGCTGACAATGAACGATCTGCGCAACCAGGTCCTGGAATCTAATGCAAACCACGCACGGGAGGACATCGAGGCGCTCACGCAGATTATTCCCGACAGGAANCTCGACCATGACAAGCTCATNGAGGCGGTNCTGGAAAAAGCTCGCCGGGANAATNTCCCGTTCGANACCAGCCTGNTNAACATTGAANCGCTGNATTCCCTGCCAGCGGCACTGACAAAAACACTCGANGATACGGTCCAGCGACTGGCTGCNAACCAGGCTCCCAGTGCAAAGATCGTGGAGGGCATTGACCTGTTGATGGAAACGGGCATGGAGCTCAACGAGCAGCAACTGTTGACCCTGCTCCGGACCGCTGTCTTTGGCCCACTACCAAACCTGCTTACCGAGCTGTCGGCAAACGTGCTGGAAGTCTCGCTGGTCCAGGCCGAGGCACGGGCCGAAACCGTGATGCTCATCCCGATCGAATTGGCCCCTGATGATGCCATGGAAATCTCCCGCCAGAACCGGCTCGACTGGATGAACAACCGGGCCGCCATGGTCGACTCATGGCGGCTGGTCAACTACAACGCCAATCCCCTGGAAAGCAACCTGGACATTGTCTGGTCCGGTGACATCCGCACCACGGATGACAATCCTGTCCGTTTCCGGGATACCACGGGGAACCTGCGAGCCAGCCTGAGGTGGGATGCCCCGATCACGCGGCTGCAGGAACGGAACACCTACCGCCAGGCGCTGATCGAGTACCAGCAGGCGCGGCGACGTTTCTACCAAAACGAGGATTCCATCTACGCCGGCCTGGTTGCTGCCTTGCGGCAAGTTGAATTGAACAAGATCAACTTCGAGATGCGTCGGGCTGCCCTGCGAGTGGCAATCAAGCAGGTCCAATCGGCCCGACTCCGATTGCAGGAACCGCCACGGCTGGGAGCGGGAGGAGCAGCCGCTGCTTTTGGTCCTACCACGGCGCAAAACCTGATCAGCGCACTCAGTTCACTGCGAAATGCCCAGGACGACTTTCTTAGTGTCTGGGTCGGATGGGAAGTGCAACGTGGGTTGCTCGATTTAAACCTGGGGACAATGCAGCTTGACGAAAAAGGCATGTGGATTGACCCCGGCCCGCTCGTCCCGGAAAATGGCTTCCGCGTCGACCTGCCCGAGCAAAAAAGTGCTCCTTAGGAGCCTGGTTTTCTACCGGAGACAACGAAACTCTGGTGTTTTTTCGGTGTTTAAA
>PANG01000040.1 GCA_002708345.1 Planctomycetaceae bacterium | reverse complement strand
TCCCCCGGGAGGTTTGGTGAGATCCAGGTTTGGGACGTAGAAAAACTCCAGCTGCTCTACTCTATCAACCACGGCTACGACACGCTTTACGGTGCCAGCTGGTCCCCGGACGGAAAGATGATCGGTTTTGGCTGTCCGGATAACACGATCCGGGGCATCCAGGCGGCAACGGGCAAGCAGGCTCTTTTCAACGGGGCCCACAGTGACTGGGTTCTGGACACGGTTTTTTCGACCAAGAGTGACCACCTGATCACGGTCAGCCGTGACCGCTCGATGAAATTGATCAAGGTCGACACGCAACGGTTCGTTGACAATATCACCAGTATCACGCCCGGGGCGCTCAAGGGAGGACTCCATGCGGTCGCCCGGCATCCTACCAAGGACGAATTGCTCAATGGCGGCGCCGACGGGACGCCACGAATCTACAAGATGATCCGGGACAAGGCCCGCAAGATTGGCGATGACTACAACCTGATCCGTGCCTTTCCACAGATGCCGGGACGCCTTTTCGCCGTCAGCTTCAGCCATGATGGTAACCGCATTGCCGCTGGCAGCAGTTTTAACGGAACAGGAGAAGTCCGCGTCTACAACTATGCGGATGCCGCGGTTGTCTCTACCTTCGAGGTTCCCGGCGGGGGAATCTACAGTGTGGATTTCAGCCGCGACAACAAGACCATTGCAGCAGCTGGTTTTGACGGCCAGATTTACCTGGTGAATGCAGAGACCGGTGAGCTGATCAAGGCATTTATCCCGGTCACCGTGAGCGAGACAGTTGCCACGACCGGCAATGAACAATAACCCGCTCCACCACACAGACCACGATCCCAACAACAGACAACACCATGTTTCTTTCGCACTGGAAAAGGCGAACCATGCAGACAACAAAAACGAACTGGCTTCGAGCTGGACTCTGCCTGTTGCTGGCAGGTAGCATCTCGACTGTATTTGCGGAGGAGGAAACGACCGAGGCCGAGGTGCTTCCCAAGAACCTCAAGGTCATCTCGCTGGCAATCTACCCGGACCAGGTGAAGCTTGGCAGCCCATTTGCTTATCGCCAGNTCTTACTCACCGGAACACTCAAGACAGGCGAATCGGTCGACTTGACACGCATGGCGAGCGTGGAGAGCAATGCCTCGATTGTCCGGGTATCAGAAAACGGGCTGGTTCGTCCGGTCACCAACGGAACTGACGAACTTACTTTCCGTTTTGNAAAATTCAAGGTCCGGCTTCCGGTAGAGGTCACCAACCTGGAGGTTGCCCGACCGGTCAGTTTTGTCCAGGACGTGCAGCCGACGCTTTCCAAGCTGGGCTGTAATGCCGGAACCTGTCATGGTTCACGGGTCGGGAAAAACGGCTTCAAGCTTTCCCTTCGGGGCTACGATCCGCTCTACGATCACCGCGCCCTGACTGACGATGTTGGTTCGCGCCGTTTTAACCGTGCCGCTCCGGACCAGAGCCTGATGCTGCTCAAGTCGACAGGTACCATTCCGCACGTCGGTGGAGCACAGACAAAAATTGGAAGCACACACTACCAGCTTCTGCGCGGCTGGATTTCTTCTGGAGCCAAGCTGGACCTGGAGAGTCCCCGGGTCAGCTCGATCGAGGTGCTTCCGGTAANCCCGGTCGTTCCGCGAGCCGGCATGAAGCAACAGATGTCGGTTCTGGCAACCTATGCCGATGGCTCGGTCAGGGACGTAACTGCCGAAGCATTCATCGAGAGCGGGGACATCGAGATCATCGATGCTGCCAAGAGCGGCCTGCTGACGGTATTGCGACGGGGTGAAGCCCCTGTACTGGTTCGATACGAGGGAGCCTATGCAGCAACCAGGCTCACCGTGATGGGTGACCGCAGTGGTTTTTCCTGGAAGGAACCCGAGCACTACAACTACGTTGACAGCCATGTCTACGCGAAGCTGCAACAGGTCAAGGTCCTCCCCAGTGATTTAAGCACGGATGAGAGTTTCATCCGGCGGATCTTCATTGACCTCACCGGCCTTCCTCCCACGGTAGAACAGATTCGCTCCTTCCTGGAAAACGAGCAGCCAAGCCGCGAAAAGCGAACTGAACTGATCGACAGTCTGGTTGGGAGCAAGGAGTACGTGGAGCACTGGACGAACAAGTGGGCTGACCTCCTGCAGGTGAACCGGAAGTTCCTGGGAGAGGAGGGATCGATTGCCCTGCGGAACTGGATCAAGCACTCGGTTGCGACTAACAAGCCATACGACCAGATGGCCCGCGAAGTAATCACTGCCAGTGGATCCACGATTGATAACCCGCCCGCGGCCTACTACAAGGTCCTTCGTGATCCGGCGAGCCTGATGGAGAATACCACGCACCTTTTCCTGGCTGTCCGTTTTAACTGCAACAAGTGTCACGATCACCCCTTTGAACGCTGGACCCAGGACCAGTACTACTACCTGGCTGCCTACTTTGCCCAGATCGGCCGCAAGGAAGATCCTGCCTTTGCCGGCAAGAAAATTGGTGGCACGGCTGTCGAGGGGGCCAAACCACTGGTCGAGGTGATTTTTGATTCCGGCAGTGGGGAAGTGACACATGACCGCACTGGCGAAATCACCCCACCCTCCTTCCCTTACGCGCATGACGACGAGCTTCCGGATTCGGCCAGCCGCCGTGACCAGCTTGCCCACTGGATCACCTCACCTGAAAACCAGTACTTCGCACGCAGTTACGTAAACCGGCTCTGGGGCTATCTCTTCGGGCCCGGCATCATTGAACCGATCGATGACATTCGCGCAGGCAATCCGCCCAGCAACCCGGAACTTCTTGATGCCCTCACCAAGGATTTCCTCGACAGTGGCTTTGACGTGCAACACATGATGCGGGTGATCTGTAATTCACGCACGTACCAGCACTCGGTCTCGGTCAACGAGTGGAATACGGATGATGTGATTAACTACTCACACTCCCTGCCCCGTCGCCTGCCGGCGGAAGTGCTGTTTGATGCAATTCACCTGGCGACCGGATCCCAGCTCAAGATTCCCGGTGTTCCGGCGGGGTTCCGAGCTGCCGAGCTTCCCGATGCCGGGATCAAGGTCCCTTTCCTGGACGATTTCGGACGACCTGCCAGGGAAAGTGCCTGTGAGTGCGACCGCACGACCGGGATGGTCCTGGGACCCGTGATGAAGTTGNTTAACGGNCCCACNGTTGCCAATGCNATTGCNGATCCGGCAAATGCCCTGACNCGCCTGGAGTCCGAGATCAAGGATGACAAGCAACTTNTTGACGAGATCTTTCTCCGTTTCCTGGCTCGCTATCCAACCCNCCAGGAACAGGAACTGGGCATCTCTGCCCTTAACGAAACAGGCAGTGACCTGGAGNANCTGAAGAAACAGCTGGCGGACTACGAGCAGGGCGTGCCCGAGAGGCAGGCAACNTGGGAGAAGAACATGCTCGCCGAAACAGCCTGGCAGGCNGTGGAGTACACCGAGCTGACTGCCTCCAACGGAGCAACCCTGACAGCCGCNGACGACGGTTCCATCCTNGTAACAGGAGCCAATGGCAAGGGAACCTACAACCTCAAGCTGAAGAGCCCCCTGGAGAAGATCACCGGGCTACGGCTGGAAGCGATGAACGACAAGTCA
The DNA here is from genome assembly GCA_002708345.1 of Planctomycetaceae bacterium. The sequence continues at coordinate 9,538 of PANG01000040.1, read as the reverse complement.
CTATCCGCTGGTGGTCCCGGGCGTGCCAAAAATGGCAACTTCGTTCTTGGGGAACTGACGGCAACATCGGCCTCGCTCGCTGACCTGGAAAAGAGTTCCCCGGTCAAGCTGCAGAATGCAACTGCCAGTTTCAGCCAGGCTGGCTATGCCATCACCTCGGCAATCGATGGAAACCTGAGCACCGGCTGGGCAGTGGCTCCCCAGTTCAACAAGATCCACACCGCGATTATCGAGACTGCAATGGACGTGGTCGGCGAGGGAGGAAGCCAGCTCACCCTGACAATGAACTTCCAGTTCGANGACACTCACCTGCTAGGGAAATTCCGAATCGCGGTCANCGGGTCACCGCGGCCCCTGAAGCTCCAGTCAGTTCCCGCGGACCTGGCNGCATTGCTGGCAGTTCCTGCCGCTGAAAGAAACGACGAGCAGAAGGCTGTCCTGCTGGAGAAGTACAAGGCGACAGACAAGGAATGGCAGAACTTGCAGGCGACCGTCGCCAGTGCCGAGGAGTTATTGAAGAACAAGCGACTGATCGGACTCCAGGATCTTGCCTGGGCCCTGATTAACAACCCATCCTTTCTCTTCAATCGCTAGTTCGTTGAAGTATCGCTCCGACGAGACCGGCCAGTCAAATTCTACAGGCTGCCGGAACATGATTAACATCCAGGGTCTGACCAAGCGTTATGGCTCNCTTAGCGCTCTGGATGGACTCACTCTCGAGATACCCCGCGGTGAGGTATTCGGGCTGCTCGGTCCAAATGGTGCAGGCAAGTCAACACTGCTGCGGATCCTNCTCGGGTTCCTTCGCCCGAGCTCCGGCAAGGCAGCCATTGCTGATTTTGATTGTTACCGGAAATCCCTCCAGGTACGTCGCCTTGTTGCCTACATGCCTGGCGATGTGAGAATGTTCCCGGGACTCAGAGCCCGTTCCACGATCGAGACGATGGCACGGCTACGTGGCCAGGATAACCTGGAAAAGGCCTGGCAGGTGGCCGATCNCCTGGANCTGGACCTGGCCTGTCGCGTCAAGGCGATGTCGACCGGGATGCGACAGAAACTGGCACTCGTGCTGGCATTTTCNAGCAACGCCCCCCTGTTGATCCTCGACGAACCAACCGCCAACCTGGATCCCACCATGCGAGCCCGGGTCATGGGCCTGGTAACAGAAGTGGGAAAGAGCGGGCAGACCGTCGTCTTCAGCTCCCATGTCCTTGCCGAGATCGAGGAGGTCTGTGACCGGGTTGGAATTCTCAAGTCGGGAAAGCTGGTCTACCTGGCACCTCTCTCAGAGCTGGCACAGGTCCATCATGTCTCTGCCATCACAACTGGCCCATTCCCCGAGCTTCCCTCGCAACTGGCTAACCGGGTCCAGTTCGAGCTGTCAGAAAACCAGCAGGTCACCCTGCAGGTCGAAGGAGACCTTGCACCGGTCATGCAATGGCTCTCCACCGCTTCGCTTGAGCAGATGGAGATCGAGCCAACGCGGNTGAAATCCGTCTACCAGCACTACCANCAGCTTGAACNGGATGNTGAGCTGGCCGGGCAGGAGGAGCGAGAATGATCCACCTGGAATTGTTGCGCAAGAACATCCGCGATAGCTGGTGGCTCTGGTTCTGGTGTGCCCTGACACTCTTCAACCTGGGCTGGCTGCACGTCTGGGNCACCAGNCGGCTGGATACNGAGAGTTTCCAGCAGCTNCTTGATAACTTCCAGTTCATGGAACGGATGCTNCCCGTCTCCTTTGCCGAACTGGTCACCTATTCCGGTCGCATCAGCCAGCTTTACAATGAACCGGTCGTACTGATCTGCGTGCTGCTCTGGGGTATCTCCAGGGGAAGTGACATCGTCAGTGGCCAGCTTAACCGGGGCACCATGGAGATGATCCTGGCCCAGCCGGTCAGCCGGATGCAGGTCTTCTGGTCCCACGCAGTGGTAACACTTGCCGGCGCGATTCTCCTCCCCCTGGTCGCCTGGTGTGGCACCTCTGCCGGTATTGCCAACTCGACAATCACGGAAAAGGCACCACACACGACCGTCACGATTCCCCTGCTGGACCTGGAGGTGCGTAACCCATTTGTTCCTGAAGAAAAGATCACGGTGCCGCTTTCGGACCGTGTCAGTAGCGTGGAGTTCCTTCCTGCCGCCTCGATCCTGGCATGCCTCGGTATCTGCTTTGCCGGTTTAACCATGCTGCTCTCATCGCTGGACCGTTTTCGCCGTCGAACCGTGGGTATCGCCACGGGTATCGTTCTGCTGCAAATGATCCTTCGGATTGCTGGTCTTGCGCATGATTCATTGAGCTGGCTGCTGAACTTCACGATCTTTGCCGCCTACAGCCCGAACCGGTTCGTGATCTACATCAACCGTGATCCGGATGTACTGACGAGCCTGCTGCTGAAGGACCACGAGGGAGTAACCCAGGGTCTCGGCCCACTTCCTTCCCACCTGTTGATGATCCTGATCGGCGTGGGATGCATGCTTGCCGCGGCTGTTATTTTCCGACGCCGGGACCTTCCTGCCCCCCTCTAGCTTTCAATGGCATCCAGCATCGCCTCTCCCGCCAGGCGGCGAAAACGTCTTTGCTCTCGCCGTAACATCGGGTAGCCGACCCAGGAGAGCAGGTGATGGGGACGAGACACCGCTGAAATCGAGAACGTGACTTCATCGGTCTCCCTGTTCCATTCCACCAGGAACCGTTCTTCCCCGCGGGCAAGGTGACCCGGTAGCGTCCCGTACCCAAACCCGAATCGGCAACACTCATCCTGCTCGTCAATCGCGTAGAGAATTCGTGCCGGGTTCAGTGTCCAGATTCCATAACCTCCAAACAGGACCGCCACCACCTGGCCCACCTCGATCGGCGTGTCACGGTGATACAGTTCCGCCATGGCAGGTGGAAACATGCTCCATTGGCGAATCGCCCGGCTGGCTCGTTCGAATACCTGTTGCCCCTTTCCCAGGAGGATCGCTGCATAATCGTGACGGTATCCAGCCGGCGCCCTGTCATCTGGCAACAGGTTGCGAGCAATTCCCTCGTGTGGATAGGTCAGCGGATCATTAATCACCTCTTGCAGGAGGTGATTAACCCGGTCGATCTGGGGTCGTCGGATGGAGATCATTGGTGTTTCTCGTTAGGAGGCGTTTCTGATACTAATAATACCGTACCGGGAAAACTCCCTTAACTCAGAGGGCATATTTTTCCATTCTCCCTGTTAGACCTGGACTCCCCCTGCGGTTGGATCCAGAGACAGTTCCTCGAGGCAGGAAGATCCCATGGCAGAAGTCATTCTCATCGCAGCCCCCTTTCTCATCGTCCCACTGGGCCTCTGGCACCTGGACAGGGAAGGAGTTACCGGCACCGGCCTGCGGCGACAGGGGCTGATATACTTCGCTTCCTGGTGCAGCGCGATCCTGCTGGCGATCTCCCTGCTGCTTCCCACGGGGACCTGGGCAGGCCTGCTTGCAATTCCCTGGATGCTCTTCACGTATATCCTGGCGGGCATCGGGCTCGTTCATTTCTTCCGCCACGTGCGATCGCTCAACGAGCAACTCTGTTACTCGGCCGCCCTGGTCTACGTCGCGGTCGGTGGAACCTGGGCGATGGTGTCCCGCAGCGGGATGCAGGTGATGGACTTCGAACCCACCATTGTCCTGCTCACGGCAGTTCATTTTCACTATGCCGGTTTTGCTCTCCCCCTGCTCAGCGGGCTGGCCATCCGCACGATGACTCGACATCATCTCGTGCGGCTGATGATCCTTCTGATCATCGTGGGCATCCCGCTGGTGGGGGTCGGCATTGCAGGGGATCCGCTGGTAGAGATCATCGCGGTAGGGATCCTGACAGCCGGCTGCGTGGGCCTGGCCCTGGTCCAGCTGGGAATCGCCCTGCGGTGTTCGCTCGAACCAGCCCGCGGATTACTGCTCGTCTCCAGCCTCTCCCTTCTGCTAGGCATGCTGCTGGCTGTGATTTACGGCATGGGTGAATACCGTGGGGAGCAGCTCCTGGGGATCCCGCTGATGATTCCGTTACACGGGATTGCCAACTCGGCAGGTTTCAGCCTGGCAGGCCTTTATGGCTGGCGAATCCTGCGACGGTCGGCAGCCCTGCCGCGGGATTGACGGTGGTACTTCCAGCCTGGAACCAGGAAACAACCCGCGCCTGTGACACCAAAGATAACAAGCGCCCAGTCCGGAAAGATCGCCATCAGGGGCGCCACCAGGAACATCACGATCGCCTGCGTGTAGAACTTGCCTGTCAGGACTCCCGCCTTGACGGTAAAAACCATCCCGCTGACCAGTGCCAGGACAGGAGCGAGTTTCAACACCTCAAGCTCCAGCAGGTACTCCACAGGAAACAGGGCAGCAATGGCTGCCATGCTTGACGCCCAGACATGGGCAATCTGACGCTCCACGAAAAGCACCGGCCCCATCCTCCGCCGGATCGTCCAGAAAACCACCGCCCAGGCACCCAGGCCAACGGTCCAGAGGATGAAATAGGTCCAGCGAGATTTCACCCCCTGCCAGTGTAGTGTGCTGGTCACAAGGCAGACCATCAGCAGGACCAGGCTATGCCACATCCAGAGCAGTCCCCATTTCTCCAGCACGGTGGCATGGTGTGTCTCTCTCAGCCAGCGAGCGACCACGTGGGCAAAACGGCCGCTGCGGGCACTGATCGGCTCATCGTTCATGTACGCCTGCAGGTCGTCGGCCAGCCGGCCCGCTGACTCGTAGCGAAGATCCACTGGCTTCTGCAAACAGCGAAGCACGATCATCTCCAGATCGCGATCGATCACCGGGTTGAGTGCCCGCGGCGGCAGTGGTTCCTGTTCGAGTACCAGCAGCAGGGTATCGACTGCCGTTGCTGCCTGGAATGGTGGCCTGCCGGTGAGTGCACTGTAAAGCACACTTCCAAGCGAGTAGACATCGCTTGCCGGGCTGACATCCCCTCGATCCCCGGCTGCCTGTTCCGGAGCCATGTATGCGGGAGTTCCAAGAATCGCACCTGTCCTGGTCAGGACACCCGTATCGTCAATTCGCTTTGCCAGGCCAAAATCCATCACATGAGCCTGCCCACTGCTGTCGATGAGGATGTTGGAAGGTTTCAGGTCACGGTGCAGCAAGCCATTCTGATGTGCATAATCAACGGCGCGGCAAACCTGCACCATCAACTCGACAGCCGTCTCGCCGGAAAGCGGGCCCCTGGCAATTCGCTGGGATAGCGTTTCACCCTCGATCAACTTCATACTGAAAAAGGGCCGACCCTCCAGCTCGCCAACATCATAAACAGGCACGATTGCCGGATGATCCAGCTGGGCAACTGCCCTGGCCTCTGCCTGGAATCGAACTCGCTCCTGCTCCGACGCCAGTGGTCCACGGGAGATCATCTTCAGAGCAACCTCCCGATCCAGGCTCAACTGCCGGGCCCGAAAGACAACTCCCATTCCACCCCGGCCAATCTCCTCAATCAGCTCGTAATCCCCGAGGGAACAGGGAAGGGAAAGCTCCAGGTGCCTGCCTGTGGCCGTATCACCTTGACTCTCCTGGCGATGCTGGTCTCCTGCCATGTCAGCCATCCGTGCCGCGGCCATGAGCAGCCGCAAATCCTCGGCATATTCGGGATATTGCTGGCAGAGTCTCTCCAGTTCCACCCCTTCTCCACGCTGCAATGCATCCTCAGCCTGGGAGAGCAGTTCTGCCAGTTCCTGGTCGTAGACGGTAGCATCCTCGCCCGGACTACCAGCATCGGGAGTCGATGACTCGTTCACGGCAAATCCTCTTGATTGTCCGCCAGCAGTAGTTCTCGCATGCGGCGAATCGCCCTCAGGTAACGCATGCTGGCTGCGGGCTGGCTGAGACCCAGCGCCTCGGCCACTTCCTGGTTGGAAAGAAACTCGTAGTGCCGCATCAGCAGGATATCACGATCCTGCTCCGGAAGCTCCGTGATCGTCTGCTCCACTCGAGACGCCAGCTCACGCTGGGTGGCAGCAGCCATGGGCGTGATCTCGCCATCGACGAGCTGGTTGGCAATCGCCAGGGAACTGTGATCCATATTTGCCGGCACATGGGCAGGCTGTTCTCGATCGACACTCCGCTTGGCAGAAACGCGGTGTCGCCGATGGGCGTCAATGATCCGATCCTTGGCGATCTGTCGCAACCAGAGGTGAAACGGCATGACTGGATCCTGCAGGTACTTCTGCAGACGCCGATTGGCCTCAATAAAGACGTCCTGCACAACATCACTCACCCCCACCCGCGGCTGGATACGGCGGTCCAGTCGCATCCTGACCAGCCGCAGGATGGCATCCCGGTGACGATCAATCAGCTTGTTGACCGCCTCGGCGTTCCCCTCGCGAACGGCACCAAGCAATTCCTCGGTTTTTTCAGACTCCGGCCACATGCTCTTGTTACCTTGAGAGTAATCCTGCCACCGCTTCCACCAGCTGTTCCACCTCGGCCTGTTCATTGTACAGGTAACAGGAAACCCGGATGAACCAACGGTCCTGCCAGTGCACCACCGGTACCTCGATCCGGTGTTGATCCCAGAGAGCCTGTTGCATTTCGGAAGCATCCTGGACCGGAAGCTCGACGCGCGCCATGTTGCTGTACCAGCAGGGGTCATCGGCTACCAGGCAGTGAGCTCCCAGTTTTTCCACGAGCAGCTGCCGGGCAAAGCACGCCAGCTGATGTCCCTGCTGGCGAAAATACTCCAGGCCAATCTCCTCCAGCACGTCGATGGCAACGGGGATCGTCAGCAGGGCAGAAATATCTCGTGTGCCCAGCCAGAGGAAATCGTCACACCATTTCGACGGCTCTTCCGGAGGCAACTTTCCCCAGCTCAAGAGAAGCGGACGAATCAAGGTCTGCTGTTGCGGGTGGACATAAAGGAATCCTGAGCCAAAGGAGGCTGAGAGCCACTTGTGGCAACTGGCCGTGTAAAAGTCACATCCGAGCTGGTCCAGGTCCAGCGGGATCTGGGCCGGGGCATGCGGGCCATCCACGCAGACAGCAATTCCCTGCTGCCGGGCCCGCTCACATATCCGGGCAATCGGCAGCGTGACAGCGGTTGGCGAGGTGATATGGCTGACCACGATCAGGCGTGTCCGCTCGTCACAGGCAGCCAGCACCGCATCTACCACTTCATCCGGATCTTCAAACCGGGAGGGGAGCACTGCGGTCTTGAGCTCGGCGGAGGACCGCAGGCAGGCTCGCTGCCAGATCCGCTCTACCGCACCATATTCATGGTCACTGAGGACCACGTTGTCTCCTTCCCCAAGAACGACGCTTTCGGCCACCACGTTCATTGCCCAGGTGGCATTGTCAATCAATGCAAGGTTGTCTGCCGAAGTCCCCAGCCAGCTGGCCAGCCGCTGCCGGGCCGCCAGCAAGGCTGCTTCCTGTCGACGGACAAAGACGTCCATCGGCTGCTGGTCAAGTTCTTCCTGCCATTGCCGACGAGCCTCAATCACAGGCAACGAGGGAGGCCCGAAGGACCCGTGGTTGAGGTAGGTGGTATCGGGGCGAATCTGCCAGAGTGGGTGGGCCATATGCGGTGAGAAGTGAGAGGTTCGTGGTCAGGGGCTTTTCACCTCGGACAGGCGTCGCTGCCTCACCTCGAACCAGCAATCCCTTTCGGATCCAGTACCAGGTGTTTTACCTTCTGTCGTTTCCATGTGTATGTCACATGCAGCGTGCCATCGGCGGCCTGGATAATTGCCGGGTAGGAGTATTCTCCAGGATCCGTCTCCAGTGCCTTGACCATCGACCAGGTTTTCCCGTCATCGGAAACGGCCAGGTTAATCGGACTACGTCCTCGAAGGGTGTGGTTGTAGATGAGCACATGACGGCCATCCGCAAGGGTTACCGCATCGATACCCGAGTTGGGATTCGGTAAGCTGGTTGGGGTCAGCGGTGACCAGTTCCGGCCTCCATCGGTGGACGTCGCCTGGACGATTTTCCCCAGCCCCTTGCTGCGGCAGAGAATCTGCAGCGAGCCATCCTTGTGTCTCAGGATCGTTGGCTGGATCGCACCAAATTCCTTGCCATCATTCAACACCCCGGTTCGCTTCCAGGTCGCACCGACATCCGTCGTCCACTCCATGTGCACTCGCCATCCCTGGTCCTCACTGCTGGAACCACAAAGCAGGCGGCCATCCTTCAGTAGCACCGGCTTGTTCTTGATCGGCCCGGCCTGGCCCTCGGGAAGCCGGCGCACGGAGGACCAGCTGACACCGTTGTCGGCCGAGCTGATCAAGACACCCCACCAGGTCCGTGGACTCGGTCCCACCTTGGCAAACAACAACAGTGGCCCGTCTGGCTGCTGGAACAGCACGGGGTTCCAGCAGGGGTGCCTGGAACCATCTTCCTGGATCCCGTCAATGACCATCTCCGGAGCAGTCCACTTCCCCTTCACCTGCCGGGAGGTCCAGATCGCGACATCCTTGTTGCCTTCATCCGTCCCCCCGAACCAGGCCGTCACCAGCCCGCCAGGTGTCTCGGCAATCGTCGATGCATGGCAACTGTCAAAGGAAGCTTTCTCGTAGATGAACTCGCTCTTCACCAGCAGCGGGGGCTCGGCCATGGAGACCGCCGGCAAAAGCAGGCAGATTCCAACAAGCAGGAAATGGCGGGTTCGTCTCATTATCGATTCCTCTCACGATAATCTGTTCGGCTGTTCTAGTCAGGTCTCAGGAGTGAATCAGACTCGTCCCGCAGGAGCCCGTCAAGCACTCCTGGGAAAGTCGGTTACCAGATGTCCGCGGCCTTGACTCCCTCCGCGGCAGCAACCTCGGTCGTCCGGGGACGACACTCCAGGCCGATATAACCCCGGTAACCCAGCTCCCAGGCCTGCTTGAAAACCCGATTGTAGTGGATCTCGCCAGTCCCTGGCTCGTTCCGACCCGGGTGATCTGCCAGCTGAAGATAACCGATCCAGGGAAAGCCCTCCTTCATGCGGCCACAAAGATCTCCCTCGGTGATCTGCATGTGGTAGAGATCCCAGTTGATTTTCACGAACTCTGAACCAACTGCCTTGCAGATGGCAATCGCATCGGGACTGCCGTAGAGACAATGCCCTGGATGGTCGACCCGGCCGTTCATCGGTTCCAGGATCAGCATCACCTTGTTGCGTTCGGCAATCGGAGCAGCACGGCGAAGTGCCTTGATCACCTGCTCATGCATCTGCTGCTTCGACATGCCGGGCTGATTATTGCCAGCCACCACTGTCATTTTCTTGCAGCGGAGTCGATGAGCAACCTTGCAGGCCTGCTCGATCTTGGCAACAAACTTGTCCTCGTTCTCCGGATTGTTCATGCCGGGTGTAAAACCCCAGGCGGTGAACTGGGCGATCTCGATCTTCAGTTCCCCGGTCAGCGCCGCGAGCTTGTCGATATCCTTGTTCTCATACGGCCACAACTCGATCGCCGGGTAACCAAAATCCGCTGCCTTCTGGACTCGTTCGAGGAAGGGAAGCCTGGTCCACCACATTTCGACGTTGACTGCAAATCGCGTCTTCGGGGTTTTCCCCAGCTGGGAGATCTCGGGC
>PANG01000039.1 GCA_002708345.1 Planctomycetaceae bacterium | reverse complement strand
GGGCGGGGCCAAGAACCACCTGGTGGTGTTGCCCGACGCGGATGTCGAGTTGACGGCCGAGAATGTGACCGAGTCGGCGACAGGTTGTGCTGGCCAGCGGTGTATGGCCGCCGCATCGCTGGTGGCCGTGGGTGACGTGGACCATATCATTCAGCGGGTGTGTGAGAAGGCTGGAGAAGTGGTGGCGGGTCAGAACCTCGGTGCGGTGATTTCGGCTGAAGCCCGGGACCGGATCGTGGGTTGTATCGATGAGGCCGAAGCGGCCGGAGCGCGAGTGCTGGTTGATGGACGGGGAGTGACGGTCGACGGTTGCGAGGGTGGATACTATGTCGGAGCGACGGTGATCGACGGTGTGACGCCGGAAATGGCGATCTCTCAGCAGGAGGTGTTCGGGCTTTTTGACCTTAAATTGCCCTCCCAGGGAGGGAGGCCGGTCGGTCGGGATGTGCGGAAGGGGGGGCAGGGCTCGTGAAAAACTCGTATAGGCTTGAAAAGGTATTTCCGTCTAGAATGACAGCAGTTGTATATAGAGGAGACTTCTATAAGGGAGTTTTCCGTGAACATGTGTCACGGAGGTGTCTGTTGATGCCGCCTGTCGCTGGTGCTGTTGGCAGTCGTGATGTGCCTGGAAAGGCACCCATACAGGAAAACTGGATTATACATCTTATGGGGGGTACCATACCCCCCGAACGTGTTTGCATGGTCTTTTGTCAAAATTATAATCGCCCAATCGACAGGCCTGTGTCTGTCGCGACTGTGCTGATGCGCGCCCGGTCATGGGTGAATGATATCGGCAGGCTGGTTTGCCGTAAGTTGCCATGTTTAAATGACTTGACTTGTTGTTGCGCAGCTTGATTTGAGGACTCGTTTATGGTTATCCGACGATCCCTTCGTTCACCGGCAGGCGGGTGGAGAATGGGTAAAAATTCCGCCGGCAAGGATGCCACTCGGAAGTTGTTCCTGGAACAACTGGAGGATCGTCGTCTGTTGGCCGTGGGCCCGCAGATCATCGGTATCCAGCCGAACGATGGTGAATTATTGCTGTTCGACGAGCCCGACCAGATTCGTAACACGGCGCCTCGGGAACTCCTGTTTCGGTTTGATGAAAACCAGGTTTTTGACACTGGCAATCTAGACGGCATCCAGATTACCCGGTCGAACCTGGATAGTGAGTTTGCAGCTGCCTCGGTGGAGTCCGATTTCAATACCGGTGAGTCGACGATTCGTTTCACCGCTCGCAAGCTGGGAGTCGAGCAGAACGGGATCACGCTGGTCGTCGCCAAACGCGACCAGGGGGGAGCCGGCGCGCCGGAGATTGGCGTGGTTGGAAACCGTATCGACGTCAGCCTGAACGTGACCCCCGACAATGAAACCACGGCCCAGCAGCTTGTCACGGCAATCAACAATGACATTGATGCCAAGGCACTGGTCCTGGCAGAACTGGTGCCGGATGGGACGGGAACAACCTTCCCCGATACTGACATCGCGTCTCCCCCGATCAACTACTCCCCACTGCAACTTTCAGGTGCCAATGACGTTGTCGTGGATCCCGGGTTTATCGGACTGGGGGATTCTCCTAATGAGATCCTTGTCCGCTTTGCCGAGACACTTCCGGACGATCTTTACCAGATCGATATTTATGGTGAGGGCCAGCTGGCGCTGCGCAACGATGCCAACGTGGCTTTCCAGGATCTCACCGACGATGGAGTCGACGATGGTTCCACGCGGAGCCTGCAGTTTGACCTGGACCTGGGGGCCNAGATCACCTCGGTNGTACCGCAGCCCGTAAANCGCCTTGCCGATGGCACCCTGGAACAGGCACGGGACCAGGTGCTGGTCTATTTCAACGACGATGACCTGGATCCGGTGTCGGCAGAGGATCCGTCCTTTTACCAGCTGATCTATACCAACGAAACGGTCCATAACCTGGACGACGTGTCCTTTAACCCCGACTCGGTCAGTTACAATCCCGGGCTCGATGCGGCTTTGCTGACCTTCGCGGCGCCGCTGGACCAGTTGACCGGTGGGGGGGGNGCCCCGGTTGGCCCGGGGAGTTTCCGGCTGCGAATCGGTACCGATGAGTCGGCCCCCTTGCCCCCGTTGCCGATCAACCTGGCTGCAGATCCAGGATCCAGCTTCGACACCGCACATTCCCTCGCTGCCTCTGGGCTGGAGACACAGTCCCTGGTCATCTCGCAGGAGATCCAGCCAGACTATAACTATGACNTGGAATTCCCGAGTTCCAACGANGAACCNGGNCACCGNGAGCATAACNTTGCTGGTGAATTNCACCTCAACTCGGNCTCCGATNACAATTCCGGCATCGAGACCATTTTATATAACTTCCGTGAGCACATTGGTTTCATTGACGGCGACGGGGGGACCCAGCAGTCAGCCTTCAATGTGATCACCGAGATCCAGAAGGCACGGGCCCGGGAGATCTTCGAGATCTTCTCCGGTGTGTCGGGCGTCCAGTTCGTGGAGACCACCGACCAGGGCATTATCGTTGCGACAGGTGACCTGGCAGCCATGGGAGGGGTATCAACTCCCGGTGGCGTGATCGGGCTCTCCGGTGCAACCGCCTTTGGGCCAGCGGTGATCATGGACAATGCCGAGACCTGGCATGACGAGGTGGGTCGCCATCGATCTGACGGGCTCAGCTGGTTCCTGGTGGCGATGCATGAAATAGGACACCAGATGGGACTGGGGCATGCCTATGACCTGCCCACCGGAACGGTGATGGGTAACGGTGGTCACGAGGCAGTGATCGAGGATACCGAGCCCGTCTTCCCGGGTGACCATGACATTGTCCACCTGCAGAACCTGCACCGACCGGAAGGTCGCGATATCGACCTTTACGAGTTCGAGGTCGCCGAGGCAGGGCTTTTCACGGCCGAGACGATTGCCGAGCGACGTTTGAGCCAGACCCAGCAGCAGGACCTGCTCGACACCCACCTGGCTCTCTACCAGGTCCGGGTCGAACTGGACCCGGTCACAGGGGTTCCGCTGCGAGATGGAGGCGGGGATCTGATCCCGATCCTGGATTCCAACGGCACGGAAATCCGTGACCTGGTTGCTCGCAATGACGATTATTTCAGTAACGATTCATTCATCGAACTGGAATTGCGTGAGGGGAAGTACTTTGTTGCCGTCACGGCCAGCGGGAACTGGCGATTTGATCCGGCGATTGAGAACACTGGTTTTTATGGCAAGACCCAGGGCAGCTATGACCTTCGCTTGAATTTCCGGGCAAGCGCGGACCGGGCGATCGTGGACCTGGACAACCCGGTCGATGCCCAGAGGCCCGAGATCATTCCCACCCGTATTGACGCGGACGGGGATGGTGTGCCGGGGGGCGTCTACAACCACTGGTTCCGTGTCGCTGCTCCCTCCACCGCGACTCCCGGTGAAATTGCTCGCACGGTGTTTGTTGACAAGCTTGCTCCGGCCGGTGGTGACGGGACTCCCCAGGCTCCCTTTAACAACCTCAAGTCGGCGCTCAACGTCGATGACACCGGTATCCAGGTCTCTCCCCCCGATCCGCATGCCGTGCGGCCAGGGGATGTTCTGAGAATCGTCGGAAATCCGGGTGCCGACAATGATATTCGTACCGAGCTGGACAACCGGGGTTACGAGCTCGGGTTTAATGACCTGGGAACGACTCTCTCGGATGGCACAAAGTTCCAGGTGCCGCGCGACGTGACNGTGATGGTGGATGCNGGCNCGCTGTTCAANATGCGNCGCAGCTGGGTNGGTNTTGGCAGNGTGGCTCCGGGCTCGGAGCTGGATCGNAGTGNCGGTGCTTTCCAGGTNGTNGGAGCCCCGNTCTTCGTNGANGCNCTTGGGCAANACGTTNCCGCTGGATGGGAATTTTCCCGCCGCCAGTCCGNTTGGAAATNTTGANGGNGATGGCAATGAGTCNGCAGNCGTCCACTTTACCTCGTACAACGACGAATCGCTTGGCCTNGACACNNNTTCNTNTNNNACNACACCTGNNGCGGGNNACTGGGGTGGNNTGATCTTCCGCCGTGATGTTGATAATGCNGACCAGACCCGNTNCAGCTACGAGGGGCAGGGGATTTTTCTTGACTCGGTCAATCACGCNGATATCCGTTACGGCGGTGGTGAGGTGAACGTCGAATCGGTGAGCCAGACGGTGGACCCGATCGAGATTCGAGACGGTCGGCCGACGATCTCGCACAACGAAATCAGCTTCAGCCGGGATGCGGCCATTGCCGCCAGCCCCGACAGCTTCCTGGAAACCAACTTCCACTCGCCCCAGTACCAGGCAAACCTGTTTACCTCGGACTACAGCCGTATCGGCCCCGATATCCTTCGTAACCAGCTTCATGACAATACGATCAATGGCCTTTTTGTGCGTATTGCCACCCCCGCCGGTGGGGAACTCGAGCAATTAACAGTCTCGGGTCGCTGGGACGACAAGGACATCGTCCATGTCCTGAAAGAAAACCTGGTCATCCATGCCAGCCCCGGGGGACCCTTCCTGGAGACGGTACAGCCCTCGCTGGCAATTGTCACGCTCACGCCACTGAACCATCCCGAGGGACAGCTGGCAGCCGGAAGCTACAACTATCGCCTGGTGTTCGTGGATAAGTATGGCAACGAGGGTGCTCCCTCCGATGCGACAGTTACTCGCCAGGTGACCGCGGGGAACGACGCGATTCGACTGAACCAGCTGCTTGCCGCCGACGGCGAATTTGTTGCCAGGCGACTTTACCGCAGTNCTNATGGGGGTGGCGGTCCCTACACGCTGATCGCCCAGATCAACCAGGACGATAGCGAGTTCATCGACCTGGGGACCGAGATTGGTGGGACACTGGACGAGACNCCCTTCCGCATGCGGCCACGACCTGATGCCCGCCTGCGAGTGGATCCCTCGATGATCATCAAGCTCGATGCGTCCCGCATCGACATGGAACCCGGCGCCCAGATGATTGCCGAGGGGCGGGATGGNCACGAGATTATTTTTACCAGCATCCTGGATGATCGTTACGGCGTGGGGGGGACCTACGACACCACCGGCGACGGCGCAAACGCTCCCGGGCCCGGTGACTGGGGTGGGATTCACACCACGATTACCTCGCGGCTGAGTATTGACCATTCGATCTTTGCTNATGGTGGTGGGATCACCCGTATCGAGGGTACTTTCGCTGGCTTTAATGTCATCGAGATCCACCAGTCGGAGGCCCGGATTGCACACAGCATCTTCGAGTTCAATGGTGGGGGTGTTGGCGGCCAGGCTCCGGACCATCGCTTCGGCCGTGGATTCAATCGTCCCGCGCTGATGTTTGTTCGAGGTGCCCAGCCGATCATCGTGGACAACATCTTCCGCGACAACACGGACTCGGATGACACCTCGGCCCTGGCGGCGATCGATATCAATGTCAACTCGCTCAACCACGAGCTCAAGCATGACTATGGACGATCGACCGGGGCGGCNGATGCCCTGCCGGGATACCGCCAGAACCATGGACCGCTGGTGGTTGCCAACCGGCTGGGGAACAACGAGATCAACGGCATGGTGATCCGGGGTGAGACCCTGACCACCCAGAGTATCTGGGACGACGCCGATATCGTGCACGTGGTGCTGGACCAGATCACGGTTCCCGATCTGCANACNTACGGTGGNCTNNGNCTGGCNAGTAATCCCACGCAGAGCCTGGTNGTCAAGCTNNAGGGGANCAANGCCGGGTTNGTGGCCGAGGGNCGNCCNCTGGAAACNGATGACNGGGTNGGTGGNGTGATCCAGATNNTCGGNCAGCCNAAGTCGCCGGTGGTGCTGACNTCCCTNNGAAANGANGANTNTGGTGCCGGGGTNGATCAGAANGGNGATCCCCAGGTNGATACCAATAANGANGGNGANGCCACNGGNNNTGTGANCCAGTCNANCATCACCATGAACTACGACGGTGNCACGGTCNNNGCNGANGCGNNNNTTNANATCNANAAGGCNGNTGCNTTCTGGCANNGTACGCTCAAGGATCCNNTCACGATCGGNCTGGACGTGCGTTTTGCTGCCCTGGGAGGGAATACCATTGGCACGGCGCAGCCGCAGACCCACTCGGCGAATTTCAACGAGGTCCGGCAGCGGATGATCGATGATGCCGGTGCTCACGAGCAGATTGTCACGCAGCTTCCGACCCGTAACCAGCTCGATGTGAGCACGGCAGCCGCTGCCAATACGATTAGCATGACCCGCGCCAACGCCCTGGCCCTGGGCTACGTCGAAGCGGATTTTCCAACCCAGCCGACATCCGCGTTTGGGCCCGGTCCGCTGCACGGGGACCTCACATTTCGTAATGGCGTGGAACTGAATCCCGACCAGCTTTACCTGGTGGCCCTGCACGAGATCGGTCATGCCTTGGGATTTATCAGCGCCGTGGGACAGGGCACTCCAAGTCTTACCACGCTGGACCTTTTCCGCCTGGCACCGGGCGAGGGGTTCAATGATTTCACCAACGCCCAGCGAGTGATGACGACCGGCGTGGAGCAGGTCTTTTACGATGGCGGCATCTATGATCCGACAGGGATCAATATTGCCGGTCTGACGGTCGGTGACATACCGCTCTCCAATGGCCAGAATTTCCAGCCCTCGCACTGGAAAGATGATGACCTGATTGGTGGCACGAACCTGGGGATCATGGATCCCAGTTACGAGCCGGATGCCCAGGTTTCCAGCAATGACAAGCGGGCGATGGACCTGATGGGATGGGATCTCAGCTCCGGGGGCCCACCCGGTGAGGGCGACTGGAACACGGTCCTGCTGGACCAGTACAGCCACGACCGGAACGTGGAAATCGTGGTCGAATCGGAGGCCTACAACGCGGACTCGCCAGGTGTCAACGCGACGGCCCAGGATGCTCATTTCCTGGGGTCGCTGGCACCGAACGAAAAGAGTGGTGACGAGAACCTGCGTCTTGGTTTTGAAGTGCAGGGATTCCTCTCCAATTCGTCTGACCGGGATGTCTATAGCTTCGATGCCGAGGCTGGCACGGAAGTCTGGGTCGACTTTGACCGGACCACCTACGCCATGGATCCGATTGTCGAGTTACTTGACGCCAATGACCTGGTACTGGCGGCTTCCTATAGCTCGCTGACCGAGGAAGCGGGAACGAGTTCCCTGTTCGAACATTCTAGCACACCCGGGACGGCGTTCCTGACCCAGAAGACTCCACCCTTTGAAGGGACCGATTTCTGGGCCATTAACCCTCGAGATGCTGGTTATCGACTGGTCCTTCCCGGCCCGGTTGGAACCCGGTCAACCTATCACCTGCGAGTTCGAAGTAACACCGCGCCGGGTGATATTCACGACGTCAGTGCAGGACTGACCTCCGGTGCCTACCAGGTACAGGTTCGGCTGCGAGAGATCGACGAGCTGCCCGGTTCGACAATTCGCTATGCCGATATTTCTTATGCCTCAACCGGTATTTCTGTCTACGGACTTCCGTTGCATTCACCGCTGGCGGGGGAAACTGCCGAAAATGAAGGGCAGAATAATGACACGCGTGCCCAGGCCCAGGAGCTTGGCAATCTGATGGCCGTTGATCGCAGTGCGATCAGTGTGGCGGGCAACCTGCGGACGGCCAACGTGTTGCCGGATGTTGACTGGTACACCTTTGATGTGGCCATCCAGGCGATCCAGGATACCGATGCCTTTACCGGCTGGCCGGTGACCTTTGACCTGGACTATGCCGATGGCCTGGGCCGGCCCAATACCGAGCTTTCCGTTTTCGACGAGGCGGGTTCGCTGGTCTTTTATAGTCGTGACTCGAATATCGCCGAGGATCAACCGGATCCCACGGTTTCTGACCAGACCGAGGATCTCACGCGTGGCACGATTGGGACGGGGGACCCTTATATCGGCCCGGTCACACTTCCCGCGGGAAGGTATTTTGTGGCCGTTTCCGGTGCCGGTGGAACCCCTGCACAGCTGACAAGTAACCTGGCTCTCCGGCTGGGGCCTCCGGACACGGTGGTCGAAGATCCGATGGATGCAACCGGCAGCCTGTTTGACACCGAAAGCATCATTCCCTGGCACCTGGGGGATATGGGGATTTTTGTTGCCCGGGAGAAACGAACGACATTCCGTGGGAATGATCCGACCGTGCCACAGGCCAGCGAGATCCGGGTTGTCGATGCATTTACCGGGCATGAAGAAATCGATGTGCATTCGCTTGATGACCAGGGTAACTCGGTCGCGGGCAGTGCAGGCAGCTTCTTGAACTTCGACATCGGTGATGTCGCCATGCGGAGCGACGGTGTCCTGTTTGGCTATTCCTCCAACGAGGATGTCAACCATAACCCGTGTAACGAGCGCGATGTGGATGCTGGCCACTTCATCCAGATCCTGGATCACGAGACTGGCCGGATGGACGGTTCGGTGGCAGACATTGGTGCCTCGGGTATCACCACTTTCCAGTCCAATGCTGCCGGGGATGGGGTCGAACGATCTCACCCCTGCGATGGCAACGATGTTGGCTGGGGATTCAATATCAACGCCATGACCTTCGGAGGAGTTGAGGACAACGACCTTGGTATTGAGCGACTGCTGGTGGTTGGGGAACGTGGTGACAAGGACCGTAATACCCGCGGCGTGGACATCAAGCGGAATATTGTCTACGAGATGGATATCAACACCGGGGGTGTGCTGAATATCAATAGCGAGGCACAGGACCAGGGGCCCTGGACCAATGCTTTCAGCATCGGTCAGATCGCCACGGGTGCCCAGTTAACAGGTGTTGATGCTACCTCCGAAACACTCGATGCGGGGGGCCTCCGGATCCAGACCAACCTGGATATCAATGACGGCGAGACGCTGGGGATCGACGATGGTTTCTCGGTCACCACCTTCGAGTTCGATTTTGGTCCCCAGGTGTTGCAGCAGATCAACCAGAACACGGGAAATACCATCCGGGATGGGGATTTCTTTGTACTCGACAACAACGCGGCCGATCCGAGTATCGCCAACGAGAATGTTTTTCTTTTTGATACCGGGCTGGTTATCGATATCGTCGACCTGGGTGCCGGGGCCCAGACGGTTCCCGACGGATCGATTGTCACCATCCAGGATACGGCGACTCCCTCCCAAACGATTTCCTTTGAGTTTGACAAGGATGATCCAGCAGCCCTGACCGATCCCACGGCAGTTCGTGTTGGCCAGTACGGGAATGCGACATCGGCCCTGGGCCTGGCCGATCTGCTGGCAGACGCTATTAACGCGCAGGGATCTTTGGGTGTCGTCGCCGATGCGGTAGGCACGCGGATCACGCTGGTTGGCGAGTTCACCGCCTCGCTCAACGCGGTGGCAGGAAGCTCGATCGTCATCGAGGGGGACCGTGGGGCCAACCCGATTGTCCAGCTCGGTGATGGGACCCAGGTGACAGACGGGGACACGCTCACGATCAACCCGGTCGGTGGTACGGCGACCGTGTTTGAATTGGATAGTGATGGTGCCTTCGCAAACAACCAGGTTGCCTTCACGGCAACCGATACTGCCGAGCAGATTGCCACCTCGCTGCTTGGAGCAATCGTGGCGAGTGGATCCGGGCTCACGGCCAAGCAGGGAGGGACCCTGGTCTCGATTAATGGACTGGGGCTGGATGACCCGGGTGCCATGATTCTTATGTCGGCGAATCCCGAGGCACTGGTGAACCGCCCGGCGACACGGCTGATCCAGGCCGAGGAGAATTTTGATGCCGACCAGATCGGTGTCCAGGTCGAGCTTGATGTAACTGCCGCCACTGTTGGTGTGACGGCGAGTAGTGCTTTTGACAGGATCGGTTTCCTCGGTGCCGAGACAGGTGACTTCCGCGGCGTGGGTGCACCGACCTGGCTGGACCTGCAAACTGCCGGTGGCGTTGGGACGCCAGGCAATATTGCTATCGGGCTTCTATCAGGGGATCTGGCGGACGAGATTGCCGTCAAGATTGCCGATACGATTAACCTTACCTACCAGGGTACCAACAGCGTTTCCGCCACCTCCAGTGGTTCGACGGTGGATGTCATTAACGGGGAACTGATTGTCGAGGCAGGAAGTAACCTGCTGGCACAGGGTTCCGGCCCCGGTGGGGATATTACTGGTATTACCACGTTGCCAGGCCAGTTCTTCGGCGTCGACTTTGGTCAGCTGTTCGCGGTCAGTGACCTGGGTGGACTCTACACGGTCGAGGTGGACCTGGAGGGAGATGAGCTCGGTGTCGACTATCCATCGCTCAGCTCGAGCTTCGTGACAACGTCGCGAGCTGACCTGAACGGGATTCGTTTCCAGGGTCTTACTCGCGGCCCCAGCGATGTCGAGGGTGGTATCTACAGGAACCTGTTGTTTGGCATGGATGTTGATGGTCGCATTTACGCATTTGACGACGAGGGCGTTCTGCAGCCGATCTTCAATGGCGGTGCCACCAGCGTGGACACAGGAATTGATTCCCCCAGCGGTGCGGACATCCGCGGTCTTGCCTTTACCCACCTCACCAGGACCCTGTTCCATTACACCACGCCGAATCACCAGGAGGGAGCGGATCTTCGGGACGAGCTTTATGGCCTGCCGAACTGTATCACCACCGGGGCACGGGCCAACCAGCCGACGTTCAAGGGCGAACCGATCTGCGTGTTTGAACGCTGGGATGATACGGACCATGGGCATATCGACCCCCCCCCGACGTTCCCGCTCGAGCGTACCAGCATGCACTTTGGCGAGGGCTTCATTGTCTCGGCGAACGGAGCGACTGTGCTGCCCCGCACCTATGATTACGCGGGTGGTGCCCACGGTACGACCGTCAGTAACGAGTTTAGCCTGCGGGATTACTCGTCCGCCGACCGGCCGATTCTCTACTTCGATTACTGGCTGGATGCGGGTGGCAATGACCCGGCTCGTGTCTTCATCAGCGACAACGACGGCGACTGGCAATCGCTGGCTGACCTGGCCAATACCGGGGGTGTCTGGCAACAGCAGCGGATCGGGCTGGAAGCGTATGCCGGCATTGAGCACCTGCGGCTACGGTTTGACATGTCGACCGGGGGCGGGATGAATCTGGGGGCGATCTTCGACACCGGGTCGGAACTGCGTACGAACGAGGGGCAGTTCCTTCGTGACGGAGATTTTTTCCAACTTGACCGAGGCGGATTTGCAATCCAGATCCCCGCGGCGGGTGGTGCGGATATCCTGGATGGTGAGCAGCTTATTTTTAATGACCTGACGGCAACCAACCCCAACACATTTACACTTGAATTCAACAAGACAGGTGGGACTTCCGGTGGCACAGAGCCGGTGGCAATTAGTGATACTGATACCGCCGCAGAGGTCGCCACAGCTGTCGTGAATGCAATTGTCGATGCCCATAGCCTGACCGCGACGAAGCTGAAGTTGAAGGCTTACCGAAGAGGCGGTGACGTTGTCCAGGTAACCGCGACTGACAACACCACCCTGCTAATCCAGGATGCCGCCGGGCCCACACCCAGTAATATTGTCGAGTTGGATGATTCCCAGTACTTTGAATTCGAGTCCGGGTTTACCTTTGTTGTTCCCTCCGCTTCTGCGATTCCAAGCGGTGGTACGTTCACGGTGGAAGATGGAGTTGGGACAACCGAGATCTTCGAGTTTATCCGTGCTGGTGAGACCGCCAGTGGCGCCAATCTCCCCGTCCTGATTTCCGACCAGGATGCTCCAGCCGATGTGGTCCAGTTCATGCAGACCACGATCGAGAACAATCTGGCGATCACCGGTCACCAACATGGTGAACGGTTGCAGCTCGAGATCGGTTTCGATGGAAGTGGCGCCGTGAACGTGAGCCACACGCTCCCCTCTCCCCAGCATGATGGTTTCCTGGTGGGCGAGATAGGATCCAGCCTGGGTAGGAATTTCCTGGTCCAGATGCCAGCCCTTGGTGTGCTGATTCCCGATGGGGAGACTCTTGCCTTTTCCCATCCGGATCCAGATGGGACCCCGGCAAGTGGAGATGAACCGACCACCTTTACCCTGGAGTTCAGGAGGGCGGGTGCTCCCTCAGCTGGAAACGTGCTGGTCACGATCACCGACACGATGACACAGATCGCATTGGCCGATGCAGTTGAAGCGGCCATCACGAACGATACGAGTCCTGCCAAGACGACCCTTGGCCTTGACGATATCGAGGTTCTTGCCGGTGGCCAGATTCAGATTGATGCCACCATTTACGGCACGCTGGCAACCGCGTCGGCCGGCTCGGAGATTACCGTGACTTCTTCCGGTCCTGCTGGGCCCGGAGCTGTCACCCAGGTTTATGTCCATGAGGATATGAGCCGGGAGGACGTGGCAGATGAGCTGAACCGTCTGCTCGAACCCAACTACTACAGCCCCACGATCATCGCTGTGACAGGAATGGAACTTGACGACGGAGAGACGTTCTCGCTGTCCGATGGCGTCAACCCGGTGGTCACGTTTGAATTTGACAGTGGATTCGTGATTGAATTGCCGGCCAATGGAGCCACGGAGATCGTTGACGGGGAGACGCTTTCCTTTAGCGACGGAACCGACACCCTGACCCTGGAATTCGACAAGGGTACCGGCGTGGCAGCCGGTAACGTGGCAGTCGACATCGTAGATGGAGATCCACTGATCCTGGTCGCGAACAAGATTGTCAATGCGATCAACAACGATAACAGCGCTGCCAAGCTTGCCCTGGGACTGGATGCCAATGTGCTCAGCGGTGGCAACGTGCAGGTCTACGCCATTAACGGCACGATGTTGACAATTTCCGCGGGAAGCCTGATTGCCGAGGTGGATGACGACGGGAACACGGTTCCGGATAACAATCCCAATGTGGATCCCGCCAACATCGTTGTTCGCTTCCTGCCAAGTACCTTCTTTGCTGCCTCGGATACTGCCACGGCAATCGA
>PANG01000038.1 GCA_002708345.1 Planctomycetaceae bacterium | reverse complement strand
GTGGTACCGGGTCCTGGAAGAGATGCGAGTTCCCCTCCAGGGCGGATTGCCAGTTGATCATGCCTGGCGGTCTCCGGCAAGACGCAATCCTCTCCTCCTGCCAAAGGTGAGGTGCCGGAAGATGGACTCGGAAAAGGGGTGTTAATATGGTTGACGGTTTTGCCTTTGATTCAGTAAACTACCGCGCTACGAAGGACCGTGGTGACTTGTTTGCTGGTGTGCCCCACGGAATAGGGGACTTCATTAGAGGTCAATAGAGTATTCCTGGCCTGACGGTGCCAGCCGATAGAACAGTTTTTTTCTGGTGTCCTGGTTACCACCCTGATCTCCTTCAGGTGATGGTTTTTTCAGAAGCCGGAAGTCCCTTGACGGAATGATACAACTTAATTTTTAGGAAGTAAGCAAAGGAAACTAAGCACGATGGAAATGAGTGTGGAATTAACGGTCTGGTCTATTGCCCTGGTTTCATCGCTGGTGGCATTGTTTTTTGCCCACAGGTTCTACAAGTGGATGATGCAGCAGGATGAGGGAAACGAGGACATGGTCAGGATTGCCGGCTATGTCCGCGCCGGCGCCGATGCCTACCTCAAGCAGCAATACAAGGTGGTTGCCTTTTTCTTCCTGATCATTTTCATCCTCCTTTTCATTGCCGCATTCGTGCTCAACGTGCAAAGCAAGTTCGTGCCCTTTGCCTTTATCACGGGTGGATTTTTCTCCGGCCTGGCCGGTTACTTCGGTATGAAGACCGCCACCTGGGCGAGCAGTCGGACCGCCGCGGGGGCACAAAAGAGTCTCAATGATGGCCTGCAGGTCGCTTTCAAGTCCGGAGCCGTGATGGGACTCACGGTCGTGGGACTGGGCCTGCTCGACATCGTCATCTGGTATGCCGTCATGGCATGGGGCTTTGGAGTTGAAAGCCTGGAAGAAATCACGGTTACCATGCTCTGCTTCGGCATGGGTGCCAGCAGCCAGGCACTGTTTGCACGTGTCGGGGGTGGTATTTTTACCAAGGCAGCCGATGTAGGAGCTGACCTGGTTGGCAAGGTGGAGCACGGGATTCCGGAGGATGATCCACGCAATCCAGCGACCATTGCAGATAACGTCGGTGACAATGTCGGGGACGTAGCCGGCATGGGAGCTGATCTTTACGAGTCCTACTGTGGTTCGATCCTGGCAACTGCGGCACTTGGTGTCGCCGCCTTTGCCAGTCCGGAACTGTTACAAGAGCAGGGATTGACCGAGGCAGACTCTCGTGAATGGCAACTCAGAGCCATGTTCCTGCCGATCTTGATTGCCGCCGTCGGAATTTTTCTTTCCATCGCGGGAATCTACCTGGTCAAGAGCAAGGAGGATGCAACACAGAAGGCCCTTCTCAAGGCGCTTGGTCTCGGGATCAATATTTCCACCCTGCTGGTCGTTATCGCGGCTCTGGCCTGTACCCGCATTGTCCTGGGTCCAGACCATATGGGAGTTGCTTTTAGCGTGTCCGTTGGTCTGCTTGCCGGCTGGCTTATCGGGAAATGGACCGAGTACGTGACAAGTGATGAATACCAGCCGACCAAGGACCTGGCAGCCCAGACGGTAACAGGTCCGGCGACGGTAATCATTGCCGGGGTTGCATCTGGAATGAAGAGTGTCTGGGTGCCGGTCATGGTTGTCTGTGTCAGTATCCTCTGTGCTTTTGGTGGAGCGACTGGCTTCAATTTCTCAGAAGTGCAGTTCTTCACGCTGGGACTCTATGGTGTCGGTATTGCCGCGGTTGGCATGCTCTCCACCCTGGGGATCACGCTGGCGACTGATGCCTACGGTCCGATTGCCGACAATGCTGGTGGAAATGCCCAGATGGCAGGGCTGGATCCAATTGTCCGGGAACGAACGGATGCCCTCGACAGCCTGGGGAATACCACCGCGGCGACCGGCAAGGGATTTGCCATCGGCTCGGCAGCCCTCACCGCACTGGCCCTGCTGGCAGCCTACGTGGAGGAAGTCCGTATTGGCTTTGACCGCTGGGCAACCGATGAAACAGTGATCGCTAAAGAAGCGGATCCCGGCTATTACAAGTTGAATGACCAGCTGGTGATTCTCAAGTCGACGGGCAAGGAGAAGGCATCCGCCTGGCTCCTCTTCCCGGATGAATCCCAGGATAAATCCTGGACTTCGGTGGCCTCGGGTACGACGGCTCCCTTTGCCAAGGGAAATGGTGAGGGAACCTCTCTTGCTATCACCGGGGTTGGAGCACGCAAGTCGATTGGATTTTTTGGCCAGTCGGGGAAGCCGGATGCGCTAGATTCNNAGATNTCCNTTATCAAGNCGAGNCAAGGCNACGNTGCCNGACTATGCGCGCTATTANGATGCCTCGCTGATGAACCCCAAGATNCTNGTGGGAATATTNATNGGCTGCATGGCNACNTTTGTNTTCTGCGCGNTGACNATGGANGCGGTNGGNCGTGCTGCGCAGGGAATGGTCAACGAGGTCCGCCGCCAGTTCAAGGAGAACCCTGGCATCATGGACGGCAGTGTGATGCCGGACTATGCTGCGCCGGTCACGATCAGTACGAAGGCAGCTCAGAAAGAGATGATTCTCCCATCGATGCTCGGCCTGGGAGTTCCTATCATTACCGGCTTGTTACTGGGAGTTGGTGGAGTCCTGGGATTGCTCGTCGGTGCCATGACCTGTGGTTTCTGCGTGGCGGTCTTCATGGCGAACTCCGGGGGTTCCTGGGATAACGCCAAGAAGTACATTGAGGCCGGCAACCATGGCGGCACGGGTTCCGATGCCCACAAGGCAGGCGTCGTTGGGGATACGGTTGGAGATCCTTTCAAGGACACCAGTGGTCCGAGCCTGAATATCCTGATCAAGCTGATGAGCATGGTCAGCGTGGTGATGGCGGGCCTGATTGTCCGCTACAGCCTGATGGCGATGGGTTACTTCTAACGTTTTTATCGACGGGAGAGTCGCCAGGAAGAGTTTCCCAGGCTGCGCTGGAAGGGTACGGGTGAGTCCTGTTTCCTGGTGTCAGCGGACTTCCTCGTGAACCCCTGTCATGTTCCGCCCCTCCAAGTAAAATGCAGGCGAATCTGCCAGGNGATGAGAGTTACTGCAGGAGGGAGGAAACGTGTCGAGTAATGCATCGGAGTCGCTCTCGGAGCGTGACCGTCGGGCCCAGCGCAGCCTCGAGCTGGCGTTGGCTGCAGTCCGGACCGCTTCCGAGAACGGGGGACGGGATATTGCCCTNCTGGACATGCGCCAGCAGTCTACCCTGTTTGACTACTTCGTGATTGCCTCGGGAACAAGTCGCCGGCAGTTGCACGGCATGAGCGAGGAGATTGACCACACGCTTGAGGATGATCTGAAGGACAAGCGGATGGGGATCGANGGTTATGATGCCAGCCGCTGGGTGCTACTTGATTATGGCTCCGTGGTGATCCACCTGTTTGATGACGAGACCCGGGAATTCTATGCGCTGGAGGCGCTCTGGGCCGATGCGAAAGCGATTGACATATCCGATGTGATCGACCGGCCCTGATGGATTNCCGGTTTTCAAGGTGGCGGGAGACCCGACGCTGATGAANATTCTTGCTGAACTNCGACAACGGTTTCTCGAGGCCCTCGAGCCNNTGGTGGATGACCCGGGGCGGTTGCTGGAGATGATCCTGCCGGTCCAGGATCCCCGCTTTGGTGACTACCAGGCCAACTGTGCCATGCCGCTGGGGAAAGAACGAGGTTGTCCACCGCGAGACGTTGCCAGTGAGATTGTCGAAAGGCTCAAGGTCGAGGATCTCTGTGAGCCTGTCGAGATTGCCGGTCCAGGCTTCATCAACCTGCGTCTTCGTGACGACTGGCTGATCGAACAGGTNAATCAGCTGGTTCATGATCAGCGGCTGGGTGTTGATGGCGTCGACGATCCGGACACGGTCGTGATCGACTATTCCTCTCCCAATGTCGCCAAGCCGATGCACGTGGGCCATATNCGCTCTACCGTGATCGGG
Organism: Planctomycetaceae bacterium; assembly: GCA_002708345.1. The sequence continues at coordinate 9,220 of PANG01000038.1, read as the reverse complement.
GATGCCCTGGCCCGTATTCTTCGCTTTCTTGGTCACCAGGTGATCGCTGATAATCACCTTGGGGACTGGGGTACCCAGTTCGGCATGATCATCTATGGCTACAAGCACTTTGTGGATTCTGACCGATTTGAGAGTGATACGGTCAATGAACTCTCCAGGCTCTACAGGCTGGTCAATGACCTTGTCGAATACCACCAGGCGGTTGCCGGTATCGATCGACAGCTTGAGGAGATCAGGGANCGGGAGGAGAAACTCGAGCAGCAGCAGCTGAGAGTGGATNAGGCNNGCCAGGACGAGAAGAAAAAACAGNCNAGCCAGCTTCGNCGCCAGCAGACGCAGCTGGAGGATGCCCGGGACCGGTTAGCCGGNGCGCGAAAAAAGATCGATGCGGTGGACGAGGACCAGGCCCTGGCCACCCTGGCCGCGGAACACCCGGGTGTCGCCGAGGCGGTACTCGGGGAAACGGCACGCNTGCACGAGGGGGACAGCGAGTGTCGACAGCTCTGGGAACAATTCCTGCCAGCCTGCCGGGCAGAAATCGACAAGATCTACCAGCGACTGGATATCCAGTTCGACGTGGAGCATGGAGAGAGCTTTTACCATTCCCAGCTTGAGCCGGTGGTGGAGGAGTTGCTTGCAAATGGCCTGGCACGGATGAGCGAGCAGGCGGTCTGCGTGTTTGGCGAAAAGTATGACACGCCGATGATCATCCGCAAGAAGGATGGAGCTTTTCTCTACGCCACGACGGACCTGGCCACGATCCAGTACCGGGTTGCCACCTGGCAGCCGGATACCCTGCTCTATGTTGTCGATCATCGCCAGGGGGAACATTTCGAAAAGCTTTTTGATGCTGCCCGGCGGTGGAACTGTCCAGACCTTGAAATGCGGCATGTCAGTTTTGGGACCGTGCTGGGAGATGATGGCAGGCCCTTTAAAACACGTTCTGGTGAGGTCGTCGGTCTGGAGAGCCTNCTCGATGGTGCCGTGGCACGGGCACTNGAGGTGGTCTCCGAGAATGACCAGGCCAAGCCGGGGGGGGCGGAACTGGGAGAGCAGGAGCGGGAGCATATTGCCAGCGTGGTGGGGCATGCAGCGATCAAGTATGCCGACCTGGCACATAATCGAACCAGTGACTATGTCTTCAGCTACGACAAGATGATGGCCCTGGAAGGCAACACNGCAACGTACATGCAGTACAGCTATGCCCGGGTCCAGAGTATCTTCCGCCGCGGAGAGGTGGATGTGGATGGCCTGCGCAGCTCTTTTGCCGGGATCCTGCTCCAACACCCCGCCGAGCGTCACCTGGCTCTGGGGCTCCTCCAGTTTTCGGAGGCCCTGGACCAGGTACTGGAGGACTATCGGCCCAACCAGCTGACCAACTACCTTTTCGATGTCGCCAAGCGTTTTTCCACTTTCTTCCAGGAATGTCCCGTGCTGCGTGCCGAAGACGAAGCGGTCCGACTCAGCCGGTTGTTGCTCTGTGACGTCACGGCCCGGGTCATAGGCCAGGGATTGGAGTTGCTAGGAATTGGCGTTGTCGACAGGATGTAGGGGCCGGGTACCGGTGTGCAAAGGCNATCGGTCCCTTACTTTTCACCCTGTCGCTGATTTCTCATGCCAAAAAGTCAACAAGAGGGGCCCCCGTGGCAGGACCTGGTCCTCTGTGGAGATGCCCTTCAGTGGCTTGGACAGATGCCTGCTGAGCTGGTCGATACGATTGTCACCAGCCCACCCTATTACCGGCAAAGAGATTATGGNCACGCCCAGCAACTGGGTGGAGAATCGACACCCCAGCAGTACGTGGATCGACTCGTGGAGATCCTCGGGGAGTGTGCCAGGGTTCTCAAGTCGACNGGTACCTGCTGGCTGGTACTGGGCGACAAGTACATTCATGGCGATCTGCAGGGNTTACCCTGGCGCGTGGCCTTGGCCCTGCAGGAGCATGGCTGGATCCTGCGAAGTGATATTGTCTGGCAGAAACCAAACGCGATGCCGTCGGCGGTCAAGAATCGGCCGACCACCGACCACGAGTATATTTTCNTGCTCACCCGAGCGAAGAAATACTACTATGACGTCGATGCAATCCGTGAGCCGCACGTGACATTCTCTGAGAGCAGCCGCATGCGCGGCGGCCGGAAACACTTCTTCCAGCGGGGAAGTACCCCGGAAACGGGTAAGAACGCGGGGGACTCGAACCTTCACGATGCGAGATGGGACCAGGCTTTCCATCCACTTGGGCGTAACAAGCGGACAGTATGGAGCGTGCCACTTTCCAAGTCACGGGATTCTCACTTTGCCGTCTTTCCCCGCCAGTTGGTGGAAATCATGATTCGTGCTGGCTCCCCTCCCCAGGGGCTGGTCCTGGATCCNTTTCTTGGCAGTGGGACGACGGCACTGGTGGCCCGGCAGCTCGAGCGGCATTACCTTGGCATCGACTGTGTCGAGGATTACTGCCAGTTGGCCCGTGATCGCATTGCCAAGGAGAGGGAAGCTCAGTTCTCGACAGGTTCCTCGTAGTCGGTGAAGATCATCTGGCCGGCACTTGTTTGCAGCACGCGTGTAACACTCACNCGTGCCATGTCGTNCACATGATCACGGCCATTNTCGACGACAATCATGGTGCCGTCATCCAGGTAACCCACTCCCTGGNTGTCACCCTCNCCAGCCTTGACAATCTTGACGTCAAACATCTCCCCGGGCAGGAAGGTCGGCTTGAGGGCCTTGGCAATATCATTCAGNTTGATCACCGGCACCTTGTTCAACTGGGCGACCTTGTTGAGGTTGTAGTCACCAGTCACGATTTTCCCTCCCAGGTGTTGAGCCAGCAATACCAGCTTCATGTCGACTGGCTGGTTCTCAAACTGTGGCAGATCGGTCTCGTCAATGGTGAAGTCGATCGAGCGATTGTTCTGGAGTTGCTGGAGAATATCCAGGCCCCGGCGACCACGGGAACGGCGAAGCTTGTCNCTGCTGTCAGCAATGTTCTGGAGTTCCTGGAGAATGAAGCGGGGCATCAACAACCGGTTGTCCATGATGTTGGTGGCAACCAGGTCAGCAATCCGGCCATCAATAATCACGCTGGTATCAAGTACCCAGGGCAGGATCCCCTTGAGNTCTCGNGAAAANTCAACATANGGAATGATGAATCGAAAATCGTTGCGAGTCTGGATCAACAGCGAGATACAGATGTAACAGAGTGGCACGCCAATCATCAGCTGGATTGCCCCCTGGTAACGATTTGGATCCTCGATCCCGGAAAACTGCAGGATCGGATTAACCGCCACGCCGATGATGTACGTCAGCAACAGGCCCACGAGGATCCCGAAGTACGTGCAGGAGACAATNTCGATTGGCTTGCGGCGAATGAGAATGTCAATCGAGACGATTGCACAGGCGATCAGTAGAAGAGAAATGGCGAACAGGAATTCCTGTTCGTATAACTCGGGTGACATAACGATCGAGATGCCAACGGACGTGGCGATGACAAGAAAAACAGCGCGCAGAACCCAAAGAGCCATGATGATGCCNCCGCTAAGAGAATAAATAGGAATGAATATCGGTGTTTCCCGGCCACCGCCGCAGAATCCATATGGGGCCGGGAAAAGATCAATGAGATGTACNGCTGTATTTTATCACAGGAACAGAAGNAGATGCCAGCATTACCCGTTNGGAAACTGCTCGCGATAGCAGTTCTCCAGGTAGCGGTCNGTCATGCCGGCCAGGTAATCACCNATACTTNTTTCCAGCCCCACCTGCTCGATACGGTTACGGAAACGAGGTGGCAACATCTCGACCCGCCCGGAAAAGTACTCGAACATCCGCTGCAAGTGCTTTTGGGCCATGTCCCGTGTCTGGATCAACTTCGGATGGTGATAAACACGATCCAGGAGGAAGGATTCCAGCTGACTTTTTTCTTCTGCCAGGATTCCGGTCGGTTCAATGCGGTAGGGATCCTGCTGGGCGTCGGATGCCATTTCCCAACCACTCTNCTTTAAAACCNTCCCTGCCGAGGCAAGGACATTTCCCACCTGGCAGTCGATCANCTCGTGCACGATTGCTCGACGCAGGTTCTCCGGGTNGAGTCCCTGTCCTGCATCACCAATCCGCTCCAGGCAGCGGCCGATCAAGTCGAGTGACTGGAATTCTTCNAGGCTTACCAGGCCCAGCTTGATTGCATCATCTGTATCGTGTGCATCGTAAGTGATGCTGTCNGCAGCATCGACAACCTGGGCTTCCAGGAGCGGAGATTCACTCCCGGTCTCCTTGTCGACCCGNAAGGCCTGGCTGAAAAGGACCTCTCGCGAAAGGTTNAGGCCAGGGTACTGGACGTGGCGACATTCCANNTGCTGGGCGATTGTCAGGGCGTACTGGTTGTGTGAAAAACCACCNGCCGACGCCAGGCATGCATCCAGTGCGTCCTCGCCGGCATGGCCATAGGGAGGATGTCCAATGTCATGGAACAGGGCAAGTGCCTCGANCAGGTCCTCGTTAAGCTGCAGGGCGCGACCGATNGTACGAGCGATGGAGGCAACTTCCTGGGTATGCGTNAGTCGCGTGCGGTGGTAATCACCCATCTCGCCGGTGAAGACCTGCATCTTTCCACTCAGCCGGCGGTAGGCACTACTGTGGAGAATCCGGTCGCGATCTCGCTGAAAAGGGCCGCGGTAAGGATGGTCTGCTTCGGCGTGCTCACGACCGAGCGACNGCTGACTGAACATCGCGTAGGGTGCGAGCAGGGACCTTTCCCGCTCGGCCGTTGTCTGTAGCCCTTCCAGCTGGAAATCCACGGGATCCGTTTCTTCAAGCATCCGGNCTGCTTTCCTGCCAGGGTCATTGATGTTCTGCACCGGCGATTTACTGCCTGCGGCAGTTTAGTCGACTCGCAAGCGGTTGTCGCGTCCCCGCTGCGCGGTAACTTGNCAGTGCCCTGATGCTCTGGTACGGTGACCGGTTTACCCCCACCAGAATGACCGGTCCAGGGGGGGCATACCCCGCTGGATACCGTGTGATGACAGTCACTGACGTGAAAAACAAGCCGAGTAATNTCGATCTGACGACCGATCAGGAACAGATNCAGGTTCGTGGAGCTCGCGTCCACAATCTCAAGAACATCGACCTGGATATCCCGCGAAACCAGTTCGTGGTGATCACCGGGCCGAGTGGGTCGGGCAAGAGTAGCCTGGCTTTTGATACGATCCATGCCGAAGGTCAACGACAGTACATCGAGAGCCTCTCGGTTTATGCCAGGCAGTTTCTTCACCAGATGCAACGCCCCGATGTGGACCTGATCGAGGGCCTCCAGCCCACCATTTGCATTGACCAGCGTCCGGGGATTCAGAATCCACGCAGTACCGTTGCTACCGTGACAGAGATCTATGATTTCCTGCGGTTGTTAATGGCTCGCCTTGGTGAACCGTTCTGTTTTAAATGTTCGGCACCGATCAGCCAGCAGACAGAGGAGCAGATCCAGGACGCGATCATGTCCCTTCCCGAGGGAACTCGGACAATGATCATGGCACCGATGGTCCGGGGGCGGCGTGGGAAACAGGAGGATGTCCTGGNGCAGATCCGCAAGGCAGGATTTGTCAGGGCGCGCGTCGATGGNCAGGTTTGCGACNTTGAGAATNTTCCGGACCTGGCACCACGCAAANTGCACCATGTGGATGCAGTGGTTGACCGGGTGATCACTCGGCCAGGTGTGCGAGCTCGGGTTGGCGAATCGGTCGCAATGGCACTTCGTTATGGGGAAGGGCTGGTCTCGATCTGTTATTTCGATTCCGAGGATGAGTCGGTGGATCCTCCCTTGGGAGAATGGCGAGATGTTCTCTACAGCACTTTCTATGCCTGTCCAAAATGCAATGTGAGTTACGAGGANGTNGAGCCTCGTACTTTTAGTTTCAACAGTCCCTACGGNGCATGCCCGGATTGCGATGGNCTTGGCTCGGTGCTGCAGTTTGANGTGGAGATGATCATTCCCGACCGGTCCCTGTCGTTGCCAGCCGGAGCCGTGCTGGCNTGGAAGGGAACGACGGCGAAACGATTAAAGCAGTATCAGAAAGAGTGCCGGGAATTCCTCGAGTCCCGTGATATCGACTGGGATCAGCCCGTCAANCAGTGGCGGCCTCGAGACCTGGAAGGGTTTTTCCGCGGGGATGGCAAGAAGTTCCATGGCCTGCTGACACTCATGGAAAAGGAATACGTCAGTACGCCCAACCAGCAGAGGCTGGACCAGCTAGATGCTTTTCGAGGACAGCTTACCTGCCGTTGTTGCCAGGGAACCCGTCTCCGCAGGGAAGCCACGAGCATCCTGCTTGGTGAAAAGAACATCAGCCAGATCACGAGTCTCTCGGTGGTGGATGCGGAGGTGTTTTTCAAGGAGCTGGAGTTTCCTGGTCCCCAGCAACAGATTGCCAGGCCGATCGTGGAGGAGATTCTCAATCGACTGCAGTTTCTGCAGAAAGTGGGGGTGCACTACCTGAGCCTGGATCGAGCTGCCGATACACTCAGCGGTGGTGAGATGCAACGGGTTCGATTAGCCAAGTCGATTGGCTCGGGACTGGTTGGAGTCTGTTACGTGCTGGATGAGCCGTCGATCGGGCTGCACCAGCGCGATAATTCCCAGTTGATTCAGTCCCTCAGGGACCTGCAGCACCAGGGAAACACGGTGCTGGTCGTCGAGCATGACGAGATGATGATGCGCGAGGCAGACCGGCTGGTGGATATCGGACCCGGGGCTGGAAAGCGTGGTGGCCGGATCGTCGCCGATGGCAGGCCGGACGCGATCTCGCAGCTGGAGGAGTCGATTACCGGGCAGTACCTGAGTGGCACGTGTTCGATCCCGGTCCCCGCTCGCCGCCGCCGCGTTGCCAAGAAACGATCGATCACGCTCTCCGGAGTCACGACCAACAACCTTCGAAANGTTACCGTCCTGTTTCCGACCCAGGCCCTGGTCTGCGTTACAGGAGTGAGCGGTTCGGGCAAGAGTTCCCTGGTCAACGAGACGCTGNTGAGGGCGCTGCAGCAACGCCTGGGAATAGTCGGTCCCCGCCCGGGTCCCCATCGTAGCCTGCGTGGTGCCAGCCAGGTTGACCGGGTGGTGCAAATCAGCCAGTCCCCGATCGGCCGCACGCCACGGAGCAACGCTGCAACGTATACCGGTGTCTTTGACGAGGTCCGCAAGGTCTTTGCCAGCACGCGAGAGGCAAAACAGCGTGGATACCGTGTGAATCGATTCAGCTTNAACGTCAAGGCAGGACGCTGNACGGAATGCCAGGGCCAGGGAGCTCGAAAGATCGAGATGAATTTCCTNCCGGATCTTTTTGTCACCTGTGACCAGTGCCACGGTGCCCGTTTCAACAAGGCGACACTGCAGGTTCGCTACCGTGGAAAGACAATTTCCGATGTGCTGGAAATGTCCGTTGACGAGGCCACCGACTTTTTCGAGAACTTCTCGACAATCCAGCGGATGCTCAAGGGATTGCAGGATGTTGGCCTTGGCTACCTGCCACTGGGACAGCCCTCGACAACGCTTTCCGGTGGAGAGGCACAGCGTATCAAGCTTGCCACCGCGCTGGCACGTGGNGAAACCGGNAACACGCTCTACCTGCTCGATGAACCTACCACGGGACTNCATTTTGATGACATCCGTAAACTACTTGATGTCCTCGGCCAGCTTGTAGACCGGGGGAACACGGTGGTCGTGATCGAACACAACCTGGATGTCATCAAGTGTGCTGACTGGGTGATCGACCTGGGGCCCGAGGGAGGCGAGGAAGGTGGAATGGTGGTGGCAGTCGGTACGCCGGACCAGGTTGCCGATGTCGAGGAGAGCTGGACCGGCAGGTACCTGCGTCCGCTGCTCAAGCAGAGCTGATCAGGACTGGTGAAAGAGCCANNATCCCAGCGCGACAGCGGCCAGCCCGATGACCACGTTGGCAGCGATATTGCCGAACGCCAGGAGTGGCTGTCGCTGGAAAAGCTCCAGCGTGTCGTGACCAAAAGTAGAAAACGTTGTCAGCGAACCGAGTACGCCAATCACGGCAAAATGCTGTAATGGTTCAGAGAGCTGTTTCAGGCCAACGCCGGCAAGGATGCCGATAAGCAGGCAGCCAACCACGTTGACCAGCAGTGTCCCATGAGGGAAGGAGTCCCCCCACCAGCCGCGGGCAAGTAATCCCAGTAAATAGCGGCTGACGGCTCCCAGTGAGCCTCCCAGGGCAACGAACAGGAGTGTTTTGAAAGTGGTCATGGCTTCGAATAACTGCTTTTAGCACCCGTACAGGGTGGACTCGTCATGATTGTAGGAAAGCTCCTATCTAAACGGAAATATCTCCGTCTGGCAACGTCTCCTGGCTGTCGCTTGCGCTTGATAGAAACGTCTATTTGAAATACCCTGAGNTGTTTGNCCCAAGGTGCGAAAAACAAGNACTTTTCATNCCCANCNGGGTGAANCCNAGAGNNNTACNGGATCATGGANAAAACCAACCAGGCGGCGACCTCCCAGCTCCTTTCCGGAGCGGATATCCTCGTGCAGNCGCTGGTCAATCATGNNGTGGATGTTCTCTTTGCCTANCCGGGTGGGGCGAGCATGCCACTGCACCAGGCACTGACCCGNTTTTCCGACCAGCTCCGAACCATTCTTCCTCGCCATGAACAGGGAGGTGGTTTTGCTGCCCAGGGTTATGCCAGGTCGACTGGGAAACCAGGTGTCTGCATGGCCACCAGTGGCCCGGGGGCGACCAACCTGGTAACCGCGATTGCCGATGCCCGTCTGGACAGTATTCCCATCGTCGCCATTTCCGGCCAGGTGATGTTGCCGGTAATTGGGTCAGATGCCTTCCAGGAGACTCCGATTGTCGAGGTCTGCCGTGGGATCACCAAGCATCATTACCTGCTGACCGATGTCAATGATGTGGCCCGCGTGGTTCGTGAGGCATTTCATATTGCCACCACCGGTCGCCCTGGACCGGTACTGATCGATGTTCCCAAGGATATCCAGCTTGGCAACTGTATCCCGGACTGGGACCAGCCACTCGAACTTCCTGGTTACAAGGTGGATAACTTCAAGGCGCCCCAGGAACAACTCGAACAGGTGGCCGCCGCGATCCAGCGGGCCAGGCGTCCGATGATCTACTGCGGTGGAGGGATCATCGCGGCCAATGCCAGTCAGCAGCTGAAAGAATTTGCCCGCAAGACCGGTATTCCGGTGACCATGACGCTG
>PANG01000037.1 GCA_002708345.1 Planctomycetaceae bacterium | reverse complement strand
CTGGGTTGGAGTACCTCCACCGAGGTAGAGTGTGTCTACGGGGCGAGGTTCCTCAAGCCAGGAGAGCTCAACATCCAGTGCTTCCACGAATGCCGGGATAAGGTCATCTCGTCTGGCGATCACGGGATAATCACAGTAGCAACAATGGTGCCTGCAAAAAGGCAGGTGAATATAGGCGGCACGGGGGAAATCAACCATCACGCCAGCCTACAACCAGAGATGGAGCCGGTTATCCAGTAAGCCGGGAAGTGATTTCTCGACCGTCCTGTGGATCTGTTTCTCGTGGTACCGGGTGCTGAAATGGGCCGCGATGATGCACTCGTTCTGGAAACGGTCCTGCCGCTCCACGTAATCACTCAGGTGCATGTGCCCGTGCTTGCGAATTTTGTCCTTGCTGTGATTGGGAGCAACAAAGGTCATCTCCGTGATCAGTATCTTGGTTTCATAAAAAACCGGATTCTCATCGAGTCCCCGCGAGGTGGAATCTCCCACGTACCCCAGCAGGGGAGTCCTGATCTCCTCGGATACTTCCTCTCCTGAATAGCGCAAGTCCCGGATCTCGTTGCCACTCAGCTCACTGTACTGTGGCTTGAGCTTGCTGCGACACTCCCAGACGCAGTACCCCACCGAGGGTACCGTGTGGAAAGTGGGAACCACGTCGACCACCAGTTCTCTCGAGAGCCGGATCTCATCTCCTGGCCGGACCGCTTCAAGCTGGCATGGTAAGCGTCCTCCATCAAGCCGGCTAAAACCTCGCAATAAATCACGTAATGGATCGATCGCGTGTTCAGGCAGGTAGATGGTGGGAGGCTCCATCTTCATCATGCGTCGACGGGCCACGTAAACGGGCAGGGCTGCCATATGGTCCAGGTGCATGTGTGTCACGAACCAGCTTGGCGTCCCCATGAAATTCCAGGGCTGGGCACCCAGGTCAAAACCGATTTTCAGTTCAGGAATTCGCCAGCAGGTCTGAACCGCCGCCCGGGAGTACCCCTCGATCGTGAGGTCTCCATGCACAAGCTCTTTCACCGGGAGATTGTTGACCATGGTTAGATAATCGGCCAGGGACCAGTCGATTCGAGTCACTGCGGGTCAATCGGTCAGTGTAGGACGCTCCTCCTGCAGCGCAAAGGGGACGGCATCAGGAAGAACGATCGGTGAGTTCCTTCAGTTGCTCCAGAACGTCCTCGCAGGACATCGTGATACGGGGCACAATCTTGCTGAGGCGATCCTCCTGCTCGTAACGCCAGCTAGGATCCTGTTGGAAGAAGACCTCGTCTTCCAGTGCACCAAGCCAGTTAGGCAGGTCCAGTCCTGCTCCACCTGGCTGTTGCATGAGGAGATCCGTTTCCTGTTCAAGTGACTCAAAACGGGGAGCGGGTCCCCCTCTTTCGGCCTCCTCCATCGAGGGGGAAACGAGTGCCCGGATTCGATCGACCATCATTGGTCGCACGAAACCCTCACCAAGCCTGTCCGCCACAGTCTGCATTTGTATCGAGTACGTCTGCTGCAATTCCCCAAGTCGCTGTTTGTAGAGTTCAGCCTCTTCCGCGATGCGTTCTGTTAAGCCTTCTCGCCAGACACTGGCAGCCTCTTCCATGCCTGACTGGACCAGGATCTTGTGGGCCAGTGCAACAGGCCGCAGGTTCCAGCAGACCCGGTCATAGCGATTCCGCAGTCGCAGGAAGTCCAGCAGGGAGTAGATCAGGTCACCCCGGTCGCTCTGGGTTGTCGTGCTGTTGTAGTCCCGGTACTCACGATAGTTCTCCACCACCGACTCCAGGATCAACGAGAGATGATGGATCGCCTCCTCCCGGCTGATCTCCTTCTCCAGGTCTTCCGCCAGCGAGAGGGAGTCTGCATTGTCGATGCCCAACCGGTCGAGCCAGTTACCCACGCCCTGGAGCAGGATGCCACGAATGTTACCCATCGCCAGGAAATGCTGGGTAAATAATTCCCGACCATACTTTTTAATGAACAACAACAGCTGTTCCCAGGAATTACTATCCGAGACTCGTTCCAGCACACTGAGCCTGAGCGTCTGGCTGTGGGCCAGCCAACTGACAAGCAACAGTTCGGTGAGCTGTTCCAGCATCTCTACCAGAAGTCCCTGGGAACTCTCGCCTTCTTCCACCTCCTGCTCCCAGCTTTGGGCAGCGGTGACCAGGTTCTCCACGATCGCCTGGTAACCAACGGTGAACAGCTCGTCGTACTCGGTCACAGCACCTGGACCAACTGGATGCTGCCGCTCCATGGCGCGGGCCGTTTCCATCAATTCACAGGTTTCCACGATCAGGCCAAGCCGGGGCAGAGCCGAGAGAAGATCCATAATACTCCTCTGTCGAATCCGGCTGTTGACTATCACCTGGGGGTCTCCTCCCTTTGATAGCGGGACGTACAGCAAGGCACTCTGGCTCATCGTGGCGATCCACTCCGGCCAGAGTTCTCGTACCTCCTGTTGATTACCACGGAGAATCGCAGCAAAAATCGAGGCGGTCCCGGAGTCCTTGACGGAAACTTCCAGGTCCAGTTCACCGGTATCACCTTTCAGACAGGTGATCGCAGCATGCAAGAGACGGCGTGTATCAGCAATCTCGATAATCGTGGCGATAACCCGTTCAAGTAGCGTCTCCTTGATAATCCGCTGGCGATCATATTCCAACATCGAACTATAGTCGCCGTGAGGTTCCGGAATCCGGTACTGTCGAATCGACTCCAGGAGTTTCTCAATGTCGAGGCATGCCTGGCGAACATGTCGAACCCAACCCCGCAGCGTCTGACAAAAGTCATCAATAATCACATCTTCACCGGATTGCTGCCGGTGCAAGCGGGCCGACTGGCTAAGAGCAGCGATCCGCCAGATATCATTCAGGCAATCGTGGAAGGCAAGTCGGCCCTCAAGTTGGTGGGCCACATACACCAGTTCCTCGTTCATTGCATTGGGATCAAACAACTCCCCCTCGATGCCATCATCGGTCGTGTCCAGGTAAGTCACATGCTCGTAAGCGGCGCTATAGAGAGCCTCCTCCGGCTCCTCCACTCCAGCGTCCTCGATCTCTTGCTCATCATGCTGCGATGGAGAATTCTGGCTGGAAAGTCCTCCTCCCTGGAAGCTGGGAACGGCCCACAAGTCACCCGCGTTCGCCTCAAGGTAATCGCTGAACTTGCGGACCAGGGACCAGCCACCCTCGGTCTCCTCTTCTTCCTCGAGGTCTTCATCATTGATCACGATCAGCAACCAGTGACGAGCCAGCCGGTACCAGCTGCTACCACCCTGCTCCAGCATCACGCGCCCGGACTCACTCAACCAGTGAATCAACAGGGCCATCGAAGCAACCAAGTCATTCCGGTCCAGGAGTGCATCAATCACCAGCGAGTAGGCACGTGGAGAATCAAAGATCTCAGCATGGGGAGCCCAGAAACTAATGTCCCCACTGCTGGCACCTCCCTTGTGCCAGAGATTCAATGCCTCCGCCACGTGGCGGGCAGCCCGGTAGGTCTCCAGGGGGTCCTCCGCCTCCACATTGGAAACCTCGTGGGCGGCAAACTGCCGCCACCAGTTAGCGGTCGCATGGAACTGCTTGTCAATCCGCTGAGAGATAGCCGCATCATCACTTGCTGCCGCCTCACGCCAGATCTCTGAAAAAAGGCCAAAGACGTTCTCAATCAGAGAGATCAATTCCACCGCTCGCTGATCCTGAACACTGTTTTCCAGTGCCGGGAAGAGGCTGAAGTGGGCATCAAAACCAAGAATATTCCAGGGGTCAATAAATGCGCCGCAGGCAATCGCCCGGTGCACAAGGTCCATCCCCTGTGACACCAACTCCTCGGCTCGATCCAGGTCACCATGCCGCAGGGCATGGGTTGCTTCGCTAAGCCGACAGACAATCTGGCATCGCATCCTGGCCGAGACAACCGGAATGATATTGGCATGGCGAATCGCCGACTGGGAATGCCCCATGCGAGCAAAAACATGGGAGAGGTGGACATGTTCCAGCTGGGCTGCCCGGTAGCGTGTCAACTCAGCATTCAGGTGCTGGCGAGCACCTCCAAAGGGCTGCAGCCGATCCGCCGCCTCAGCAAGGAGACGCTGCTTGTGGGCCGCCGGCACCCGGTCAATCAGACGCTCATAAAACTCATCACGGTAGGCTGCAATCCGGGGCATCAGTGTTGCCAGGGAAACAGAAGAGTCATGCGTATCAGGTCCAGCGCCGCAGATTCCTGATGCCATCAACATCGTGCCTGCAAGGACAGCTGCCGCTTCACGCAACCGCTCCACCCGGGGGATCTCGCCGTCGGACTCCAGGCGAGACATGAGCGCGTCCATCGTGACCTGCTGAACCACAAACCGGTGGTAAAAACCATGTCCGTCGATCCCGTGAAGATCCCACTGGCCAAAATGGTGATTCGGTCGCTTGTTGACCGGGTGATCGAAGTCATAGGCCCGGGGATCGAGGGCAAGTTCATCCAGCCTCTCCAGGTCGAAATAACCCTGCTGCAGCAGTTCACTGTCAGTGTTTCGAAGCAGCTCAATCGCTTCCTCAACCACCTCCTCGTATCGTCCTGCCGCCACTCCGACACCCTGGACGAAGAGTGGAATTGGCCGCAACCACTCATGCTGGTAGGGCTCTAGCTTCTGCGATTCAAGCACCGCCACCGGACGGTAACCAATGTAGTCATTGATGCGGGCAATGATCTCGTTGACCGCATCATCATGACCTTGCCATGGAGCACCCTGCTGCAGGATCGCTTCAAAGACCCTTCCCAGGAAGAACGAATTAAAGAGGGTGGATTCATCCTGGTGAAAAAGAAGGTCTCGGTGGAACACCAGGTATTGAGGTAAGACACGGTGCATTGCCAGGTCAATCACCGCTCGCACCTGGTCGGTATCGCGAAATGCTGCCTTCGTCTGCTCAAGAACATCCAGCTCGGAAACCAGCTGCTCACCCAGTTGTTTCCAGGGCGGGCTGGTCACCGTCGTGAAGTCAAGGGAACGGTAGACCCGGTCGAGGTTGAGGAGCAGCTGGAGATCACAGCTGCCGGAAGAAAAATTCAAGTAACCCAGGATCTGTTCGATGGAAGAACGGCTATCGAAACTGACTTCGGATTGACTCATTCCGCCATCTCTCTCCCTGGCACCCCATGACATCCCCCGATTCGAACCTGTCGGCCGGGAATGTCCGAGAGCGTATTAATTATGGTAGGACCAGTTATGTCGATGGTCTAGGCGGTGAAGAGCGCATTCACGCAACGGGACCTTCTGAGCCGATATAAATTCACGGTCATGGCTTGTCAAAAACAGGTATTTCCAGGCCATTTACCGTTCCTTGTAAACCATCGAAAAGTCCGGCTGGGGAGGTAATTCCACCCGTGAGGATTCTATGGTCTTGCCTGTACGACGAATTCCGGGTGGCTTTTCATTTCCACAAGGCTAATATTGAGAAACTGGAACAGATCTACCAATAGTTGGGAAGAGATTACCATGCGACTTCACCGATTCTCACTCATCGTTTGTGGCCTCCTGCTCGTTGCCAGCCAGGCAGCNTGGGGCCAGGTCAGTGACAATGGCCTGNTCTCGGAGTCGCTGGCCCAGCGGATGGGCCTTCGTCGTCAGTGGTACATGCAACTCCCCATGAATCCCTACGCTGAGCAGGTCATCGACACGGACCTGCATGTGAGTAACACCGAGGCGACCTGGGAATACGAGGTGCTGCTGGGAAAAAAGAGCTGGNTTTTCTCCGAGAAAGACCTGGATAGCTTCCGCCGACCACAGGGTAAAGAGGCAGCCGAAAAGCTTGCAAATGAACTTCACTTGAAACTTCAGCGAGAGAAGAAGGACGCGANCCTGGTTCCCCATCCCACGCCTGTCATCCGACTGGCCACAATTTCCGACCAGGGACAGGTCACGCTGCTCAATGCCGAAACCGGACAGGTGGTCTGGAAAAGAAGNCTGGGACGACGCTCGGAGATCTCCCTGGGTATCGCCACAAGCGATCGCTTCACGGTGGCAAGCATCGGGCTGACAATCTATGTCCTGGACAACAAGGATGGCACAACCGTCTGGGAACGGAAGGCGAAGACGATCCCCGGGGGACCGCCTGCGATCTCNGANACAACGGTCTTCGTGCCGTCAATCCGTGACCGCATNGAGTCGTTCTACCTGTTTTCCAAGGACGAATTCCCAGGCATGTATCCCTCGCCAGGCCGCGTCGTTGTCAAGCCGACGGTGGGCGGTACCACGATCGCCTGGCCAACGGACAAGGGAAAGGTCTACGTTGGCCTGATCAGCCAGCCCAAGATGCGTTACCGCTTGCAGGCCCATGACAAGATCGTCTCGAGGATTGCTTACCTGCCACCGGCAAAATACGTGGCAACCAGCATGGATGGTTTCGTCTACTGTTTCCAGGAAGTTTCGGGGGATATGCTCTGGCATTTTANTACCGGCCAGCCGATCATCCAGCCAGCAACACTGATGGAAGGCTCGACCTACGTGATCACGACGGAAAATCGCCTTTACTGTCTTGACTCACTTTCCGGCGACCCCAAGTGGTTTACCCATGAAATCGATCGTTTTATTTCGGCAAGTGGTTCACGACTTTACTGCCTCGATACGCTGAACCGCCTGGTNGTNCTCGATTCAGANACTGGCGGACGAATCCTGGTNGCAGCGGCCGGTTCGCTTGACCTTNTNCTGCTCAACAACAAGACAGACCGNATGTACGTGGGATCCANGTCTGGCTTGATCCAGTGCCTGCGGGAACCACNNCTGGANTACCCGCTCGTGCATGCCGGCGTCTCCGAGAGAATCCAACGTGGAGAGGCAACAGAAGAGGAGGAGGCTGCCAAGCCGGCAGGCCCCAATCCACCAGCAGTAAAACCACCGGCAGGAAACAACCCGTTTGCCCCCGGGAACAACCCTGGGAAAAATCCCTTTGCCCCGGGAAAGAANGCGGGAGATGATCCCTTTGCTCCAGCTGCCAAGCCCAAGCCACCCGCCACGAAAGACCCCTTTGGTGCGGATGACCCTTTCAAGAACAACTAGGCAGCNNACNCGGTTCCGGCAGGTAGAACGTGCAACCAGGCGGATCGCCTAAGGGCGATCCGCCTTTTTCATTGCACTCCCTTGACCCATCGAGCACTTCGGCTTACACCATGGGCGGATTTACTGGACCTGTCATGATCAGGGACTCCCAATCGAGGGGCAGAAAAATCCATAACCCCCCAAGGACAAAACCATGGATTCCCCTCCTATCCGCCGGGCATTGATCAGTGTCAGCGACAAGTCTGGACTGGCCGAACTGGCAAGCGGCCTGGTGGAGTCCGGAATCCAGATCTACAGTACCGGGGGAACACGGCGACACCTGGAAGAAGCAGGCCTGGAGATTCGCGATGTCGCCGAGTACACCGGATTTCCCGAAATGATGGACGGGAGAGTGAAGACCCTGCACCCACGAATCTTTGCGGGCATCCTCTGNCGCCACGATCGNGATGATGACATGCAGTCTCTTGAAGAACACGAGATTTCCAGTTTTGANCTGGTCATCGTCAACCTCTATCCCTTCCAGGAAACCATCGCTCGACCCGACGTGACCCGGGAGGAAGCGATCGAGCAGGTTGATATTGGAGGACCCAGCCTGGTCCGCGCCGCCGCCAAGAANCACGCCTTTGTTTCCATCCTTACCAGTCCAGCACAGTACAGCGAGGTTCTTGACGAGATCTCNAAGAACGGCTGCACCTCCCTGGCACTGCGACAACGATTGTCTGCCGAAGCATTNGAATCAACTGCCCGCTATGATCGCGCCATCGCGGACTACTTCGCTGGAAATCCTGAGGACGGGAACTTCCCGGAATCCATGGCCATCCCGCTCCAGCGAAAAGCCCTGCTGCGATATGGAGAAAATCCCCACCAGCAGGCTGCCCTCTACAGTCGCCCGGATGAACCACTGGCTGGCCTGGTCCATGCTGAGCAACTCAATGGCAAGGAACTCTCCTATAACAACCTGCTCGACCTGGATAGCGCCTTGCACATCGCCCGCTCATTCCAACAACCAGCAGTCTCGGTGATCAAGCACAATAATCCCTGTGGTGCTGCCGTGGCCGAGNATCTTGGTGATGCAACCCGCAAGGCAATGGCAGGCGACCCGCTGAGTGCTTTCGGATCGGTCCTGGGATTCAACCGTAGTGTAGATGCCGGGGCGGCAGAAATACTGAGTGAACCGGGCTTGTTTATTGAAGCAATCGTTGCACCAGGATTCGAGGAGAAAGCCCTCGAAATTCTCACGACGATTCCGAAATGGAAGAAGAACGTGCGACTGATGCTGGTCGGAGAACTTGGGGACCAGCAGGCACGGCTCCAGCCTCGCCATATTGATGGTGGCATGCTGCTGCAAGTGGCCGACGACCTCCCGGATGAACCGGGCCAGTGGGACATCGTGACGTCCNCNCAGCCGGATGAAANAGAATTATCTGAACTGGAGTTTGCCTGGCAGATTGTTCGCCATATCAAGTCCAATGCAATTGCCATCTGCCGCGAGCAGTCCCTGGTCGGTGCCGGAGCTGGACAAATGAGCCGTGTCGACAGCGTGGAGATTGCAATCAGCAAGGCGGGAGAACGTGTGCAGGGAGCGGTGCTCTCATCAGATGCTTTNTTCCCCTTTCCCGATTCCATCCACCGCGCCGCAGATGCCGGGGTGACTGCCATCATTCAACCGGGAGGTTCNCGCAGGGATGACGAGGTGATCGCNGCATGCAACGAACGTGGGATCTCCATGGTCTTTACCGGAAAACGTCACTTCAAGCACTAGCTCCCNTCACGACCATGGCACGCNCCACTCCTGAATTTGTCCAGTGGGCAGTCGAATTACCATGCCCACTTCGTGATATCGAGGGCTGGACCACACCGGAAAAGACAGAATCCCATTTACGTGCCATCCGGGCCGCACGGCATGCACAGGTCGAGGGGCGCACGCTCGAGGGAATCTGCGTCCAGCCACTGGATGAAAGGCAACCGGCTTCTATCGAGACAGTCAAGGCATTCCAGATCGCCGAGGTTTTCCAGGTCTTCGGTGGAGAGGNAGAGGTAGCGGCGCANTGTGGNAATTGCACGGCAAATGCCCTTTTGGACAAGGATCCAGGAGCGATGGCAGGCTGCTTTGGCTGGTTGCCAGTTTCCAACCGCGATCATCCAGAGGATGACAGTGACCTTCGTGACCTGGTTGAAGCAGTTGCCGGGAACATCAAGGAACTGGACCACCATTTCCCAGGCACCAGTCCCCGCTGGTATGGGTTGTGGTTGAAGCCGGTGCTGGAAAATCAACCGCNGGCTGTGCTGGAGCAGTTATTCTCGTCGATAGCAGCAGAACTGCCCTGGCCACGCTCCGACCTGGAACTGATGCTCTCGGCCGTCCGGCGCTGCCGAGAATTTCAACTTCGATTACACATTGACCTGGTGCCGGCCGGAAAAGTGGATGGAATCCACTGGTCGATTGACGTCCATTGCAAACAGTGCCAAGCTTCCTGGATCGATGGTCAACAGGTCTGCCATGTGTGTGGCTGTGACCGTCGACCTGACCCTGTTCGCCAGCGCCTGGCACGTGGAGACCGACCCTACTGGCATTTATATCGATTTCTTGGCAAAAAGAAGGGAGCGGAGTTCCTTCAACGTTACCGCGTCCACATGGGAAAAGACGATGTCCAATCCAGAAAACGTGCTGGACAAGATCGTTGCCACGAAACGGGTTGAAATCGAGCAGGCTCGCTCGGCTCAACCGCTGGATGAGTTGCGACGACAACTGCCGGATGCGCCCCCGGTTCGCGATTTTTTTTCTGCCCTGGCAGCGAAAGGGCCAATCAAGCTGATCGCCGAGGTGAAGAAAGCAAGCCCCTCGGCAGGCGTCATCCGTGAGAACTTTGATCCATTAGAGATTGCCTCCTTGTACCAGCAACATGGTGCAAGCTGTATTAGCGTGCTTACCGACAAGGATTACTTCCAGGGAAGCCTGGACGACCTGCGGGCGATCCGTGAGGGTATTTCGATCCCGCTGCTGCGAAAGGACTTTATCCTGGATGAATACCAGCTTGTCGAGGCTCGTGTTGCTGGCGCCGATGCCGTGCTGTTGATCGCAGAGTGCCTCGATGATGCACAGCTGACACACCTTTATCAACAGGCCATTGAGCTGGAAATGACGCCCCTGGTGGAATTTTACCATGGAGAAAATGCCAGCCGCGTGCTGCAGGCCGGGGCAACGCTGGTGGGAGTCAACAACCGGGACCTGCGTACTTTCGAAACCAACCTGGAACACTCCATCCAGATGCGAGAAACGATTCCCGCAGAATGCCTGCTTGTCGCTGAAAGTGGAATTCGAGGCCCTGGGGATGTTCAGCAACTGGCAGTTGCTGGAGTCGATGCAATCCTTGTTGGCGAGCACCTGGTCGCTGCCGAAGACATTGGGCAGGCAGTGGATGCCCTGATGGCCAACGTCGATGAAGGCGACTGACAGGCTGCCGTCTCCCCAGCACGAAGAGTGCTAGCATGCAGGACAAGTAAGCGAGTAATTCGCCTTCACTCTCTCCTCTCCCGCCGTCGATAACCAAAACGGAACTGTGTGCTTTGCGCGTCACTGGCAAGCTGCGCAGTTCAAGCGTTTGCGGAAAACGACAGAAGCGGGGGGGGGATTTGATGCGCCTGAAAAGAAGAAAAGGGACCTGGATCATCGCGCTGCTCGGGCTGCTGCTTGCCGGCTGCGGAACAAGCAAGTCGCAACAGGCTACCCAGCAACTCCTGATCTCCAACGCGGTGGATCTTTCGATCTCGCAGATGAATTTCAGCATACTCTCTGGCCGAAGTGTCTACCTGGATACCAAGTACCTGGTGGAGGTGGGCGCAAAGGACTTTGGCAAAGCACCTTATATCATCAGTTCCTTTCGACAGCAGTTGCTCTCCTCCGGTTGCCAGCTCGGGGAGAGTGCTGAAGCGGCAGACTACATCATGGAGATCCGTATCGGCGCCCTGGGAACAGATAACCATGATATCACCTATGGCCTTCCTGCCAGTTCCGTACTCAGCTCGGCAGCAACACTTGTCACCAACGCACCGGTCATACCGACGCTACCTGAAATATCGCTGGCCAGGAAAAGTGACCAGCGGGGAATCGCCAAGATCGCAGCGTTCATCTATGACCGGGAACTCGGCACCCGGGTATGGCAATCCGGAATCCAGCTCGCCCGCAGCAACTCGTCCGACTTCTGGATCCTCGGTGCTGGCCCCTTCCAATCGGGAACTATTCATGATGGCACCCAGTTCGCCGGCCAGCAAATTGACCTTCCCTTCATAGGCAAGAATCAGGCAGAATTGGCTTTCGAACAGGAAACGTTAATTCGCCAGTACGAGGACCACGCCACATTCCTCAAGCAGACGGATGACAGCAAGGACGAGAGTCCAGCAGATGTTGTCCCTGCAGAAAATGAGGATGTACCAGCTGCTGATGAGGGTTCCCCGGAGGAACCGGGAAACCTGCCCCCGGTAGTCGGAAAGGCAACACCGATCCAGCAATAAGCTGGTACCTCGTCCGGCGACTGGCCAGGACAACAAAATGCCTAACCCAAAACTGTCTTCACCCCGCTTCCTGATCACACGCCTGAGTGCCATTGGCGACTGCATCCTGACCATGCCTGTGGCTGCAGCACTTCGTCGAGCTTACCCGGATTCCTACATCGCCTGGGTTGTCCAGGGAGCGGGTGCCCAGTTACTTGTCGATCACCCCGACGTGGACAGGGTGATCAAGGTCCCCCGGGGCTGGCTCAAATCTCCCCGTGCCATCTGGACAATTCGACAGCAACTCCGGGGCGATAACTTTGACTACGTGATTGATCCACAAAGCCTGACAAAGAGCTCTGCAGCTGGCTGGTTGAGTGGAGCCCCCCGGCGCATCGGTTTCTCCGAGCCACAGGGACGAGAGCTGGCTCCACTGCTCGCCAACCATCATGTTCGCCGAACCGCTGACCATGTTGTGGATGCCTACCTGGAACTCCTCAAACCCCTGGGCATTCACAAGCCAACGGCCAGTTTCCACGTGCCCCGGTCGGCCGGGGCAACTGCCATGATCGACACTTTCCTGAAGCATATTCAAGCAGGCCCGCGATTTGTCGTGATCAACACGGGTGCCGGCTGGGATTCAAAGCTCTGGCCGGCCAGGCGTTACGGCCTGCTCGCAAACCAGCTTGGCCAGCACCATGGCATTCAGAGCATTGTCGCCTGGGCGGGTGACCGGGAACGTTCCTGGACCGAGGAAATCGTCGAACATGCCGGCGGCCATGCTCTTGCCGCACCGGACACAACACTCCCGGAGCTGGCAGCCTTGCTGCGCCGGGCCAGCCTGTTCGTCGGATCGGACACCGGTCCACTTCACCTGGCAGCCGCGGTAGGCACAACCTGCATCAGCATGCATGGTCCAACACGGCCAGCGGACTGCGGCCCTTATGGCCCGAAGCACATTGCCCTGCAGTCCTATTTCCAGGATGGTTCCGCACGGGAACGACGGCGAGCCACGAACGATGCCATGCGAGCGATTACCGTCGGGCAGGTTCTGGAGGCCTGTGGTAAGGTACTGGAAGAGGCGGAAATCTCGGCCGCCTGACCCGGGCACACTCCTCCCCCCTCGCAGACCCTCATGTTCTCTACAGACCAATACCAGCTGCTCGATTTTGGCGAGGGCCGCAAGCTGGAGTTTTTTGCCGGTCTCTATATAGATCGCCCCTCCCCGGTAAGCGAGGGCATCAGCCAGGCGGATCCTGAATGCTGGCAGCAGGCAGATCTTCGCTTTGAAAGGGAAAATGATGAGCAGGGCAGGTGGATTAACCTCTCTGGCACCGACCAGCATGAGGCCAACTGGCACCTGAACCACGGCAGCTTCCGGCTGGAACTGAAAACCACGCCGTTTGGCCATCTCGGTGTCTTTCCAGAACAGGCAACTAACTGGGACTGGATTAGTCACCAGGTGCAGCGGACCGGTCGGCCACTGAAGATCCTTAACCTGTTTGCCTATACCGGCGGTAGTACGCTGGCCGCCGCCGCCGCTGGAGCAGAACTGGTCCACGTCGATGCCGCCAGGAACATCGTCAGCTGGGCACGCGAGAATGCTGCGGCATCCGGCCTTGGCGATCACCCCATCCGCTGGATCGACGAGGATGCCAGGCTTTTTGTCCAGCGCGAAATAAAACGTGGCAACCAATACGACGTTGTCATCCTGGACCCTCCTTCCTATGGACACGGTCCTGACGGTCAGGCCTGGAAAATTCACCAGCACCTGCCCTCACTGCTTGCGGAGTGTGCAACCCTGACCAGCCAGCAACGTGCAGCGATGTTAATTACATGCCATACTCCAACACTGGGTCCGGCAGAACTGGAATCGCTTGTATCGGATACCCTGTTTGGACATTGCCAGTCGGGAGCTTCCAGCCGGCCACTTCATATCGCTTCCGCCGATGGACGGTTCATGCCAGCGGGGACAACCTGTCGCTGGCCCGAAACCAGCTGAAGAGATGATCATGGATAACGAGATTACCAGTACCCAGAATCCACGCATCAAGACAGCCTGCCTGCTGCGCCAGGGACGTGGACGGCAACAGCAACAGCGTTTCCTGGTGGATGGCGAACGCGAGATCCAGAGAGCATTGACAGCTGGATGGCCACTGGAGGAAGTATTTGTCTGTGAATCATTGCTGGACCGGCCGGAATCCAGGCAACTTTACGACCAGCTGGTGGAGACCGGGATTCCACTCTGCACGGTAACAAGCCAGGTAATGGAAAAAATCTCCTTTGGTGATCGCAGCGAAGGGCTGCTTGCCGTTGCCCGGCTACGCCCCTTGCCTGACCTCGACCAACTAACCGCTGTACCGGGGATGCTTGTGGCGGTCGTGGAATCGGTCGAGAAACCTGGAAACCTGGGTGCCATCCTTCGTTCCGCCGATGCCGCAGGCGTGGATGCCGTGATCCTGGCAAATCAGCGAACC
>PANG01000036.1 GCA_002708345.1 Planctomycetaceae bacterium | reverse complement strand
TTGACGGTGTGCCGGAAGGGAGTCGGGCGATCCAGCTCTGGGATAGCCAGGTGCCGCATTACATGCTGAAGCTGTTTGGCCGACCATCACGAGTCACGGCATGTGACTGCGAGCGTATTTCAGAACCGACGGTGGGACAGGTTCTGCACGTGCTTAATTCACCGGTAATTCACAGGAAAATTTCACACGCAGGCGGTCAGGTTGCCGAAATACTTGCCAGTTACCCGGAAAATGACCACCTTGTTGATGAACTCTACCTGACATTTTTCGCTCGATTTCCGGATTCGAATGAGAAGAAAAATGGCGTAGAATATATAAACAGCCAACCCGACCGACGTCATGCGGCCGAAGATCTTTCATGGAGCATGATGAACTCGCTGGAGTTTATGTTTAACCACTAGCAGCCTGTGCCGGAGGAGATGACGATGAAGCGACAGAAGACATTCTGTGATGGAACCAGTCGTCGTGACATGTTGCGCTACGGGGCGGCGGGGCTTTTTGGAATGGGTGTTACCCTGCCCCAGTTGCTCCAGCAAAAGGCGATTGCAGCGGAAAAGGGAAAATCAAAAAGTGATGTGTCGTTGATCATTGTCTTCCTGCAGGGAGGACTTTCCACCATCGACACCTGGGATATGAAGCCGGATGCCCCGGCGGAATTCCGAGGCGAATTTGATCCGATTAACACCAACGTGCCAGGAATCCAGCTCTGTGAGCACCTCCCGCAACTGGCGCAGCAGATGGACAAGCTCTCGCTGGTTCGCTCCTTCGGTCACAGCAACTCTGGCCACGGACCGGCCGACCACTGGATGCTGACCGGCTACCATCCCCAGGGGGGATTCAACGCCGGATTGAAGCCGAATAATCAGAAGCCCTGCTACGGTTCGGTTATCGCCCAGCAACTGGGGCCCCGTGGGCCGGTACCGCCCTACGTCTGCCTGCCGAAGATGCATAACAGTGGCGGGTCGGCAGACCTCGGTTCCTCGTTTGCCCCGTTTGTCGTTGAGGCGGATCCGAATGCTCCCAATTTTGCCGTACCCGACCTTGTCCCGCCGATCGATATTGCCGCCGATCGACTTGGCTCCCGGAGGGAACTGCTTTCACGTGTCAATCGCTTTGAGCGAGCTGAAGAGGCGCGAGCCAACAAGGGGGTGCGGGCAATGAGCACCTACCAGCAAAAGGCATTCGACCTGATGACCTCCAGTGCGACCAAGGCTGCTTTTAATATTCATCGTGAGGCGGACAAGCTGCGGGACCAGTATGGCCGTCATTCCCTGGGACAGTCTTGCCTGATGGCACGGCGACTGGTGGAGGCCGGTGTCCGTTGCACGTTCATCGATCACAGTAACTGGGATACCCATTACAACAACTTCCACGTCCTCAAGAATGACCTGCTCTGGCAACTTGATAGTGCCCTTGCAACGCTGCTGCGGGACCTGGAGGAACGGCGGATGCTCGAGACGACGATGGTCCTGGTGACCGGTGAGTTTGGTCGCACGCCACGTGTTAACCCCTCCGCCGGACGGGACCACTGGGGTCCCAGCAGCGCGATTGCCATGGCAGGAGGTGGTATCCAGGGAGGCCGCGTAGTGGGAGCTTCTAATGAGCGAGCCGAGAAGCCTGCCACGACACCCTTTGGACCGGCCGACCTGGCTGCGACCATTTACCATGGACTGGGTATCGATCCAAAAACGGAATACCGGACAGCAGAGGGACGCCCGATACCCATCGTGCCAGGCGAAGGCCGGGTCATCGAGGAGCTTTTCTAGTGGCCTGGGGAAGTGATTCTCCCGGGGGTTTGATGTCAACGACTTGTTCTCAACGCCGTCACTGGATACCACTGCTGCTGATCGCGCTGTTGACGTCTGTCACGGCAGCGGAGACTCCCTCGGCCGCTTATATTTTCCCGGCGGGTGGACAGCAGGGGACGACGGTCAAGTTCAACGTGGGAGGGCATTACCTTCACGAGCAGTGTCCTTTCCAGATGATCGGGCCGGGCGTGCAGGCAAGCCTGACCATCAAGCGGGCCGACAGTACCACCTGGTTCGAGGGACCACGGATCCCGATGCCAGCCTCCCAGGCAAAGGAGGACTACCCCAAGGACCAGGCAGGCGAGGTGGTGATTGGCGAGGATGCACCGCTGGGCTTTCGACGCTGGCGCGTCTGGACAAGCCAGGGAGCCACAGCCACCAGGAAGTTCGTGATTGGTGATCTGCCGGAGATCGTGGAGGAAGAGATCGACGGCACACCAGTCCCCACCCGGGTTCAACTGCCGGTCACCATCAATGGCCGTATTTTCCCTCGCGAGGATGTGGACTGCTGGACCTTTGAGGCCGAGCAGGGGAAGGGTTATACCTGCGAGGTGATGGCGGCCCGACTCGGATCCCCGCTCGATTCACACCTGGAACTGCGGGGACCGGATGGCCGGCGACTTGCAGAAAATACCGATGCCATCGGGTCGGATTCGCGGCTCTCGTTTGTTGCCCCCCGGACAGGTCTCTACCAGTTGCGTATTCATGATGTGCAGTTTGCCGGGCTCCAGGACTACGTCTACCGGCTGACAGTCACCGATCGGGCTTATGTCGAGGGAGTTTACCCGCTGGGATGGATCCGCGGAGAGCAGGTGCAGCTGGAACTGGCTGGGCAGAACCTGGGGACGAGAAAAGCACGGGTGACAATCCCCGACGATGGCACCCCGGTCTGGCTGACGCGGCTGGAAGTGGGTGGCCAGTTGACCAACAGCTTTCAGCTGGAGACGAGCGAGGTGGCAGAGTACCTGGAAGTCGACCAGGGGGACCCCACTGCACGGGAGTTGCCCGCTGTTTTTAACGGCCGAGTTGACAGGGCCGGCGAGAAAGATACCTGGTGGCTAGAAGCGGCCAGGGACGAGAAGATTGAACTGGAAGTGCGAGCAGCCCGGCTGGGATCCCCGCTTGATTCTGTTCTCGTGGTGCTCGATGGCGAGGGGAAAGAGCTTGCCCGGTCGGATGACCAAGGTGGCCAGCCCGATTCGAAGTTGACTTTTACCGTGCCTGCCGATGGAAAATACCAGGTGCAGGTGCGAGAC
Organism: Planctomycetaceae bacterium; assembly: GCA_002708345.1. The sequence continues at coordinate 18,412 of PANG01000036.1, read as the reverse complement.
CGTTTTGCCTTCCGCGGGGGACCGGCCTTTGCCTATCGCCTTGTTGCCGGCCCAGTGGTGGAACCGGAAAAAGATTTCCAGCTCACGCTCACCGCGGACACCCTGACCGTGAACCGGGCAGCAGAGGGAAAAATCAAGATCACGGCACAGCGGCAGGGTGGATTTAACGGTGAAATCCAGTTGTCAGTGGAAGGTCTTCCAGAGGGATTCGAAATTACCTCAGACAAGATCCCGGAAGGGAAGAACGAGATATCCCTTGGCTTCAAGGTTCCTGCCGATGCCACCATCGGGATCGTGCCGGTGAAAGTTTCTGGAACGGCGATGGTCGAGGACATGAGGTTCCATCGCGTGGCTACCCAGCCGGCCGCCACCGCAGACGACCTGTTAATCGACGAACTCACCCTCGCCGTTGCCATGCCCACTCCCTACAAGATCGTGGGGATTTTCCAGTCAGAGTATGCTCCCCGGGGCGGTACTTTCTTCCGCACCTTCTCGATCGAGCGGACCGGCTATGACGGCCCGATCACGGTCAGCCTTGGAGATCGCCAGGTCCGCCACCTTCAGGGAGTGACCGGACCGACGATTGTCGTCCCGGCGGGGGCTACCGAGTTTACCTACCCCATCAAGCTGGCGCCGTGGATGGAAGTCGGCCGGACCAGTCGAACAGTCGTGATGGGAGTCTCTCTCCAGGACGATGGCCAGGGTGGGAAGCACAAGGTGAGTTACACATCGAATGAACAGAATGACCAGATCATCGTGCTGGTCGATCCGGGGCAACTCCAGGTCGAGGTTAAACCGGCGGCGATGTTCTACCAGCCGGGAGAGACGCTGGATGTCCAGTTCGCTGTTGACCGGGGACGAGGGCTGGAAGGGGATGTGCTGGTGGAACTGGTGCCGCCCGAGCATATCAAGGACATGGTTGCAGATCCGGTCAAGTTGCCGGCTGGCCAGCGAGAGGGAGTTCTCAGGATCCGCTGCGCGGAATCACTTACGTCCCGCCTCAACATGCCACTTACAGTGCGGGTCACGGCAATGCCCGGTGGGAACCCGTACACGGCGGAAGCCAGGCTCTCGGTGCTGCCGCCGGCCCGCTAGTGTGGCCCGGATTCCTCACATAGAATTTTGCCAGGACCGATTACGTTCTTGACCTGGAGAATCTGATGGCACCTCTGCCCTTCCGTTCAGCGACGTGGCTGCTCGCGCTGCTTTTGTCTTCCAGTTTCTGTCCGACTGGACAGGGAGCCGAACAGCCCAACATCATCTTTTTCCTTGCCGATGATCAACGCTGGGACCAGATGGGGTGTGCCGGGCACCCGGTAATCCAGACACCCAACGTGGACGAGCTGGCGCGAGAGGGTGTCCGTTTTCGGAACATGTTTGTAACGACATCGATTTGTGCTGCCAGCCGGGCCTCGATATTCACGGGCCTCTACGAACGATCGCACCGTTACACTTTTCGAACCGTGCCAATCACAAGAGAGCAGACGTCACTCAGTTATCCCGCGCTGCTCAAGCAGAATGGATACCAGACGGGATTCGTGGGCAAGTTCGGAGTGGGGGTGGAACGTGGTGTCACCGAGGAGATGTTCCATTATTTCAAACCACTGAACCGCAACCCGTATCACAAGCCCCAGGCAGATGGTTCGACTCGCCATGTGAGCCAGATTGCCGGTGACCTGGCAATCGAGTTTCTCTCCCAGCAGGTGAAAGACAAGCCGTTTTGCCTGTCGGTCAGTTTTAATGCTCCGCATGCCGAGGACAGTGACAAGCAGAATCATTACCCGTTCCCGAAGGCTGTCGCGCATCTTTACGAGGATTCTACGATCGCGTCGCCTCGATTGGCGGCCCCGGAGATCTTTGAGTCGCATCCAGAATTCCTCAAGCGAGGCTTGAATCGCCAGCGATACTTCTGGCGGTGGGATACGGAAGAAAAGTACCAGAAGAATATCCGTGGTTATTACCGCATGATCAGTGGAGTAGATCACGTGGTTGGCCGCGTGGTGAAACAACTCCAGGCGGCGGGGCTTTCAGATAACACGATTATCGTTTACGCGGGAGATAATGGTTACTACCTGGGACAACGGGGATTTGCCGGCAAATGGTCCCATTACGAGGAATCGCTGCGTGTGCCGCTGGTGATTCATGATCCGCGGGCGAAGGACGGTTTCCGCGGAAAGCTGGTTGACCAGGTTGCGCTGAACATTGACATTCCCGCGACGATCGTGCAGCTGGCGGGGGTGGAGGTGCCGGAGTCGTACCAGGGCCGCGGACTGGGGCCGCTTTTGGCAGGTGAAAAGCCCGACAGCTGGCGGACAGATTTTCTCTGTGAACACCTGATGCATGTGCCAGGTCGAATCCCCAAGTACGAGGGTGTCCGCGGTGAACGGTGGGTCTATGCACGGTATTTCGAACAGGATCCACCGTTTGAGTTTCTTCATGACCTGGAGAAGGATCCTGACCAGCTGGTTAACCATGCGACCGATTCGAAGTTTGCCAGCCAGCTTGCGGCGATGCGATCGCGCTGTGATGAACTCAGGGACAAGCACGGGGGCGAGTACTCACGAGAGAAATTCCCGCTGCGAGAGGACCGTCAGCAGTCCCAGGGAAAGGCACGTCCACGCCAATCAGCCCGAGCACTGGGAAGCGATCGCCCCAACGTGATCCTGATCATCTCGGATGATCAGACCTGGACCGATTTTGGCTTTATGGGCCACCCTGTCATCAAGACTCCCTCGCTCGACAAGCTGGCCCGGGAAAGTGCCACCTACGTGCGCGGTTATGTTCCCACGGCCCTCTGCCGGCCATCGCTGGCAACGATGATCACGGGACTTTATCCGCACCAGCACAGGATTACCGGGAACGACCCGTCACCCCCGCAGGGTGTGGAACGCGCGGCGCTACGAAAGGATCCAGGTTTTCGTCAGCAACGGGAAAAATTGATTAGCAATATTGATCGGGTTGCCACGATCCCGAAACTGCTTGCCGAGCACGGTTATCTCAGTCACCAGAGTGGCAAGTGGTGGGAGGGAAATTTCTCCCGCGGTGGTTTTACTCACGGCATGACACACGGTGATCCGGACCGGGGAGGACGGCATGGAGACGAGGGGCTGAAGATCGGCCGCCAGGGACTCAAGCCGATCTTTGACTTTATTGACGGTGCAGGAGAGAAACCCTATTTCCTCTGGTACGCCCCGTTCCTGCCTCACACTCCCCACAATCCTCCGGAGCGTTTGCTCAGCAAGTACCAGGCGACAGGCCGACCGATTCAGCTGGCTCGCTATTACGCGATGTGCGAGTGGTTTGATGAAACCTGTGGCCAGCTGCTTGACTACGTCGACAAGAAGGACCAGCGAGATAACACGATCGTCATCTTCGTGACGGACAATGGTTGGATCCAGCGGACTCCTGATGTCAAGGTTCCCGAGGGCTGGCGATCGAGCTTTGCACCTCGTTCCAAGCAATCACCCTTTGAGGGTGGAACCCGGACACCCATCATGGTTCGCTGGCCGGGGAAGGTGCGGCCAGGATTACGCCAGCAACTGGCCAGTAGTATCGATATTGCCCCTACCGTGCTGCGGGCATGTGGGCTTGAACCGCCAGCAGAGATGGAAGGCATCGACCTTGTGGACCAGTCTTCCAACCGGGGACCGCTCCGCACTCACTTGCTGGGGGAAAGCTATGCCCATGACATCGCCGACCTTGCCGACCCGGAAAAAACGTTGCTCTATCGCTGGTGTATCGAGGAAAACTGGAAGCTCCTGGTGACGTACGATGGNACGATCGGTCGCTACAAGNCGGTTCACCCCCAGACCTCGTCCTCNCACCTGCTGTTTGACCTGGTGGCAGACCCNCATGAGCANGAAGATCTTTCTGCCCAGCACCCGGANGTGNTGAAGCGGCTTGAGCAGCANCTGGAGANGAGCTGGAAGCTAAAAACAGCNCTNCCGNTGCAAGTGAAAAAGTGAAAATCGCGTGCCAGGCAGTTATGATGAGNTGNACAAGTGATNGTGTTCCTCGTCTTGTTGCAGGCATGAGNATGTCCNGAANTTATTTCCTGGCGATCGNCCTGGCANTNCTCTNTCCAGTTGCCNCGCTGCGTGCAGAACCAGCNGCGGAAAAACCGCTGCTCTTTGAATCAGATATTGCCCCGGTGCTGCGCATTTACTGCTGGCATTGTCACGGGGGTGGAGAGCTGGCTGCCGGCCTGGACCTCCGCAGNCAGCCGCTGATCCTNNNGGGNGGNACACATGGCCCCGCGGTNATTCCCGGTGATCCAGAAAAGAGCCTGCTGTACCAGAAGATCGTCCAGGGGAAAATGCCGCCAGAGAAATCCATCCAGGAGCACGTGGTTTTTTCGCCGATCAAGCCGACCCCGGAGCATCAGCAGTTGCTTCGCCGCTGGATTGAAGAGGGTGCAGCTGCTCTCTATACCGACCGGCCCTTGAATGCATCCGAGGATCCCCCCCTCAGCGAGGAAGAGCGACAATGGTGGGCTTTCCAGACTCCGGTCCGACCTGACCTTCCAGCGATTGATGCCACGAAGCGTGTGCGCACTGCGATTGACCNGTTTNTGCTCGCCAGGCTGGAAAAGGAAAAGATCTCCTTTTCCGGGGATGCGGATCGAGCGACTCTCCTGCAGCGGGTCTTCATGGACCTCTCTGGCCTGCCTCCATCGCTCGAGCAGATCCNCGATTTCGAGCAGGANANNGATCCGATGGCCTTCGAGCGGCGTGTTGACCAGTTACTTGCCTCGGCTGCTTTTGGNCAGCGATGGGCTCGTCGNTGGCTTGACGCAGTGGGCTACACGGACGTGGTGGGAGTCGATAACGATGCCAGCATTATCAAGTACCAGGAAGGGAAATGGCGTTACAGGGATTACGTGGTGGATGCCCTCAATAGCAACATGCCGNATGACCAGTTCCTGCGAGANCAACTGGCGGGCGATGAACTCGTCGACTGGCGTGGCGCAAAGGAGTACACGCCGAAGATTCGCCGGCACCTGGTGGCAACCGGTTTTCTCCGGCAGGCAGCAGACTCGACAGGCGAGAAGGAACTGAACACGGCAGATATCCGGACTCGTATCCTGCTCGACACGGTCCAGATGGTTGCCAGTAACCTGCTGGGGATGACCGTTCACTGTGCCCAGTGTCATACGCACAAGTTCGATCCAATTTCCCATGCAGATTATTACCGCATGGTTGCTGTCTTTGCCCCGGCGATCAATCCACAGAAATGGAAACACGTGACGATTCGACACCTTCACACGGTGTCGGAAAGTGAGCAGGCATCGATTGATGCACACAACAACGAGCAAAAGCAGCAGGTCGATAAGGCGTCGGCAGAGATCAACTCGATCCGGGCTTCTTTCCGCAGCGGGCTGCTGGAAAAGAAACGTGCCATGCTCCCGCAGCAGATTCGCGAGGATGTTCAGAAGGCGATCGAGACCCCGGCCGACAAGAGAAATGAAATCCAGAAGTACCTGGNAGAAAAACTTGAGCCCCTGGTCANGGTNGAAGAGGCGGAAGTGGATGGGGCCCTGGACGAGNCNGCGAGGCAGCAGATTGCGGNGCTGNGNANNNTCCAGCNACAGGCNGAGGCNGCAAAGAAACAGTACCAGCCGATCACGGCTCTCTGGGAATTTGCTGCCGCTCCAACCCAGCACCTTTTCCTTCGAGGAGAATTCGAAAAACCGGGGCCGGCAGTGCCACCGGGCGTGATTCGTGTGATGGACCGTGGAGAGNAACCATTCGTGATTCCAACCGCAGGAAAAGACTCCCGGACGAGTGGCTATCGCCGGGCATTTGCCGAGTGGCTTACTCGGCCGGACCATCCGCTCACGGCGCGCGTCTACGTGAACCGGGTCTGGCAGCGNTATTTTGGNCGGGGNATCGTNCCNACNACNGACAACTTCGGTACCTCCGGTNTGCTCCCCTCGCATCCGGATCTGTTGGACTGGCTGGCGCGAGACTTTGTCGACAACGGCTGGAATGTGAAGCGGCTGCACCGGATGATTGTCAGCTCCACGGCCTACCGCCAGGCGTCCGGCACGGGGTCCGAGGTGAGCGAGGCGGAGAGGATCGACCCACAGAATATCCTGCTCTGGCGGATGCCACTTCGGCGACTGGANTCAGAGATCATCCGGGACCGGGTACTACATGCAAGTGGGATGCTTGAAGACCGGCTGGGTGGGCCACCGGTGCCGGTGCTGCCACGTGCAGACAGCAGCGTGGTGATTGATACTTCCAAGCTGACCCAGATCTCAAACCAGTATCGCCGCAGCATCTATGTCNTGGCACGACGGAATTACCATCTCTCACAGCTTGACGTGTTTGACCAGCCGGTGCTGCCGCTTAATTGTACGAAGCGCAACACGTCGGCCGTGGTCCAGCAGTCTCTCAGCATGCTCAACAGCGAGTTTATCCTTGACCAGGCTGAAATCCTGGCGGATCGCGTGAGCCGGGAGGCGGCGTCCGGTTCGCAGGCCGACCGAATCGGGAGGGTATTCCAGCTGACTTTCAGCAGGCAGCCGGCCGCGGAGGAACAAGAGTGGTGTCGTGATTTCCTGGGTAACCAGGCAGAGCGATTAACCGCCGCGGGGGAACAGGCGGCAGCGGCCGAGCAGGGTGCCCTGGTGAATCTCTGCCAGATGCTGCTCAACACCAACGAGTTTCTCTACGTACGATAATCCTTTTTGTGGATGGAAGAAAAAAGATGCAATTCAGCCGGCGACAGATGCTGCAGCTTTCAGGGATGGGCTTTGGTGCCCTTGCGCTGCAGTGCCTGGAGCAGCAGGGTGGCGCCCGGGCCGGGGAGCCGGTGATTGGCCTGGCACCGCGCGAACCCCATTTTGAACCCCGTGCCAAGTCGGTCATCATGATGATGCAGAATGGCGGGCCCAGCCAGATGGACCTGTTTGATCCCAAGCAGACGCTGCAGAAACTTAATGGCAAGGCCCACTCGGTCAAGGTGGAAATGTTCCAGCCGGGCAGCGAGAAGAACGTGTTGCTGGGAAGCCCGTTTGCGTTCAAGCCCCAGGGGCAATGTGGCACCGAGATGTCCGACGTGATCCCGCACATTGGCAGCGTGGCCGATGAGCTGTGCGTGGTCCGCAGCATGCATACCGGCCACAATAACCATACCGAGGGGCTGATCATGTTCATGACCGGGAAGGTNTTCCAGGGCCGCCCCTCGTTCGGGTCATGGATCAGCTACGGGCTGGGGACGTTGAACCGGAACCTGCCGGCCTATGTCGTACTGCGTGATCCAAAAGGATATAACACCAGCGGCACCCTGACCTGGAATTCCGGTTTCCTGCCATCGCTCTACGGAGGGACAGAGTTCAGCAGTGAGGGAGCCCCGGTCTTAAATCTCAACCCGGCCCGGAAGCAGCATCCCGGTGTGCAGGCCGAGAACCTGAAGTTGCTGGCCCAGCTCAACCGCCGGCACCAGAAGCGGTTTCCCCGGGAATCGAGCCTGGAGACACGGATTCAGAACTACGAGCTGGCGGCTCGTATGCAACTGGAAGCAAGTGAACTGCTGGATATTTCCAGGGAGACGGAGGCTACCAGCAAACTCTATGGCCTCGATAACCCGACGACGCGCCCTTATGGTTTGCGATGCCTGCTGGCCCGCAAGCTGGTGGAGGCCGGAGTCCGTTTCGTTCAGGTGCACCCCAAGCCAACCCAGCCATGGGATTCGCACAGTAACACCAAGTCAAGCCTGGCAGGGATCTGTGGCGAAACCGATCTGCCGACTGCCGGGTTGATCAAGGATCTCAAGCAGCGTGGGCTGCTGGAGGAAACGATTGTCGTCTGGTCAGGTGAATTCGGACGCCTGCCGGTCTCCCAGAATGGCACGGGCAGGGATCACAACCGCAACGCTTTCTCCCTGCTGCTCTCAGGCGGCGGTTTCAAGCGGGGGATTACCTACGGGGAAACAGACGAGGTTGGTTACAAGGCGGCGGTTAACCGGGTCAGCATGGCTGACCTGCACGGTACGATCCTCCACCAGTTGGGCCTGAATCACGAGGAGTTGATCTACGAGAACGCGGGCCGGGACGAAACCCTGACAGACGTTTCACTCACCGGGGCCAGCGTGGTCACCGATATTCTCGCCTGAGCTGTTACCCTAGACCTTGGGTTCAAAAGCCTTGTCGTAGTCGCGACCCCAGAGTCCCATCGCTTCCTTGTCATCCAGGATATGGCCGTTGGATGGATCGCAGTTCAGCGTCCGCCCGGTCCGGTACGAGATGTTGCCCAGGTGACACATCAGCGTGCTCTTGTAGCCTTCTTCGATCTCGGAATTCAGTGACAGTGGCTTGTCGTTACGAATGGCCGAGAGGAAGTTGATGATGTGTTCCTGGTCACCACGGCTACCAGCNTCGGTTTCGACTTGCTTGTTATTGCGGTCATAGAGGGTGTATTCCCCTCCACCACCAATCACCATCGAACCGTTTTCTCCAAAGAAGTCGACAAAGCCATCACCGTTTCTGTTACAGCTCAGTCCCTGCCAGCTGATACTGCGACGGNCCTCGAACTCGAAGATGACAGAATTCGTATCGGGTGTCTGCTGGTCATCTTTAAAGGCATACCGACCACCTGAAGAGGTGACCTTGGTGGGATAATCAACNTCAAGTCCCCAGCGACAAACGTCCAGCGAGTGAATGCCGTTATTCCCAAGTTCACCGTTACCCCAGTGCCAGAACCAGTGCCAGTTGTAGTGTACCTGGTTGTCCATGTAGGGAGTCCGGGGGGCAGGACCCTGCCAGAGTTCGTAATCGAGGTGCTCGGGCACGGTGGCTGGTGCCCCGGTTCCGATCGAGCCGCGAAGACTATAGTAATGGGCTCGCGACGAGTAAACACGGCCGATCACGCCTTCATGCAGCATCCGGATTGCCTTCTGCAGGGTCTCACCACTTCGCCGCTGGCTGCCCATCTGGACGGCACGGTTATGCTTGCGGGCGGCCTTGACCATCCATTCCCCCTCCTGGGGATTGTGCGAGCAGGGCTTCTCGACGTAAACATGCTTGCCCGCCTGGCAGGCAAGGATCGTGGCCGGTGCGTGCCAGTGATTGGGGGCGGCACAGACCAGTGCATCGACATCCGGGTCATCGAGGATCCTGCGAAAATCTCCAATTGCCTGGGGTGCCTTGCCGACAGCACCCTTGACCAGGTCAGCACAACTGGCTGCTCTCTGGCTGTCGACNTCACAGACGTACTTGATCTCCACGTTTGGCTTCTTGGCAAAGCTGTCTGCCAGCGAACGCCCGCGGCTCAGGCCCATCACGCCGATCACTACCTTGTCACTTGGAGCGGCGGCCTGGCCGGTGCTGGCTGCCAGGGAAACGGCAGCAGTGGTTCCCAGGAATCGACGACGGCTGACTGTACTGGACATGGGAAATCCCCCTGGAGATCGTGGTAGATAAGGTCTGTCAGGAAACGATTATGAATGCATCAAGTCGCGGATTGGTTTTGGGTTACTTACCAGGTGTACCGGGCGGCCTTCTGGCGTGTAGAGAATCTTATTGGGATTGATCCCCAGCTTGCTGTAAACAGTAGAGACAAAGTTCTCGGGGCCGAGGACGTGCTCTACCGCGGAATAACCCTTGCGGTCCGTGGCACCAATAACCGTACCGCCGGGTGTCCTGCCACCTGCCATCAAGACGCTCATGGCGTTGGACCAGTGATCCCGGCCCGGTGTCGTTTGTCCCGAGAGGGTCGATATTTTCGGTGTGCGTCCAAACTCGCCAAGGGCGATTACCAGGGTGCTTTCAAGCAGGCCACGGTCTTCAAGATCCTCAAGCAAGGTGCTCACCGTCTGGTCCCACTGCGGGAGACGTTCGCGGAGGTTACCGAAGATATTTGAATGATTATCCCAGCCACCGTCATAAACCGTGACGAAAGGAACTCCCGCCTCCACCAGTCGCCGTGCCATCAGGCAGGACTGGCCAAACTGGTTCCGTACGTATCGCTTGCGGACCTCGTCCGATTCTACCGTAATGTCAAAGGCCTTCTGGGCTTCCGGCGAAGTGACCAGGTCCATTCCCTGTTGCCAGTACTTATCGAGGGCATTGNCTGGATCCCCGGCAGCCTGGTGGTTGATTCGCTTTAGCTGGTCAAGTGTCTTCCGGAGGTCAGAACGGTGATGGAACTGGCCCGTGGTGAGTCCTCGTGGCAGGGCAACATCTCGAACCTGGAAATCCGGTTTGTCTGGATTCCCGGGAACAACGAAGGGAGCATGTTCGGCACCAAGGAAATTTGGACCCCCGGATCGTGTCATGCGAGGCATCGAGAAGTAATTGGGGAGCCCGTTATCCCGGCCCAGCTCGTGACTTGCAACCGCTCCCATGCTGGGATGGAAGCTNACGAANGCACCACAGCCGACNGGGATGCGGGGNGGNGCCCCGGTCATCATGTAATGGTTNCCNGCTCCGTGGTTACCCTGGTTGTGACGGATTGATCGGATCAGGGCCCAGCGGTCGAGCGAGGCGGCCAGCTTGGACATGTGCTGGGAAAAACGTACNCCNGGNACNCTCGTGGCGATCGAGTTGAATTCNCCACGAATTTCCGCNGGCGCTTCTGGCTTGGGGTCAAACGTCTCAAAGTGAGTCGGACCGCCGTCCATCCATATAAGGATACAGCTGGTGGCAGTGACTGGCTCGGTTGNATCCTGTTCCGACGCCTGGCCACGGACACGCAGGGCGTTAACCAGCCCTCCACCGAACAGGCTTCCGAGCCCGAGTTGCAGGCAGTTTCGNCGCGACAGCCGCTGGTAATGAGGTGAATAACTCACTTAAGTACTCCAGTTCACAATGGGATCCACTGCTGAATTTTAACTCGCATATTGAGCTGTCGCCACATCATTCACTAAATGACCCTGTGTCTACGGGGAATTAAAGACGGTAGACTGTCAGAAATCCCCTCCCCTTCCTATTTATCGGCATTTGATCGAGGCCAGAGAAAATGAAACGTTGCCAGATTTGCTCTTCTCTTGTTGTCTTCTTTGCCCTGCTGGGACTTGTTACCAGCCCCGTTTCCGCAGCCGGGTTCCGCCTCGCACGCTTTTCTGCCGATGTGACGATCCCCCTGGGTCATCGTTGCATGGGCGTTTTGCCTACCAAGTCAAAAGAGATTGTGGATCCACTGCGAGTTTATGGATTTGTTCTGCTGGGAGCAGACAAGCCAATTGTTCTGGCCGCGTTTGACTGGTGCGAGATTCGCAACGATGCCTATGACGAGTGGCGNGATACGCTGGCAAAAGCAGCNGGCACGGTTCGCCAGCGAGTCCTCGTNAGNAGCCTGCACCAGCATGATGCCCCGGTGATTGACCGGGGAGCCCAGCAGTTGCTTGACAAGTTTGGATTGCAGGGAGAGTTGTATGACATTTCATTTCATCAACNGACGCTCAAGCGAGTCTCCCAGGCNGTCACCGATAGCCTCGAGAATGCCGAGCCGGTGACCCATCTCGGGCTGGGGCGGGCTCGTGTCACGCAGGTTGCTTCCAACCGCCGCGTAGCACTGCCCGATGGCCGGGTACATTACGGCCGGGGCAGCAGCAGTGGTCGGAGCGAGCAGAACCGGGATGCGGACGATGGGGAGATCGACCCCTGGCTTCGAACGATCAGTTTCTGGAACCGGCGGCAGCCGCTGCTGGCACTGCATAGCTATGCCACNCACCCGATGAGCTACTACGGGCAAGGTGGGGTGAGCTGGGATTTTGTCGGCATCGCCCGCGAACGACGGGCCATGGATGACCGGGGGATCATGCAGGTTTACCTGTCGGGCTGTAGTGGCGACGTGACCGCTGGCAAGTACAACGACGGTTCCCCCGATAACCGGGTGGTGCTGGCAGATCGGCTTTACCAGGCGATGACGACTGCCTGGCAGGAAACCACGCGNNTGCCGCTTAAGCATGTTGGTTTTCGCAACACCTCGTTCGACCTGGCCTTTAACGACGCCGAGCAGTTTTCACGCGCAGCGCTGAGCGCCACGCTGGAGGATGCGGACGCGGATGTCGGCNAGCGGATCCTTGCGGCAATGGGCCTGGCGAGCCTGGACCGTATTGCCGCGGGGCGGCAGATTGACATGCCCTGCGTGGAGCTAGGCCCGGCCCGGATCGTGCTTTTCCCCGGCGAAACTTTTGTTGGCTACCAGCTGATGGCCCAGAAGCTGCGGCCTGATGACTTCATCATGTCTATCGGTTTTGGCGAGTGCTGGCCGGGCTACATACCGACGCGGCGTGCTTTCGAAGAGAACTTTGGACACAGCTGGCGCTGGGTTGCCCCGGGATCCGATCAGCAACTGGAAGCGGCCCTGCGNAAAGTNCTGGNANACTAGCTGGCTCACTTGACCGCGCGCTCGTAGAGGTCTGTCGATCCCTCGCGCTGGGAGATATAGACCAGTTTCTTCCCGTCTGGTGACCAGGATGGAAAATCGTCNCGCGTATCGTTGTCTGTCACCTGGGTGATTTTTGCCGTCGCGATCTCCAGTAGGTAAATCTCATGGTCACCATCTCGCACACTGACAAAGGCAATCCGTTTTCCCTCGGGTGACCAGGCGGGATGGATGTCCCTTAAAGGATGCCTGGTCAACTGGGTCAGTTCAGTNCCATCGAGGTGGATCGTATAAAGATCATAGTTGCCCGCCTTGCTGCTGCTGAAGACCAGCTTCTTGCCGTCCGGTGATGCATCTGGCCAGCGGTTATTGGCAGGTATCTCGGTCACGAGCCGGCGGTTTTTCCCCTCGTAATCGACAACCGAAATCTGCTGTCCACCCTCGCCCGACTCGGTAAAAGCGACCAGGTTCGTAGCGGGGATAAACGCCGGCCGCCGAGCNGTACTACGGGCACCCACCGGCCGGTACTCTGCAGTCTTCTCTGCTTGAAGATCCCGGATCATGAGGACCAGCTGGGGTGACCCCGAGGACTGGCAATAAGCAAGGTAGCGGCCATCGCTGGACATCACCGGGTCAAACAGGTGGTCTGTCGCCTCCAGCAGCAGCTTCTTGTCTTGTCCTGTTTTCAGCTCAAGCTGGTGCAGGAAGACCCGACCTCCCCCGGATGACTGGGAATAGTAGACCGACTCGCCATCAGGCGAGTAGCGCGGACTCAGCTTCCAGACGCCATCGGTCGTCAACTGGCGAGGCTCATCTGCCATGCNGATGGTCGGCAGCAGCAGCACGGCCGCCAGGANTTTACATGAGAGGTTCAAATGCATGGCTATCCTGAAGTACCTTCAGTTCCGCTCGTTGCTGGCTGGTGATCCCCATTTTCTCGAGGATTGTCGTGCCAACCATCGCGGGGGTNAAAGGATCGGTGATCGGGTNTTCTGCCCTCTTGTCNCTCATGCCGACAACCTGTCCGCGCGGCACCCCGGCACCTGCCCAGAGCGAGAAGTAGCAGTCATGCCAGTGGTCGCGTGAACCGATGCTGTTGATGCGTGGCGTTCGCCCAAATTCACCCATCAGGATCACCAGGGTCGTCTCCAGCAGGCCACGGTCATCGAGATCGTTCATGAGCGTTGAAAAGACATGGTCAAGCAGCGGACCATGCCAGTCTTCCATCAGGCCAAAATTATCGGCATGCGTGTCCCAGCCGTAATCGGAGAATCCATAAAGCACCTCGGCATACTGGCTCCAGTTGACTTGCACGTAGGGNACTCCGGCTTCGACCAGGCGGCGACCCAGCAGGCAGCTCTGCCCAAAGGAGGTTTGTCCGTAGGCCTGGCGAGTCGCTTTCGATTCCTCCGAGATCTCAAATGNCCTGTTCGAGCTGGCGGACGTCAGCAGGCTGTAGGCTCGTCCGTAGAGGGCAGAGAGATCCGAGGATGCCAGCGCNTCAACCTGCCGCTTTGCCCTGTTGAGCTCCTGNTGCAGCTTNCTGCGGTCACCAAGTCGATCCGGGCTGATCCCTTCGAGCAGGTCCAGTCCAGGCAATGTAACCGATCCGGCCTGGTCGCAGTGGAGCATGAATGGATCGTGCCGTCGCCCCCAGATGTTGCCACCGGCAGCCAGGCTGGGGCCTCGACCATCACCGATCGGACCCTTGGCGAGCGAAACGAAGGTCGGCAATCCCTGTCGCCGAATGACCCGTGATGCAATCGATCCAAAATTGGGCTGGTAACCGGAGGGAGTACCGTTCCCCGTTTCGCCACCATCGGTGGGCAGGTAACCACTCATCATCGTCGACATCGCGACCAGGTGGTCAGCACTGTGATTCACGTTCGTGCGAACAACCGTGTACTTGTCACTGATCGCGGCACACTTGGGCAGCANCTCCGAGAAATGGACACCAGGGGTCCTTGTCGGGATGACATTAAAAGGGCCACGGTATTCGGCCGGCGCCTGTGGCTTTGGATCAAACAGGTCCATGTGGCTTGGTGCGCCGATCAGGTTGACGAAGAGGACCGACTTGGCGCTGGCATTCCCGGCGGCAGCGCCAGGTCGCTGGCCGAACAGGCCGGCAAGGGGTAAAGCGGCACCGATCTTGAGCAGCGATCGTCGTGAAATCGGAGTCCCGCAGGTCTTGATCGGGTTCGTGCCGAGATTGAGGATTGTCATCGGAGTACCGTGGGTGTGAATCAGCTGATGATATCGTGAACCACCCGTGCCTCGCGTCCTGCTGTCAGGGTTTGCTCCTGCCCNTTGTGAAAGAATGCCAGCTTGGAGTGGTCGAGACCAAACTGATGAAGCAGCGTGGCCTGGAAGTCATTGGCAGTCACCTTGTTGACTGCAGCCCGGTGGCCCACTTCATCCGTTTCACCGTAGACGATGCCCGGCTTGAAGCCCCCGCCAGCCAGCCAGGCACTGAATCCCTGGCCGTTGTGATCACGGCCCCCGGACTCGGCGTCCCCCTCGGTTACCGGCAGGCGACCAATTTCCCCTCCCCAGTGCACGATGGTGGTGTCCAGCAGCCCCCGCCGCTTGAGATCGGTGACCAGCGCGGCAGCCGGCTTGTCGGTTCGCCTGCAGATTCCCGGCAGGGCACTCTTGATGTTCTGGTGGTTGTCCCATGGCTGGCTGTTGAGGAAAAGCTGTACGAATCGAACGCCACGCTCAACCATCCGGCGAGCGATCAGGCAGCGCGTACCGTATTCACGAGTGGCGTCGTCATCGAGGCCATAGAGCTTGTGAGTCTCGGCCGTCTCCTGGGAGATATCGAGGGCCTCCTTGGCTGCCGTCTGCATGCGGGCTGCCAGTTCGTAACTGGCAATACGCGCTTCCAGGTCACGTTCCCCAGGGTGTTTTTCCAGGTGTCGCCTGTTAAGCCGGGCCAGGAAACCGAGGTTTCCCTGCTGGATTTCACCGCGCAGGTGTGCGGGAGCATCAAGGTTAAGGATGCGTGGTTCCCTGGGCCGCAAGACAGTTCCCTGGAACATGCTTGGCATCCATCCGTTGGACCAGTTGTGGGTGTTATCGACCGGCGGCCCACCCGGGTCGGTCATTACCATGTAAGCAGGCAGGTTGGCAGTATCTGAGCCGAGCCCGTAGAGCAGCCAGCTACCCATCGTGGGCCGTCCCGTGATTCCCGGTATCCCGGAGTGGATATAACGGATCGACACTTCATGGCCGTTGTAGCCGCTATGCATCGAGCGGATCAGGCAGATGTCATCAACAACNCCGGNAATATTNGGNAGCAGTTCNGANATCTCGGTACCANACTGGCCGTGCTTCTNGAANTTCCAGCGGCTTCCCAGCAGNCGCTTGCTGGCCNGCTTGNTGNNACTGTNCTGNACNTCNCCCTGGTANGTCTTGCCGTNNANCCGCTGGAGTTCCGGCTTGGGATCGGTNAGGTCCATGTGGGCNGGCCCGCCATGCATGAACAGCGANATCATCGACCTGGCCTTGGCCTCGAAGTGAGGCTGCTTGGGGGCCAGGTCAAAAACCTGTTGNCCGCGGGGGATATTTGCCGGTGTGGCCAGNAGCTTGTCATCGTTNANAAGCGTGGCCAGGGCGACGGTTCCCATCCCCAGGGCATTCTGGGCAAGGAACTCCCGGCGATTTCTAATCGGGGGCCTGTCTGTCATGGTGTTGACCTGGGGGTTGTTGAGATCACGAATCACTCATCATCATTATTCTGCATAAAGGAACTCGTTGGAACCGAGCAGCGCCTGGCAATAATTTGCCATCGCCTGGAGCACCGGGTTTTCGTGGCCCTGGTCCATCAGTAGATCGAGCTGTGTCTCGATGTGCCGCGCCGACAGTTCCACTTCCTCCCTTGTTGGAGTTCGGCAGTAGGCAAGTTGCCATGCATAAACTGCCTGTTCTATGATCGGCGATTTTATCACGATCACTTTTTCTTCAATCGGTCCGTGAAAGTCTTTCTCGGAATGCCAGGTTTTCCCGTCGCTGCCGTTCTCGTTTGCCAGCGTAATGGTGTAGGAATTGCTGAATGAATCCGAGTTATTGCCTGTTCGTTCATCGACAATCGTGTCGATGAAATCTCCCCGCTGGACCTCCAGGGAGACCGAGTATTCCTGGCTACTGCCTGCAGCGTCCCAGCTTCCCTGTGCTCCCAGGCGACTACTGTAAACGGTCAGCCTTANCCCATCACCGTTCTCCGAGGAGTGGNTCAGGGAGCCCTTGATNGTNAGTTTTCCTGTTACCGGCGATATCCATCGGCGGATCGGTCGCTGGGTAATGTTATTGGGATGCCCCCCGCCTGCAATCAGGAATGAATACCCCAGGGTCGGGTCGGGAAGCTCTTTTCCGCCCTTCCAGTAACCGTCGGCATAAAGCGGATAATGGGTGAAGTTCACTGGGGCAATGCCCCCCTCCNCCGCCTCGGAAATAAACCCGTAACCGTAACNCCAGGGANTNCGNANCTGCGNGTAAGACTCTGCATCGAAATCAATCTGNAGGCCCTCGACCAGCGCGGGGTNAACTTGNCCGCCTGCTTNCTNGTCCACCCGGGCGGCAAGGGCGCTGGCAGCGGAGAGGATGAAGTCACCATTCATCAACATCAGTGACTGGCTGGCCACGGTGGAACTGGATCGCTTTTCGCAATTTACTGCCATCACCGGTGCATCAAAGGCCTGGAGCAGGGCCACCGGTTGCGTACGGCGGACCTGGATATAGATGCTCCGCCGCCTGGAATCGCCCGCGCTCACCTTGCCCGAGTCATCCGCCGTTATGCTGTCGGCTGCACCATACATGGTGGTATCCAGCTGGCCACTTACCGCCAGCATCCGGTCCCGGACGATCTCAGCGTCCAGTCGCTGCACCGACTTGTGCCAGTAGTACGCATTGGCAGCATCCACCCTGTCAAACCCGGCATCCCGAACCGAGGATTGCCGGTAAGCGGTGGAAGTCACGATCAGGCGGTGCANTTGTTTCAGGCTCCAGCCGCTGTCCATGAAAGAGCNGGCGAGCCAGTCAAGCAGCTGTGGATGAGTCGGGAGGCTGCCAAGCTTTCCAAACTCCCCCGGTGTTTCCACGATGCCGCGTCCAAAGTGATGCAGCCAGACCCGGTTGACCAGCACGCGGGCCACGGTCGGATGTTGTCCGCTGGTAAGCCAGCGAGCGTAGGCCAGCCGGCGGCCACTGGAAGAGAGATCAGTATTATTCTCCTCGATTGCCAGGCGTTTTCCTTCGGCGGCAGTGATTGTCAGTCCACCAGGAACAACTTGCTGCTGTGGTTGACGATGGTCCCCGCGGTAAAAGAGGAATGTCTTGGGAATCTCGGATCCCGGCTCTGTGGTCACACGCAGGAACTCCTCGATNGGAATTTTCTTCTTGATTTCACCAATCTGGCTGTTGTATTCCTTGATCTTGTCGGCGTGCCCCTGGTTGTACTGGTAGAGGTTNCCTGCCGAGACGTTCAAGTTCGGTTGATCCTCCAGCAGCTTCTTTTGCTCGGCAGAACGCTTGTCGGCCGCGGTCTTCTTGGCCTCCTGCAGCTGGACTCGAACCGCTTCCTCGTACTGTTCAAATTCCTTGTCCAGCGCTATCTGGATATACTCTGCCTGCTTCGCGTCCCGCTCCTTTTCCAGCACCGCCGCTTCCTGGTTCACCTCGTTGCGGCGGGCGGCGTCGACGTCCGTGTAGAGTGAAATTTGTCGCCCACCAGGTGTTCGCCAGTTCTTCCAGTCGAAGGCGGGCTCGAAAACAGCTCGAAGTCGATGGTAATCAACATGTGAGATTGGATCGTATCGATGGTCGTGACACCGTGCACAGCCAACCGACATCCCCAGTAGCGACGAGCTGACGATCTTGATCGTGTCGGCAAGGACCTGGTTCCTGGAGGCATCGTTGTTTTCCTTGCCAGTACCATCGACGCCCATTCGCAGGAAGCCGGTGGCGGTGAGCATGCGGATGCTCTCGGCCGACATGTTCTTCAGTGGTGGCGTGACCATCTCGTCACCGGCCAGCTGTTCCTGGATGAACTGGTCGAAGGGGAGATCGTCATTGAATGACTG